>NZ_JBNCMT010000013.1:0-125839 GCF_049846925.1 Brevibacillus nigriterrae
TGGCGATTCCCTTTCGTAGAGAAAGAGCGGACTGTATGATCTTCTTTGCGAACTTCCACAGAGCGTAAAGGGACGAAGTCTTTTCTTACTTTTTTTAATTACAAAAGTATTCTCCCAAGTAGCAAACCTGCTTTGTCATATAAAATGAAGTAGTATATAGACAACGAGTAGTACAGTTGATGGGCAGGAGATGGACTTGCGATGAAGACGAAACCGAAGTTGAACCTACAAACAACCATAATCATACTGGTTTGCGGTGTAGTGATTGCAGCCCTGTTTGTTACCTATATCTTGATTACAGTAAGCACGACCGAACGAGTACGGCAACATCAGGCGGACAAAGCCATGTATATCGCTCGCACGATTGCCAATTCACCCTTTATTATTGATGCGTTACAAGGAAAAGGAGACCAGCGAGTCATACAGGAATTTGCAGAAAAAATTCGTGTCGTTAACGGAGTTGAGTTCATCGTCATCATGGACATGAACGCAATCAGATTGTCACACCCTGACCCAGCCAAAATCGGAAAAAAGTTCGTTGGTGGAGATGAACAACCCGTTCTGAAGGGGAAAGAAAACATTTCAATTGCAACAGGAACTCTCGGAACTTCCTTGCGATCATTTACACCGATTTTCTCTTCTTCCGGGAAGCAAGTGGGAGCAGTTGCGGTGGGTATCTCTTTAATCAACGTTGCGAAGGCTTTATCTCAGAGCAGGGATGCCATCTACATTGGGACAAGTTTTGGTGTTATTGTTGGGATTATGGGTGCGTGGGTCTTGGCGAGGAAAGTAAAACGAATCATGTTCGGGATGGAACCGTCAGAGATTGCAAAACAATTGGAAGAGCGGAATGCCATGCTGGAATCGACCAGAGAGGGGATATTGGCGGTCGATGTTGATAGTCACATTACGTTGGTCAACTCAGAAGCAATCCGCCTGTTTAACCGTACGAAGTTAGTGGAAGACCCAATTGGTAAAAATATAGAAGAGTATATGCCAAATTCCCGATTACCACGGGTATTGCATTCAGGCAAGGAAGAGTATGATCAGGAATTTGATCTGCACGGTTTGACTCTGTTGGTAAATCGAGTTCCTGTCTATGTAAATGGCAAAATCGTCGGTGCGATAGCAACATTTCGGGACAAGACAGAAGTCAAAGTATTAGCGGAGCAATTGACTGGGGTTCGTCAATATGCAGATGCTTTACGGGCACAGTCTCATGAATTTATGAATAAGTTGCACGTCATTTTGGGCATGGTTCAGATGGGATTTTATGATGAACTTCCTGGCTATATCACGGGAATTGCAAGCAAACATCAGACGGAGATAGGTTTCATCGTCAAGCACATCAAAGATCCCGTCATGGCCGGATTCCTGTTAGGTAAATTAAGTTCTGCCAGAGAGTCTGGTGTTGAGCTGAAATTAGCGGAGGAAAGTTACTTACCCGAAACAGACGATTCAGAAATAATACATGAAATGGTGACGATTGCAGGCAATCTGATCGAAAATGCAATTGAAGCGGTACATCGCCGTCCAGTCAAACGAATTACAATCGGTATTTTTTATGATTCAGCAAAAGTAACATTGCAAGTAAGCGATACAGGCAAGGGAATTTCTGAGCATCAGATAGAGAAGATTTTTGAACATGGATTTTCCACCAAAGGTACAAACAGGGGAACGGGTTTATTCCTGGTAGCACGAAGTGTACAGAATATGAATGGGTCCATTGAAGTATCTTCACAGCTCGGAGAAGGCACGTCATTTATTGTACGATTACCATTCAGGAGTAAGGGTGAGGATGAATGATAAAGGTAGTCATCGTGGAAGATGATCCAATGGTTGCTCAAATTAATAAACGGTATTTGGAACAAGTGGGCGGATTTGATTTGCTTGCTGTAGTTTCTTCTGCTGATGATATGCTGAAGATGTTGGACTCGAAAGAAATTGATTTGCTGCTACTGGATATCTTTATGCCAGGAATGAATGGTTTGGAGCTATTGGCTGAGATCAGGAAACTGGAAAAGGGTATCGATGTCATCGTCATCTCGGCGGCTTGCGATATACCAAGTATTAAGAATGCCTTGCGTTTAGGCGCAGTTGATTACTTGATCAAGCCCTTTGAGTTCGAACGCTTTTCTTCTGCGCTGACGGCTTACCGTGAGGAAGTTGGCTATTTTGAGAAACAGGAGGTTGTCAGTCAGGAGGACCTGGATAAGCTGATTTTGCACAAGGATCAGACGGTACCACAAGCCCAAGATGAGTTGCCAAAAGGACTAACTCGCAAGACCTTAGAGAAAGTCTGGGAGTCCATCCTTGCCTATAACGGAGACGAGTTCACAACGGAGGATTTGGCTAATCGAATTGGTATATCTCGAGTATCCATGCGTAAATATCTGCAGTTCTTAACGGAAATCGGAGTATTGGAAATGGAGGTCACCTACGGAACGATTGGCAGACCGACGTACAAGCATCGATGTATTCAGGAGAAATGCGATGTGATTAAGCGGTATTTAGCATAATAGAAGCGACTTTGGAAAACGGCTGAATGGGCCGTTTTTTTATTTACATCGGAAAGATAAAAGACTTTACAGCCGTAAAGTCTTTTATCATATCCCTTCGCGCAGCTAGCAAGAAAAGATTTCGTCGATTCTAGTCTCCTTGGAAGTGATACCTAGCTCTTTCACGGAGAAAGGATAAAGAGTCGGCACCCAACCCCGTAGGGGCGCGAAGCGTTTGTCGACTCCCTTTCTCCGTGAAAGAGCGGACAGTAACTGCATCACTGCGAACTTCCACAGAGCGTAAAGCGACGAAATCTTTTCTTGTCGCTTACTTTAATTACAAAACTCCTTCTTTATTTAACTAAAAACAATCACGATTCCAAATGATTTACTATGTAACCAAGAGGTCCTCTTCCATCGAAAGATAAGCAGAATAGGAAAAAAAGAACTACATGTTGAATAATTTGTGAATTATTTCACAAACTTTCCATTCTATTAAGAAGGTGAATAACATGGCCACAATCGTTGCGCCGAAAATGAATCAAAAGCAAACGAAGCCACAAAATACCACGCAACAGAAGCTACCTGAAGTGAAACTAATTCCTCTCCTGATAACGATTTCAGTGGGAGCGGCCATCTGGTTTATCTCTCCGCCAGAAGGGCTTGATCCGAAAGCATGGCAACTGTTCGCCATCTTTGTAGCCACGATCGTCGGCTTTATCACCAAACCACTTCCAATGGGAGCAGTCGCCATTGGTGGAATGATGGCAACTGCATTAACAGGAACACTGGCTCTTAAAGATACATTAAGTGGATTTAGCAATACTACGATATGGCTGATCGTTATCGCATTCTTCATTTCACGAGGGTTTATCAAAACAGGTTTGGGCGCTCGCATCTCCTACTTCTTCGTCCAAAAATTCGGGAAAAAGACGTTAGGTTTATCGTACTCCTTGTTGTTCAGTGACTTGTTGCTCGCACCAGCCATCCCAAGTAATACCGCTCGTGCTGGTGGGATTATCTTCCCGATTATCAACTCGTTATCAGCAACCTATGGTTCTCGTCCAGATGATGGGACAGAACGAAAAATCGGTTCTTTCCTGATGAAAGTCGGATTTCAAGGAAACCTGATTACTTCCGCCATGTTTATGACAGCAATGGCAGCAAATCCACTAATTGCACAGTTGGCAGCAGATGTCGCAGGAATCAACATTAGTTGGACCGGATGGGCGATTGCCGCTTTAGTACCTGGATTAGTCAGCTTGATTGTCATACCATACGTGCTCTATAAAGTGTATCCACCAGAAATCAAAGAAACGCCGGGTGCCAGTCAAATGGCTGCGGAGAAATTAAAAGAAATGGGTCCGATGAAAAAATCAGAGTTTTACATGCTGGCTGTTTTCTTCCTCGTACTTGTTCTCTGGATTTTCGGTGAAGCGTGGAAAATTGACGCAACAACTACAGCACTGATCGGTCTTTCTGTTATCTTACTCACCCAAGTATTGACCTGGGATGACATCAAAAAAGAGCAAGGCGCTTGGGACACATTAGTCTGGTTCGCTGCACTCGTAATGATGGCAACCTTCCTGAACAAATTGGGCATGGTTCCTTGGTTTAGTGACATGATGAAAGGCTCTGTTTCAGGAATGTCCTGGATCACGGCATTAATCATTCTATCCGTTGTTTACTTCTATACGCACTACTTCTTCGCCAGCTCTACAGCTCATATCAGTGCCATGTACTCCGCTTTCTTGGCGGTTATGATCGCGGCCGGAGCACCAGCAATGCTTGCAGCGTTAATCCTTGCTTTCTTCAGTAACTTGTTCGGAGCAACCACTCACTACGGATCTGGTCCGGCTCCTGTATTCTTCGGCGCTGGATACATCACGCAAAACAAATGGTGGTCACTCGGCTTTCTCATCTCCATCCTTCATATCGTGCTTTGGTTTGTGGTTGGGGGTTTCTGGTGGAAAGTGCTCGGTCTTTGGTAGTAAACATTATGTGAAATCAATCACAAGTGGAGGCATTTTCGATGAAAGAGATACATGTAGAACAAATTATCAGCACAGTACGAGGCTTATGTATCGATGCAGCCTGTGACCTTCCCGAAGACGTCGAGGCTCTGTTGCGAAGAGCTGTCAATGAAGAAGAGTCTCAGTTCGGACGTTACAGTTTGGAGAAGATTGTCAAAAATGTAGAACTCGCACGCAAAGAGCAAGCGCCGATGTGTCAGGATACGGGAATGACCGTGGTATTCGCAGAGGTTGGGCAAGACGTTCATATCGTTGGTGGATATCTCAGGGATGCCATCAATGAAGGGGTTCGACAAGGATATGCAGATGGCTATCTTCGCAAGTCAGTAGTAGAAGATCCTGTAATGAATCGGAAAAACACGGGAGATAACACACCAGCCGTCATTTACACGGAAATTGTACCAGGAGATACCCTTCGAATACAGGTACTCCCCAAAGGCGCAGGCAGCGAAAACATGGGTGCGCTGAAAATGCTGAAACCGGCAGAAGGATTGGAAGGCGTCAAACAATTCATCATTCAGGCGGTTACACAAGCAGGAGGTAACCCTTGTCCACCAGTCATCGTGGGAGTGGGCATTGGCGGAACAATGGATAAATCGACATTGTTGGCAAAGAAAGCATTGGCCCGCCATGCGGGAGAACCACATCCCGATCCGAAGTACCGCGAATTAGAGCAAGAGTTGCTTGAAAGAATTAATAAATTAGGAATTGGCCCACAAGGATTCGGGGGAAAAGTAACGGCCTTGGCTGTTCATATTGAAACGTATCCGACTCATATTGCCACAATGCCAGTAGCTGTTTGCTTGAACTGTCATGCGGCACGTCATAAAGAAGCGATTTTGTAGGGAAGGAGTGAACGCAAAATGTCTGACATCAAAAAATTAATGACACCTCTTACATGGGAGCAAGTGAAGGATCTCAAAGCAGGTGATCAGGTTGCCATCACAGGTGTCATTTATACAGCAAGAGATGCAGCACACAAGCTTATGGTCGAAGCGTTGAAAGAAGGCAAAGAATTGCCAGTTGATTTCACGAATCAGGTCGTCTACTATGCTGGGCCAACTCCTGCCAAGCCAGGCAAAGTGATCGGTTCTTGCGGCCCCACTACCAGTGGACGAATGGATGCTTATTCACCAACCATGATGGAACAGGGTCTCCGGGGCATGATCGGAAAAGGTCCCCGCAGTAAAGATGTGATTGAGGCGATGAAGAAGCACGGTGTCGTATACTTCGCAGCCATCGGCGGTGCCGCTGCATTGATTGCTGATTCGGTCAAGAAGGCGGACGTGGTCGCCTATTCAGAACTGGGGCCAGAGGCGATTCGTCGTTTGGAAGTGGAAGGGTATCCCTGTATCGTAGCGATCGATTGCGAAGGAAATAACTTGTATGAATTGGGCGTCCAAAAGTATCGAGTAACAGAATAAAAGAAACCGGAGAGGGGAACATCCCATGCTGAAATATGATGTTGTCATTGTTGGAGCTGGTGGGGCTGGTATGATGGCCGCCCTCAACGCAAGTACAGACAATGATCTAAAGGTAGCAGTCATCAGTAAAATTTATCCGACCAGATCACATACAGGTGCGGCTCAGGGTGGAATCAATGCAGCAATGGGGAATCGGGATTCAACCGATTCCCCGGAGAAGCACTTCCGAGATACCGTGAAAGGAAGCGACTTCCTCGCTGACCAGGATGCTGTTGAATTCTTCACTTCCAATATGCCTTCCATCATCAAAGAACTGGATTACATGGGGGTTCCTTTCTCTAGAGATGAGAATGGAAATGTGGCACAGCGCCCTTTCGGTGGCGCATCCAGTCCGAGAACCTGTTACTCAGCCGATAAAACAGGTCACGTCATCCTCCATGCACTCTACGAACAATGCTTGAAAAACAACGTTGAATTCCTCGATGAATGGTACTTGTTATCTCTCGCCGTAGAAAATGGCAAACTGGATGGTTTGGTGGTCATGGACATTCGCAGCGGTGACATTGTTCCCATTCAAACCAAAGCCGTCGTCATCGCAACAGGTGGGTTCGGACGGATTTACTGGAGCAGAACGACCAACGCACTCAATATGACAGGGGATGGAACCGCCGCTTGCTTCGAAGTGGGCATCCCGTTGAAAGATCCGGAATTCGTTCAATTCCATCCAACCGGCTTGGCACAGACGGGTGTGCTTTTATCCGAAGCATGCCGTGGTGAAGGTGGATATCTCCTAAACAAAGATGGAGAGCGATTTATGGCCAGATACGCCCCGGAAAAAATGGAATTAGGCCCACGTGACCTGGTATCTCGTTCCATCGAAACGGAAATCAAGGAAGGACGAGGCTTTGGCGAAGGGATGGGATCTTACGTATTGATGGACCTGCGCCACCTCGGCGAGAAAAAAATCATGGAGCGTCTCCCGCAGGTAAGAGAATTGGCACTTGATTTCGAAGGTGTTGACCTGATCAAGGAACCGGTTCCGATCCGTCCAAGCTGTCACTACATGATGGGGGGAATCCACGTTACCGATTATGAAACTTGCAGTACGCCAATCGTAGGGATTCATGCAGCAGGCGAGTGCTCCAGCGTATCGATTCATGGAGCAAACCGTTTAGGTGGTAACTCTGTAGCCGATGTAGTTCTATTCGGTAAATATGCAGGACTAGGTGCGAAGCAAACCGCCAAGAATCGTGCGTTTGGTTCTGATAAAAAGCTGAAAGAAGAAGCAGCCAAGTGGCAAAAATTGTTTGAAACGATGCGCAACAAAAAGAAAGGCAAAAACAATATTTTCGATATTCGCAACAAAATGGCAGAGACCATGTGGTACAACGTAGGTATTTTCAGAACGGAAAGTGAAATGCTCATTGCGAAAGAAACCATCGATCAGCTTTTAGAGGATTACAAAGATACCTACATTGGAGACTCTTCTGCTCATTACAACATGGCTTATATCAACTACGTGGAAGTTGGCAACCTGTTGAAGCTGGCCAAAGCCGTAGTAATGGGTGCTATCAATAGAAAAGAAAGCCGCGGGTCTCATTCACGAGCAGATTACCCAACGCGTGATGATAAACAGTTCCTCAGCCATACCTTGATTTACAAGGATAAAGACGACTATCGTCTGGAATATCTTCCCGTTCGCATTACCAAGTACCAACCGGAGGAGAGGAAGTACTAATGAGAACCATCACTTTTTCGATAAAGCGCTTTGACGGAGATAAAGAGTGGACACAGCACTATGAGTTGACATATGAAAGCGGCAAGACACTCTTGTGGGCATTGACCAAAATTCGAGAAGAATTAGACCCGACGCTCAATTTCACGTCTGCCTGCAGACACGCCATTTGCGGAAGCTGTGCGATTCGAATTAACGGCAACGCATTCCTAACCTGCAAAACCTCGCTTGATGAAGTCCTGGATACGTTCCAATCCGACCATTTAACCGTTGAGCCACTAGGAAACTTTGAGGTAGTCAGAGACCTCGTCGTCGATTGGAAACCAAAGCTTCGCAAAATGAAAATCGTCAATCCGTGGCTCTTGCCATCCAAGAAAGGCAGTAAAGAGAAAGGCTTCAAACAGACAGAGGCAGAGTTCAGCCGCATCGCTTCTCCGACAGACTGTATCCTTTGCGGAGTATGTGCATCTGAATGTGGTCAGCTTTCAGCCAATGACAATTACCTCGATCCATTTATCCTGAATCGTGCGTACCGCTTTGCAGTCGATTCCCGAGACGAATCGCCAGAAGAGCACATTCGTCCGGTGTTGGATAATGAACTGTGGAAATGCATCCACTGTATGCAATGCGTATCGAAGTGTCCGAAAGAAATCAATTTGGCGAATGAAGTCGCCTATTTACGACAAGAAACCATGAAAATGGGCGAAGTGGATAACCTGGGTGCACGCCACGCCTTCGCCTTCCACGATGATGTGAAGAACAAGGGACGCTTGAATGAAATGACACTTCCGATCAAAACAGAAGGACTTGTCAACACCGTGAAAAAACGTGTTCCGTTTGCCCTCCGAATGGTGATGAAAGGGAAGATCAACCCACTTCACTTGCCAAAAGAAATCGAAGGGATTCAAGGGGTAAGAAGAATGTACGAGTTCGCCAAAGGGGTGCAAAAATAATGCTGAGATACGGATTTTTCCCAGGATGTACATTGGAATCTGCCGCCGAAGAACTGATGATCTCTACCAAAAAAGTATGTGCTGCACTAGGGATCGAACTGATTGAACTGGAAGGCTGGACTTGCTGTGGTGCGAGTCATATTCAAGACGTAGACGACTTCCTCGGCGTCTCCGTCAACGCACGCAACATTGCCCTTGGTGAAAAACTGGATGCTCCTATTTTAACAGTTTGTAATACATGTACCTTGATGCTGCGTACGGCGAAATCTCGTCTCGATAAAAACGATGAACTGAAAGAAAAAGTGAACGAAGGGCTTGTCACAACAGGGATGAAATACGAAGGAACAAGTGAAGTTACCCACTTGCTCTGGGCCCTGATCAAAGACTATGGTCTGGAGAATTTGCGAAAGAAAGTGAAACGGCCACTCAAAGGGCTCAAAGTAGCGAACTTCTACGGATGTCACATCGTACGCCCGCCACAAATCATGGGCTTCGAAAATCACCTGAATCCGCAATCCATGGAAATGGTAGCGGAGGTACTCGGTGCAGAGAGCGTGGACTTCGATCAACGACTGGCCTGCTGCGGATTCCATGCCGTATTCCCAGCCGAAAGAGAAGTCATGAACATGACCGGAATTAACTGCTTGTCGCCAAAACATGCGGGAGCCGATTGTATTGTTACACCTTGTCCGCTTTGCCAAATGCAGTTGGATATGTACCAACCAGACGCACAAAAAGGCTTTGATGGAGACATCACTATGCCGATCCTGCACCTGCCGCAGCTAATCGGTTTGGCACTTGGCTTCGAACCAGAGGAGTTGGCTATTAACCGCCATATCATCGATGCGATCCCTGTATTAAACAACAGCCTCACACGGGTATAAGTCCTTTCGAGTCAATCGCAGAAAGGAAGATACGATGCGATACACTTATCGGAAGTTTCAGAAGCGAGCAAAACTGGTCGGTTTCGTCAGTACGGGGAAGTTGTGGCTCGTCAATATTCACGAGGAATGGATTCACGATGTGTATGAAGAGTGTCATATTCACTACGGAAGGATTTACACAAATCACAGGGCTTTTCATCCTCTGTCTACTTCCGTATCGGGCTTCTTTCAGGATCATGAGACGAAAAAGTGGATCAAGGTAGAGAACGGATTGGCGCAGTTGGATATGAATCATGGGAGCAACGGTTGGATGGAGAATTTTGATCAACTGATTGCGACTGAAAAATCTACTGTAGAAGGAGAGGATCAACATGCATGAGATCAAAAACTACGTCTACTCAAAAGGGAATGCGCAAAAAGAAGCGGAAATCTGGGAGATCAGTGTCTGGCGCGTGCGTTACGATGAGTTTTTAGTGATGGCCCAAGAGAGAAAGCATCAACTCCTGCTTGATTGGACTACTATTCATGTAGGCACAGAAAACGAAGCGTATATGGAAATGGTCAAAATGATCAACATGTCTTCACAACCTGCCTTTCAATCAAAAGAAGTGCAAGAGGGTTTAGCATTTACCCAATAGTCCGAGCGTTCCGAAAGGCTGGGATGAAGTATGACGATAATCGAGATCATCGAGCTATTAAAAAAACATAGATTGAAGCAGACAGAAAAACGAGCAGGTCTATTAAAGATTTTCAGAGAGAATGAAAGAGAATTCCAACTGCATGAGATTGTCATAGAAATGAGAAAGACGTTTCCCTGTGTCGCCCAGCAAACCATTGTAACCAATCTGGAATCGTTTGTTGATGCAGGTCTGATCGTGAAAAACAAAGTAGAAAACGAATTTACATTTTCCATGAGTAATCACAAGGTTTCGTAGAAGAAAGGCTTATGATAGCCTTTCTTTTTTTAGTAAGGAAAGTTTAACTACTTTAGAGGTTTAAAGTAGTTAAACTTCTCCTTATGTTCTCATATAAAAAAGAGGCTACACCTTAAGTAGTCAATATCTACCTTAGGAGCAGCATCTTGTCTTTAACTTAATTAACTCCAGAAGATAGGAGTTGTTATAGCATACATATGCAAGTAAATCTACTAATCTAACGAACTATTCTTTATAGTTCCAGGTGCTATCCTTTTCATTATACTTTAACTTGACAGCCACAACTTTTCCCTTGCCTTTGTCCCTAATAAAAGTAAATGTTCCTTCTGTTAGTTCTTCATTTAATAAGATAACAGGAACTGTATCACCTTTCTTGGCTAAAGCTTGCATAATCTGGTCTTGGACTTCAATGAAAGAGGAAACAGTTTCTTTAGAATATTTTTGTTCCATTTTTTCTTCAATCAAGTTGCTTTGTGTAAAGGTATTATATATCCATTTTTTTCCGTTATTATCAGTTACTGTATCCAGGTTTTTAAGTTTAGAAGTATCAGCTTTGATTCCTAACACTTCTAAGGATTTTGAGTGATTTGTTTTATTAATATCTAATACTTTGGTAAGGTCTTTATTTGCATAAATATCAGAATTTGCAAAAAGAGCTCCACAAATAACAAGACCTAATGCAATTGCTCCTATTTTTTTCATAAGAAAGCAGCCTCCTTATTTTTTGAATTAATCCCAATAATCAGTGGATGTTCTTGTATCTTTATCATTCGCAATATTATAGGCATAATGCGAAGATTTGATTTCTGCACTAAAGACATTTTCAGAGTCGACTGTATAGTCAACTGAAGCATAGGAGACATCGTTATCGTAATCGGTATCCAGGAGAGAACCATTTGCATAAAAATATGAATATACCCTTACTCTACTTAAGTCTGACCCACCCCCTTCAGTATACCCTGAATAACCAACATAACTACTGCCATTGATAAGGGAAGAACCGTAATTCTCGACCCAAAAATCGTCTCCAGCTGCAAAAACAATAGAGGAACCTACCATTAAAGTAAGAGCCATACTAGCTAGAATGGATGTTAGCTTCTTCATAATTTACCTCCTATTTTTTTGTTTTATTTCAATATTTTTACATTAATTGTATTTCAAAAAACTGTAAAGTGACAAAAATGTTAACTATTAATTTCATCACTAGCGATACATAAAAAGTGAGCTTGTTATTATCGTAGTTTTCTGAATGAAATCTTCAGTTTTCGCAGCCAAAAAAGACAGCGACTAAAATAGGTAGCGCTATCCATTTCTCAAACGTTTGCCAGAGAAACACGTTGAACCATCTACTTGTAGCAGTTTGTTTTATTTTTTCTTATCATTTTCTCAGGTTTCTCTCAGGTTCTTCTCAGGCATTGTTCCTATGATGGTGCCAGAAGATGATCTATCAAGGAAGTGGAGAATTCGATGAAAAGATTAGTAGTTTTCGGGTCATTTGTCTTGCTGCTGATGGTTGCAACACCGACTTGGGCAGAAGGGCAGGATAATCACGGCTCACACCCTTCATCTGAGATGCCGGGGATGACGAATGAAGAGCATCAAAACATGCAGCATGCACCAACCACAGAAGACCACACGACAGAGGGCAATTCCACAGAAGGTCATTCCACAGAAGGTCATTCAACAGAAAGCGGGGATCATGCGGGAGCAGGAAATGAACACTCGCCAACCACGGATGAACCAGCCGCAGGCGGACATGGTCACGGCGGTCCAGTCGTGGAAACCCCTCCGAATTGGGGAGTCTTGAGTGCATTTGCGGCAATCAATCTACTCTTTATCCTGATTGGTATCTGGAATAAATGGACTGTTCGAAAGGCAGGTGCATGACGAGATGGCGAATACTGCGAAGAAACCGAATAACCTTTTGAACGTTCCACTCATTCGGTCATTTATTAAAAGCCGTTGGTACCCTGGAATTTTCCAATGGGCAGGAATCATTGTTTTTTCCGTGATGGTCTATCAGCTCGTAATCGGTACCGTCAATCCAAGTAAAAACTTTGGGTCATCGATGACGTGGGTGTTGTGGTGGCCGATCATTCCCGTGCTGTTTCTCGTGTTAGGCCGCTTTTGGTGTGCCGTCTGTCCATTTGGTAAAATCAGTGACATCGTGCGCCATGTGATCGGAAGCGAGAAGCCTGTTCCAAAGTTCCTGAAGAAGTACGGCATCTGGCTGATCGATATTTTCTTTATCCTCATTACGTGGGCTGATCATATATGGGGAATCGTGGGTTCTCCACGTGGCTCAGGATACCTGTTGCTGGTTCTCTTGACCATGGTTGTTGCTACTTCCGTGTTCTATGAACGAAGAACGTTTTGCAAAACTCTCTGCTTCTTGGGCGGACTCGCAGGGAACTACTCTAGAGCAGGCATGCTGGAATTGCGGGGAACACCTGACATTTGCCGGACGTGCAAAACACAAGCCTGTTACAAAGGAAATGAAAAGGCAGAAGGCTGCCCGATGTTCCAATATGCCCGGACGATGGACACCAGCGCAGATTGCAACCTATGTGCGAACTGTGTAAAGAGCTGTCCACACGACTCGATTCGCATTACCGTGCGCAAGCCAACCAGTGAACTGTGGGGCATCAAAAATCCAAAAGCAGAGCATGCTTTCCTCGCTGCCGTCATCATGGGGATTGTGTTTGTGCAAAATATTACGATGCTGGAAATCTGGCAGGAGATTTTACAGACAATTGAAAGCGTCACAGGCACGACCTACTACCCTATCAACTTTACGATTGCTTTCGTTTTATCCATCATGATTCCGTTTGCCCTGCTGTGGGGGACTGCAAAAATAACTTCCAGTCTGGGGAATCATGCAACGGCTGCGGAAAACTTTGTGAAATTTGGCTATGCGATTATCCCGCTTGATCTGGCAGGTCATCTTGCACACAATTTGTTCCACATTCTCACCGAGGGAAAAGCGGTATGGTTTAATACGGTTTCCTTACTTGGAATAACTCTTACTGGCGAGCTGGGATTCGCTTCGACTGAGGCAGTACAGATTCTTCAATACATCATTGTTGCGCTCGGGACAATCGGGTCGATGTATGCCGTTTATCGAATTGGAAACAGGGTAAACAGCATGAAATTGCTCCCTTACTATACGACCATGATCCTGTTCGCAGGCATCAATATCTATTTATTCATCTTGCCGATGACTCATCGGATGTAACCGGTTCTGGCTCCATATTTCCTTCAAAATTGGCTGATACAATGAGTGCATAACTTCTTGTGGCTTCAGGAGGAAAGAATGGATGCCAGAATTTTAATTATTGACGATGATGCCAAGATCGCAGCCATGATGAGGCGGGGCTTGAGCTTTGAAGGATTCGAAGTGAGTGTAGCAGCCAGTGGCAAAGAGGGTCTTTACCACATCGCACAAAATGAGCCGGATTTGGTGATTTTGGATGTCAACATGCCACAAATGGATGGGCATGAAGTATGCTGCAAGATTCGGAAAGTAAGCAGAATCCCCATATTGATGGTAACAGGACGAGATTCTGTAGCTGATAAAGTAGCAGGACTGGAAATCGGAGCGGACGATTATCTCGTAAAGCCCTTTGCGTTTGAAGAATTGGTTGCCAGAGTGCGGGCGCTCTTGCGACGAATCATAAAAGATGAAGGTGGTGAGCAGCTTCAATTTGCCGACCTCTCACTCGATATCAATACGAGGGAAATCAAGAGAGGCAATCGAGCAATTGAACTTTCAACCACAGAATACAATTTGCTGTTATACCTGATGAGCAATCCGCAAAAAGTGCTGACCAGAGAGCTTTTAATGGAAAAGGTCTGGGGGTACGACTTTCAGGGTGAATCCAATGTTTTGGAGGTTTACATCGGGTATTTGCGCCACAAGCTGGAGGCAAACGGAGAAAAACGCCTCATTCAGACAGTACGAGGCGCAGGATATGTGTTGAAGGAGTGAGCGAGTGATGACCATCCGGGTGCGACTCACAATCTGGTATTGCCTTGTGTTCGGGATTATCCTCGTATCAATCACCTCTATCATCTATTTTTCCCACCGTGATTCGCATTTGTCCAGCATTGACAATATGTTGACCAGTGTCACACAACATTTGGAAGAGGAAATCGAAAGCGAACTGGATGAGGGAAAAACTCTGTCTGAGATCAATTTGTCTTTTCGTGAATTTAAACTGAATGGGGTTTACGTAGATATTTTGAATGCGACGGGGAGCAGTGTCATCCATCCCAAAGAAACCTTCATGGGCTCGCTCGCTCAATTTGATCATAGCGACCTGGAAAAAGAGTCGCTCCATACGATTCAAGATCCGACATACGGTCATTATCGGATGCTTATGAGACCACTGAGCAGCAAAGGAGAATATGTTGGAACGATTCAATCGGTGGTGTCATTAAACGAGATCGATTCCTCCCTGTACCGGTTTAGCTGGTTTATTATCGGGATTAATTTGATAGGCTTGCTGTTTGCGATGTGCGGCGGATGGATTTTAGCCAAAAAAGCGTTAAGCAGGGTAGACATTCTTACCCATACGGCCAAAGAGATTGCTGCTTCACAATGCTTTGAACAAAGAGTTGTCCATCAGGGGCCATCAGATGAAGTCGGTGAATTGGCAGAAACCTTCAATGATATGCTGGATAGCCTGGAGCATGCGTACAACGTCCAGAAGCGTTTTATTGCGGATGCGTCTCATGAACTGCGTGCTCCCCTTACGACGATCCGAGGGAATATGGACCTGTTGCAAAAAATAAATGAACTGCCGCCAGATGATCAGCGTGAAATGATTCAGGATACACGCAATGAAGCGATTCGCATGTCCAAGATGGTAGGCGATTTGCTATCGTTGGCCAGGGCAGATGCGGGGCAGGATTTTCCAAAATATAAGGTAGACCTTGTGACGATCGTGCGTGAGGTAACCAGTGAATTGCGGGTCTGGAAAACAGATGTGCGATTGTACATGCATATCAGCAAGCAGCATACTGTCTTTACCTGGGGAAACAGTGATCAGTTGAAACAATTGCTGCTCATTTTATTGACCAATGCGATTGCTTACAGCTTGCCAGGTGGCGAAGTATCAGTTCGTCTAGCAGTAGAAAAGGACGACATAGTAGTAATGGTGAACGACATGGGAATTGGTATTCTGGAATCCGATCTGCCACATATTTTTGATCGATTTTATAGAAGCGAGAATGCTAGAGGACATTCCTCGGAAGGAACGGGGCTTGGACTGTCTATTGCCAAATGGATTATTGAAAGACATCAGGGAGAAATTGCAGTTGTGAGTGAAATTGGGAAAGGGACTTGCTTTACGATCAAGTTGCCCAAGATGACAGGTGAAGAAAATGTCTGAGTTTTATGCATTGATAAGCCGTTTAAGCGGTGAGGTTACAGGACCTTTGATGAATTTGTTTTATGCTACAGAAGTGCCGATCCTCAGTGCCATTCTGCTGGGGATGGCCGCTTCACTGGCCCCATGCCAGATTTCAGCCAATATCGGTTCACTTACGTATTTCACACATCGGTGGGCAAAGGGAAAACACAACGGCGAACTGGCTGCCTATCTTTTCGGTAGAATACTGGTCTACACGGTTCTGGGCGGCATTGTCGTCTTCTTGGGAAAACAAATAGCGAACGAGCTAATCCCGATGTTTACCTGGTCCAAAAAACTGCTCGCCCCGTTCTTTATCCTTGTCGGGATAGCCATGCTGGGAGTCATCCCTTCGTTTGTAACTAGTGGACTACAGCATCCTAGATTAACTCGTCTCGCAGAAAAGCTGTCAGGATCAAAGAAAGCTTTCCTGCTGGGCATTTTGTTTTCACTGGGTTTTTGTCCAACCATGTTCTGGCTGTTTTTTGGATTGTTGATTCCGATGGCGCAAACCCATGCGATCGGTGTGGTTGACCCGCTGTTTTTCTCCATCGGAACGATTGTTCCCTTACTTGTGTTATTCGCTTTTCTAGGAGATGCCAAGAGTAGTGGAAGCATGATCAAAAAGGCAAAGACATGGGGAAAAGCCGTTCAGACCGGCTTGGGAATCATGCTCATCCTTATCGGTGTAGTTGATGTTTTATTGTTTTGGTAAAGATCCAAAAAGGAGACAAATACACATGAAAAAATCCTGTCTTGCGCTAATCATTGCCGCAACACTACTGACTGCTTGCTCAGCCGGGCAAGGTTCGAATCTTTCATTTAAAGAAATGATTGATCAAGCAGAGCACATTCACACCATCTACCCTCAACCAAAAGGAGAACAATTATTAATTGGCTCTCACGGTGGAATGTTTGCTTCTGCTGAGAAGTCATGGAAGTCTGTTGAATCGCTTAAAGGGCAAGATGTCATGGGAATCTTTGTTGATCCCGAAAACCCGGAGATGATGTATATTACCGGGCATGGCTTTAGCAAGCGTTCGGAAGATGGTGGCAAGATGTGGAAGGACAATCAGGAAGGCTTGCCGGCTAATCCGGATATTCATTCTCTTACAGGAGCAAAAGTGAACGGGGAAGTAAAATTGTTTGCCTATGTAGTCAATACAGGGATCTTTGCTAACCGAAGCGGTAAGTGGGAGCTGGTGAATACACCGAAAGCAAGTATCCATGCGCTTGCATATGACGAGAAAAATGATAGAATTTTTGCCCTGACGGACGATGGTGTACTGATTGGTAGAGATGGACTATGGGCCAAGGATCAATCCCTTACGAGTAAAGAAGTTCTTACCTTTGCTGTTAATAACCAGAAAGGAATCACTTATAGTTCAACTGCTCAAGGGATCTTTACTCAACAAGAAGATGGGTCATGGCAAAAAGCTTTTGATAACCCAAGCGGAGAACAGGTCTATTATCTATCCGTCAGAGAACAAACTGATGAACTGATCGGCCTGACAGAAAAAGGGAATATCTATGCTTTGACTAACGGGAAGTGGAGTTTGAAGTAAACGAAGGGATCATAAAACATTTTCAAGTTGCAAAGTATACTATACAGGGGTATACTATAAAACAATCAAGAACATACAGAAAGGAATGGTTGCAGTGAAAATGAAATCAGCAGCGATACTGTTAGTAACAGCCGGTCTGTTGGCGGCGTGCTCTCCTACCGATACAACTTCAAGTAACGCACATACTGGTCACAACACGCAGGCATCAACTGAGTCCTCTTCATCTGGATCGTCAGCTCCTACCGAGTTGTTGACGGGTAATGAATTTACCCTGACCGCAAAGAAAGCCAATCTGCAAGTTAACGATCAGGTCACGAAAGAGGTATGGACCTTTAACGGTTCTGTTCCTGGCCCACAGCTTCGTGTCAAACTGGGCGAAAAAATCAAGGTAACGTTAAAAAATGATCTGGCAGAACCGGTAGCAATTCATTGGCACGGGTTGCCTGTACCGTTTCAAATGGACGGGATACCAGGCATGACGATGAATGCCGTTCAACCAGGCGGCACGTATACCTATGAATTCACAGCAAGTGTACCTGGAACGTATTGGTACCATTCTCATCAGGATAGCGTGAACCAATTGGATCGAGGACTGTACGGGACGTTTGTGGTCGAAGCAGATGAACCGAAGCCAGATCGGGATTATACGCTGGTACTGGATGAATGGATGAGTAACGAAGACCACATGGCAACGATGAACAATGGCAGCATGAACGGCATGGATCATGGTTCAGCAACAGGTCAGAGTGGTGAGCAGACAGCAGCAGGTCACAGCGGAAGCGGGCATGAGCAGACAGCTGCATCAGGTCACAGTGGAAGCGGGCATGAACAGACGACCACAGCAGCACCTGCAGGCGGGCACGATATGAGCATGTATGACCTGTTCACGATCAATGGAAACAGTGGGGAAAAGATTAAGCCGCTTGTAGTGAAAAAAGGTGAACGGGTGAGACTGCGACTCGTCAATGCGGGATATATGTCGCACAAGCTGCATTTGCACGGACACGAATATACAGTCGTGGCTACCGATGGTCAAAAGCTGAACAATCCAACGCCAATCAAGGATCAATTGCTGTCCATCGCACCGGGTGAGCGCTACGATCTTGAATTCATCGCCAATCAGTCAGGCGAGTGGTATTTGGAAGAGCATTCTGATAATCCCGCAGCAAAAGGAATGAAAGTAAAAATCCAGTATGAAGGAGCGACCGCAACCGGAACAGATCAGCCAGATGACACAAAGCAGCTTCCTGTCTTTAATCTGGCGTCCTATGGCAAGAAGGGAGATCAGACAACGTTCACACTGGATCAGCAGTACAATCTGGAATATACGATGAATCTGGGGACAAAGGACAACGGCATGAAGTTCACCATTAATGATCAGTCATTCCCGAATGTCGATCCGATCAAAGTAAAAACGGGTGATCTCGTTAAGGTGAAAATGGTCAACACATCGGAGAAAGACGACCATCCAATGCACTTGCACGGTCACTTCTTCCAGGTATTGAGTAAAGATGGAGTACCGATTCAAGGCTCGCCGATCTTCAAAGATACGTTGAACCTCAAGCCAGGTGAGGAATATGTAGTGGCTTTCAAAGCGGACAATACAGGTGACTGGATGTTCCACTGCCATGATCTGCATCATGCATCGATGGGAATGGTTACGGTATTAAAGTACACTGATTTCCAATCGACATTTGTGCCCGATCCCAAGGCTAATAACAAACCCGAGTAAACAATGAGAAATCCCCTTTGCTCACAGGAAGCAAAGGGGATTTTGGCATTTAATAACCTTTCAATCAGCCAGTGTGGAAGGATTTCTCCTCCGTTTGGCATTGCTTCATGTTCAAAATCGCCTGTGTTTCAAGCAGTGCAATCAAAAACTTAACTAAACTTGATATTGAAACCTTCAAAACGACATCTACGTATAAAAAATAAAAGAGATTGAAAAAGGGATAGCTAAAATGAACGGAAATGACCCCGACAGGCTCTTTTTGATGGAATTGAGACTTTGTTATTAATGAAACAATTATGTATACTTTCTCATATAAGAATAAGAATATATGTTTGACTTAGAAAGGATGACTTACTTGGACACGGTTCCGATAGTACTGAATCTTCTGCTTGTTGCTCTCCTTGTTTTGCTGAATGGATTTTTCGTGGCTGCTGAATTTTCCCTGGTGAAAGTTCGTCAGACCCGACTGGCTCAACTGGCTAACGAGGGAGTAGGAAGAGCGACGTACGCACAAAAAGTAACTCGTAAATTAGATGCCTATCTTTCAGCATGTCAGGTTGGTATTACCCTTTCCTCATTAGGATTGGGTTGGGTGGGTGAGCCAGCAATTGCCCATATGATTGTAGAGCCTTTATTAGGTTCCTTCCAATTACCTGACTACTTGGTATCAACCGTATCATTAGGTATTGCATTTGCGATTATTACGTTTCTCCATATTGTAGTGGGTGAGATGATGCCCAAGTCTCTGGCGATTCAAAAGGCAGAGGTCACCTCACTGTGGGTTGCAGCTCCGCTGATGTTCTTTCACAAGCTGATGTACCCAGCCATCTGGGTGCTGAACGGTGCAGCCAACAAATTGTTGCAGATGATGGGAATCGAACCGGTATCCGAACATGAAGCTGCTCATACCGAAGAAGAAATTCGTTTGCTCGTTAGTGAAAGTCACAAGAGCGGCCTGATCGATCAGGAAGAATTGGCACTAGTGGATAATGTATTCGATTTCTCGGAGCGTCTGGCTCGTGAAATTATGATCCCGCGCATTGATATGGTGTGTCTTTATAAAGAAAATTCGTTTGATGAAAATTTAGAGATCATCCGTTCCCTTCGATACAGCCGTTTTCCCGTAGCGGATGAAGATAAAGATAAAATTATCGGCTTTATTCACACGTCAGATTTTTATCTGAATGCTTTAAATAAAGAAACAACCACGTTAGACAGTTTGATCCGTCCGATTCTGACTGTTCCGGAATCGATGGAAATCAGTCATGTGCTTCGATTGATGCAAAAGCATCGTTCTCAGATTGCAATTGTTATCGATGAGTACGGTGGAACCGCCGGATTGGTGACGATGGAGGATATTCTGGAAGAGATAGTCGGTGATATCCAGGATGAATTCGATACCCATGAACGTCCAGACATCATTGTCTATGAAAACGGATATTCAGTATCAGGCAAAACCTTACTCTCGGATTTGCATGATGAACTGCCAATTGAGCTGATTTCAGAAGATGTAGATACGGTTGCAGGGTGGGTTTACAGCCACTTAAATGAAAATATTGCAGTGGGCAAATCCATTATCCACGAAGGTTATCTCTTTGAAATCACAGAAATGGACAGCCATCGAATCACCCGGATTTTTGTGAAGCCGATAGTCAAAAACAGCACGGTGGAACAGTCAACAATGGGGCATGTAGAAACGTTTGCATAATGACAGCACAAACAAGGGTGGAGACATCCTTGTTTGTTGTCGCTTAAAGCTCGGCAATCGCCGAGTTTTCTAATACTCTCGTAAGAAAATACACATCATAACATATCGGATTCTTAGAAAAAAGTGGTAAGATATAAGTGAACGTTAATACGTGGGAGGGCTAGGTATATGTTTAAAAAGTTAATGGCCAAGTTAGGAGTAGGGGCAGCAACGGTAGATTTGCGACTTGACCGTGATGCATTCCGACTGGGTGAAACCATGAGTGGTGCGATTCACATCAAGGGCGGAGCCGTCGAGCAACGAATCACCGAACTCAGTGTTGTTGTTATGATGAAGGCATATGTGAAAGGGCAGGAAGTTACTCGTCCGATCCAAACGATCCCTGTTCTGCAAGGATTCACTGTACAACCTGAGCCATACACACAAGAGGTTCCATTTACATATAGCATTCCAAAAGAATTGGCTGTCTCTACGTCAGCTATCACGTATTTTTTACATACCAAACTGGACGTTGAACTCGCACTCGATCCGACAGACGTTGATTACTTCCGCCTATTGCCGCATGCTCCGGTTGAAAAAGTAATGCATGTACTTGAACACATCGGTTTCCGCCAAAAATCAGACTCAGGAAAGTTAACTCCCTACGGTCAGGAGTTTGCCTTTTATCCTGCGGAATCATTTAGACGTTCGCTTAATGAGATGGAGATTATTTTCTTTGAGACACAGGACGAGGTGCGATTGCTGGTAGAATTCGATATTCAGCAAGGATTCCTGCGAAAAGAAATTGAACGTAAAGCAGAAATCTCCATTCCACGCGAGTATTTGCAGGATGGTCACGAAGACGAGCTAACCAAATATCTGTATGAGAAAATTGAATTCTGCATCAGTAACCCGGGCTCTATTCCGTTTGTTTCATTGTCACAATACCGTGATGTGTACCCTGGTTATAAAGGACACGGGGTTGGCGGGATGATCGGCGGGATGGCAGCAGGTCTACTCGGAGGACTGCTGCTTGGCGAGATGATGTCAGAAGCAGGCGAGTTACTCGGAATGGATGATTTGTTCGAAGCCGATGGTGGTGACGATTCGGACGGCGGAGATTTCGGCGATTTCGGTGATTTTGAGTAGGTGGAGGACACTATGGAAACGTTCTGGAGTCTTGTCAAAAAAGGAAATACATCGTCGGCTACTGCAGCAATCGGCAATACAGGATTAGCCATTGTCAAAGGAATAGCTGCAGCCATGAGTGGGAGTGGAGCCATGTTTGCCTCCGCCATGCACTCTGTTGCTGATGCGGTGAATCAGGGATTTGTTTTTGCAGGAAGTGTTCTTGCAGAGAAAAAACCGACCCCTCGATTTCCTTCAGGCTTTGGACGCGTAATCAATATTTTTTGCATGGTTGCTGTTATTGTTGTCACGATCATGGCATACGAAACGATTCGGGAGGGCATTCATCTGATCAGCCATCCCTCCCATGCTACAAATTTTTGGTTGAATTTTGGGGTTTTGGCATTAGCCATTGCGGTGGATGGATTTGTGCTGATCAAGGCGATGAAAGAGATTGTTCATGAGACAAGGGCCGAAGCAAGCGGGATGGGGGTTATTCCTGTAGCGTTTCGCAATGTAGGGAGAGCAGCTCCGCCTACACGGTTGGTTTTCTATGAAGATTTGGTTGCGACCACTGGAGCTTTGCTTGCATTGGTGGCAGTCATCATCGCTCAGTTCACCTCGTTTCAAATGTTTGACGGAATCGCTACGATATTGATTGGGTTATTGATGATTGGCGTCGCTTTCAAGGTTGGCTACGATAACATGGTAGGTTTAATTGGCGTAGCCGCACCGAAGGAAGTAGAAGATAAGGTGGCGAGCATTATCTTTTCCGATTCGTATGTTACGGATATCAATCGACTGCGGGTTTTACAGGAAGGCCGGTTTTACCATGTTGAAAGCTATATTGAGTTGAAGCCTGGCCTGACCTTGGCGGATGCAGATGATATCAAGTTTCGAGTCAAGGAAAAGCTGCTGGCTGACCCTGATATCGGTGATGTCACCTTAGGCATAATAGAAGATAATGGTGTGAAGGACTGGACAGGAAGCCAAGCCTGACTTACCTGAAAAAAGGGGGATGCGATATGCGTCCCTTTTTCGTTGGGATCCCAACAGACGACGCTCAGGACGTGCAAGTGTCGACGATGCAACACGGATGTTGCGTTTAGTCGACCGCCAGCGATAGCTTGTGTCTGGCGGGCCATGTGGGCATGGATGGATGGATGAAACCTGATCGAGGGTAAGCACGTAAAAAAGAAGTGTACAACAGGGAGGTGTCCGATTGGAGACGATCAATTGGTTACAAGATGAGCTGAAGGCGATTCAAATATGGGAGAATGAGCAGAAGGATTTATGGTTTTGGGAAAAAATCGGGAGATACCCATTTGTTTTACTGGATCGAATCACTCCCACGTTTGTCAAAGAGAAGCTTGGACAGGCGATCGACGAGTTATCTGGGTTTATCGAGAGCGGCGGGCGCTATCTTGTAAATGAGCAGGATGTGTTGAAGCATTTTCGGGAGCATGACGTCGATACAATTCGTGACATGGAGCAGTTGCCCATCCGCACAATGGATGCTACGGCAGAGACAATCATCGAGTCACATAAAAAAATGGCTACCGTCCAGGGAGCTACAACCGGAATCGGTGGTATTTTCACCCTGTTGATCGACATTCCTTTGATATTGGGGATATCCCTCAAAGTATTGCAAGAACTGGCCATTGTCTACGGGTACCATCCACATGAGAAAAAGGAACGGATTTTTATTGTGAAATGTTTGCAGTTCTCATCTTCGGATATTGTCGGGAAAAAAGCGATCATTGAAGACCTCGCCAGAATGGGAGAAGAGGATGCCCCGAACCAGACAATGTCGCAAATTCAGGGTTGGAGAGAAGTGTTAATTACATTCCGGGATAACTTTGGCTGGAAGAAGCTGTTTCAGATTATACCGATAGCAGGTATGATTTTTGGCGCCTACTTTAACCGAAAAAGTATCGAGGACGTGGCCGAAGTAGGAAAAATGATGTATCGCAAAAGACGAATCATTGAGAGGATAAACGCCGCAAAAGAGTAGGCCGTTGCTTTGCCCACCAAATTTCTTTTTGGTGGGCTTTTTACTGCTCTTGTTTATTTTCCTTTGGGATTCAAAAGAGGAAGCGTCACGGTAAATGTGCTGCCTTGATCCGGTTGGCTTTCAACAGAAATGGTTCCATGATGGGCATCGACAATCCACTTGGCAATGGCGAGTCCAAGGCCAGTGCCGCCATGTTGTCTCGTTCGAGTCTTGTCTACTCGATAAAACCGTTCGAAAATACGCTGTTGCTCGTCAGCAGGAATGCCAACCCCGGTGTCTTGTACGATAATGCGCAGGGCGGGGTGTTTGCCAACCTCAGCAGCATCGAGTGTAACATTGATCTTGCCACCTTTTGGTGTGTATTTCATCGCATTATCCAGCAGGATGTAGAGCAATTGCTTCACTCTCTCCTGATCTCCGTGAAGCAAGATGCTTGCTGGCGACTGTAGGTGGATAGTTAACCCTTTTGATAGGGCAAGGGGCTGTGTCGTCTGAAGCAGTTGCTCAATCGACGGAATGATGTCAAAGTAGTCCATCTTGAGTTCGGGATGTCCAGTATCGGAACGAGCAAGCGTCAATAAATCGCTGACGAGATTGGTCATTCGCTTTACTTCATCCTTCATATTGAACAACGTTTTCCGAGAAAAGTCCGAAAGATGATCCTCTTCCTCTATTTCCAGTACATCCAACGACGAGTGCAGCACACTAAGCGGAGTCCTGAGCTCGTGGGAAGCATCAGCAACAAATTCCCGCTGCCGTTGAAAGGAATTGCGAATCGGCACCATTGCACGTTTGGACATGTAGTAACTCAGGAAAACGGCAATCACTAGAAAAACAAAACCTAACACAATAAGAATGGTCAGAATTCGATAAACCAGCTCATTCAAAAAAGATACTTCTTTACCTGTATAGTAAATGGCTACCAGTTGATCTCCCTGATAGATAGCCTGACCTGTAACCATTAATTCAACTTCTCTGTCTCCGGGAGGAGGGCGGCGATCCGTTCTTTGCGGTGGAGGCGGGAGCCGCATGCCCACTTTGCGAATTTCATGCCGCTTCGGAACCCAGCCTTGGAGCTGCTGTAGAATATTCTTTTGGATTCGCGGAATAAACGTATTGCCAACGAGTAATTGTCCGTTTGCGTTTACTACATAAAAGAACGATTGGTTTGCGCTTTCCAGAGTCGACTGGAGATAAATCAGGTCCTCACGATCAAATACCCCATCTTGCAAGGAATCTCGGATCGAGTTCACCGCCTGTTCGGTATTTATCGATAATTGGCGTTCCTGGTCAAATGAAAGGACGGCATTGACCAGAAAATACACCGTAGAGATAAACAGTACGAGAAAAATCATGATGAGTGCGCAGTATTGGAGAACAAGACGATTTTGCGTCTGCACAAACATGTCTTTTTTCCATTCACGCAGCCGTAGAAGCCAATCAAGTTTCAAATTTATATCCCACCCCGCGAATGCTTTGAATGACGTCATTTTCGCTGTTCCAGTTCAGTTTTTTCCGAAGCAGTTTTACGGTCGCATCGATCGTCTTCAAAGAAACCTCGGATTCATAACCCCAGATTCGGTCATAGATGACTTCCCTCGATAACACTTGTCCTTTATTACGAATCAAAAGATCGAGCAATTGGTATTCTCTCGGGGTTAATTGTACTTCCTCTGCTCCATCAAAGACAGTCCGGTTCGTCAGGTTAATCACAATATTGTTGATTTGCACTTTCTGTTCCTGGATAGGAGCAAAGTTGCGGCGAGCCAGAGCACGAATCCTTGCCAGGAGCTCATCAATCTCAAAAGGCTTTACCAGATAATCATCTGCGCCCGCATCAAGGCCGATAATCCGATCTTCGAGAGCATCTTTTGCCGTCAACATGATGATCGCACCTGAATATCCGTCTTTTCGCAGACGATTGCAGATTTGGACACCCTCTTCACCCGGAAGCATCCAATCCAGTACCAGCACATCATAATGGGAAGCAGTAGCGTAATCGTACACGTCTGTCCCCTCTTGTAACCACTCTACCTGATACCCTCCCTTTTTCTTTAGGAGGTGGGCAATCAGTTCGCCTAACCTGATATCATCTTCAGCCAATAAAATATTCAAATTGTATTACACCCCTCTTGTATCGAAACACTCCTTACTTCTTCTGATTAAATAGTATCCTTCTACGGTGAAATTTAAGTGAAAAAAGAATTTCACCGTTTTTTCACCATCCTCATCTACAGTATGACCTATACAGTAACACACGAAATGAAAAAAAGGAGTAGCACGATGAAAATTAGCAGACAACTGCATTTGTGGATTGGATTGATTTGCTCCGTTCTCATTCTGATCGAATCAATTACCGGATTGCTGTTGGCAGAACCATGGTTAATCGGAGCGGAGCGAAGAGAAGGGATGAGACATCCTCAAGCTGTGATGGAAACCCGGACAATATCAGATCAACCAGCCAGTGCCGAAATGGTACAAACAGAGCCAACAGGCAACGAGACAACACAAGCTCAACCACCAACCAATCGGGTAGGTGAGCAGGCAGTCATTGAAGGAGAAGGTCGCATCGAGCAGGGTGGGCTGATGATGGTTGTTCGTCAACTTCATGAAGGAAGGATCGGCAGTATGAACGCGATATGGCTTGTAGACTTATCTGCTATTGCAATGATCTTCCTGACGATAACTGGAATTACCCTCTCGATCAAAACACTTCGTGCCCAAAGCATCCGACGTAAGAAACAAAACGGTTATGACCGTTTCGTTTGACCGCAAGCGGTCACATCCACTTTTATGAAAAACGTCGAGACGTTTTTCACAGAAAAAGGAAAACTTAAGCCAGAAATCAACTAGAAAAAAGGAGAGATATCTATCATGAAAAAAAAGCTCATGCCCGTCCTATCTACACTTCTGTTAGTGGGAATAGGAATTCTGCCTTCGAGCACCAACGCATCGATGTTAACCAAAACAATTCAGGCGAATTATCACGATGTCAAGGTAATGTACAATGGAACAGCCGTAACGACAGAGGTTGAGCCGTTTATCGTCAATGGCACTACATACATCCCCGTCCGCATGATGGCTGGTGTATTCAACAAGGACATTACCTGGAACGGTTCGACGTATACCATCAACGTCCAGGATCGGGTTGACCCTCGCATTGCTTCCCTGCAAGCAGAAATTGCTGAAAAGGACGCCAAAATCGAGGATTTGCAACAACAACTGGATGATCTGGAGGATGAAGAGGATGACGAGGACATCGATGATCTCATCAATGATTTGGAAGATGAGTTGAATGATAATTACGGAGATTATGCGGATTTGGAGTGGGATATTTCCATCAGTGGTGACGAGGACGATATTGATGTAGAAATTGAGATCGATCTGGATGAGTATGCAGCCGAATACGATGACTTGGATACAAGTGATATCGAAGACCTGATTGAAAGCATCACGGAGGATATCTGGTATGAATTCGAAGATGCCGATGTGAATGGCGTGATTATTGACACGTCAGAAGATGAAGAGTTGCATGATTTTTATGGAGATGCTTCTGAAGAAGAAATTGAGCTAGATGGAGAAGGGATTTAAATTTAATTGAAATTAATGTTGATTTTTTCACTTTAATTTCACCGAACCTATCTAAAGTAATACCTGTACAAAATCAACAACAATAACTTTCAAGGAGTGTAGTGAATATGAAAAAATTGGTTTCGAAATTAATGGTAGGTGCAGTTGTTCTTTCCGTATTGGCACCCTCGGCTTCCTATGCAGCAAACACGATTGAAAATTCGAATACGGCTACAGCACAAGTCCAACAGGAAAACAAACGTCAAGTGAAGCAGATGACTGCTGAAGAAAGACAAGCCAACCATGAGAAGCTTATGGAAATCATAAAAAAATATACCCCGGAGCTGGCTGATCAGTTCCAGGCGATCTTCGACGAACAGGAAGCAAACAGAGCCAAAATGGATGAGATCCGTGAGCAAGTAAAAGCAGGCACACTGACAAAAGAAGAAGCACAGGCGAAATTGAAGGAGTTAGGTCTGGACTTTGGTGATCGTGGCTTTGGTCACAAAGGCTTCGGTGGTAAAGAGTTGGACGAAGCAACAAAAGCAAAAGTAGATGAAATCCGAGAGCAAGTAAAAGCGGGCACACTGACAAAAGAAGAAGCACAGGCGAAGTTGAAGGAATTAGGCTTGGACTTTGGCCCTGGCTTTTGTGGACACAAAGATGGACACAATGGTCACTTTGCTCAATTGGACGAAGCCGTAACCAATAATGACGAAGCAAAAGTAAAAGAGATTTTGACGCAAATGTTAGCTGATTTGCAAGCACGTAACAAAACCAATAATTAATTCTTGAATCACTCGTTTGAAGCAGCCACACGCCCCCCTCGTGTGGCTTTTTTCCATTCTTTTGTGACGGCACTTCATAAATTTCACTGTTTTTTCACCGTTCTCATTTATTTTGGATGGAAAGAAAACAATGCCAAATAGGGGCGAGACACTGTGTTTCTATTTGGTTGGGAGGAAGTACGAGATGGCTGAACTGGTTAAATCAAATCCATTCCATGGCTTAAAACAAAAAGGCAAAAAGAAAATCATCGTGATCGGGCTGTCCGTATTATTGGTTTCGGGTGCAGGCGTATTTGCCTATCAACAGTGGATGGCACCACAACAAACATCTACCGTGATGCGAATGGAGTCGGTCAAGCGAGGGGATGTAACCGAGTCAATCGCTTCATCTGGTACGGTTCAAGCATCCAAACGGATTTCATTATCACCGAATGCAGACGAGGCAACCACGATTACGGCGATTCATGTCAAGGTAGGAGACGAAGTAAAAGCAGGACAGGTGCTGGCAACGCTGGACGATGCAGCCGCTCGCATCCAGGTCATTGCGGCTGAAGCCCGTCTTCTCTCTGCCAAGGCGAAGCTGACAGAAGCGCAAAAAGCGAAAACGACGGCAGAACTGAAAACATTGCAGGCGAAAGTGACGCAGACCAAAGCGGCATGGGATGCAGCACAAAAAGGCTACAGCACACAAAAAGCACTAACTTCTTTGGAAAAAGCAAAAACCAGTCTGCAAAACGCACAGAACACGTACAATACACAAAAAAATCTGTTTGAAGCAGGGATTATCTCAAAAAATGAATGGGATCAGGCCAAGACCAGTGTAGAACAAGCCCAGCTTGAGTACAACGCAGCCGTATTGGAAAACAACCAGACACAAGGACAGTTGCAAAGTGAAATAGAGCAAGCACAAGCTGCATACGAAACAGCAGTATCTGATTTAAATGAAGCCAAATCAGGCACGGATGTTTCCACTATACAAACGGCGCAGGCTGAAGTAGAGCAAGCAGCCGCCGATCTTCAGGAGAAGAAAGATATTCTCAACAATTTAATTGTCAAAGCACCCATCGACGGGATGATCGTTGAGATTAACGGGAATCTAGGAGAAGTTCCTTCACAGCCGTTTATCGTGATGGACAATTCCAATTCTGGAAATCTGGAGGTTCTGGCACAAATCAGCGAAAGCGATATTGGCAAAGTGAAAGAGGGCCTGACCTCAACATTCACCACCAACTCTTTTTCTGACAAGGAATTCAAGGGTAAAGTAACGCTGGTTTATCCGGAAGCGACGACTGACTCTGGTGTCACTAGCTACAAGGTGTTGCTTTCTGTCGACAACAAAGATCGACTGCTGAAAACCGGGATGAGCATGAATGTAAATATTGAAGTGGGCACCCACAAGGATGTCCTGTATGTACCTGTAGCTGCGTTGAAAACACAAAATGGAAAAGATGGCGTGTTTGTCAGCACTAGCCAATCCTCGGATAACCCGGCTGGCAGCGAGCAGGGCAGAATGCCTTATCGGTTTGTGCCAGTCACGGTTGGCTACTACAGTTCAGATAAGGTAGAGATTACTTCAGGTCTGAATGAAGGAGACAAAATCGTACTGACGATGAATAATACATCCCAGACTTCAACCAACAGAAATCAGCCAAACGGCATGGGAATTCCGGGATTGGGAGGTCCAGGCATGGGAGGTGCTGGAGGAATGGGAGGTCAAGGTGGCTCGACAAGGGGAAATCGCTAAGATGAGAACAGTCATTGAAATCGAAGGATTAAAAAAAGTGTACGTCATTGGGGAACAGGAGATTCAGGCTCTGCGGGGAGTCAATCTCACTATTGAGGAAGGGGATTTCGTAGCCATCATGGGTCCCTCGGGCTCTGGTAAGTCGACCATGATGAATGTGATTGGCTGCCTGGATCAACCGACATCGGGAGAGTTTTATCTCGATGGACACCCTGTTTCAAAGGCACATGATGATGAACTGGCTGCGATACGCAATCGAAAAATCGGCTTTGTTTTTCAAAATTTTAATCTGCTCCCCCGAACAAGTGCTGTCGATAATGTGGAGCTGCCACTTTTATATGCAGGAGTACCTGCCAAAGAGCGCAGGGAAAGAGCAATCCAATCTCTGGTGGACGTAGGGCTTGGCAATCGGTTGTTTAACAAGCCAAATGAGCTTTCCGGCGGACAACAACAACGTGTTTCGATTGCTCGGGCTTTGGTCAATGATCCGGTCATCTTGCTAGCCGATGAGCCGACAGGTGCACTGGACACGAAAACCAGTGTGGAAATTATGAGCATCTTTCAACAGTTAAACGAAATGGGCAAAACGATTATTCTGGTTACCCACGAACCTGATATTGCTGAACATGCCAAACGGATTGTTCGTTTTCGAGACGGACAAATCGTTTCAGATGAAAACGTGACAGATAGAAGATGGGCGAAACCCGAGGAAGTGATGACATGAATTTTGTGGAGAGTCTGTATGTATCCCTGCGAAGTATCCGAACAAACAAACTGCGATCCTTCCTGACGATGCTTGGCATCATTATCGGTGTCTCTGCTGTTATCGCCATGGTTGCGATCGGTGAGGGTGCTTCGTCGAATGTAACCTCACAAATCAATAATCTGGGGAGCAATCTGTTGATTGTCTCACCCGGTCAGGCAAGGCAAGGTCAAATCAGTCTGGGATCGGGCTCGTTGAATACGCTGACGTTGGAGGATGCCAAGGCGTTGGAAGGTATTGATGCGGTCTCAGCGGTTGCCCCCAGTGTGAATGCTCGTGCACAATTGGTCTGGCGCAATAAAAACTACTCTACTTCCCTCGAGGGCACGACCGAATCCTATCCCGAGGTTCGGAATGTAGAGGTGCAACAGGGGAGATTCTTTAATCATTTTGAAGTGGATGGACAGTCCAATGTCGTGGTAGTGGGAACCGAGGTAATCACCAATTTGTTTGGTTCTGAAAATGCCAATCCCATTGGACAAACCGTTCAAATTAACCGAATTCCCTTCCAGATCATTGGCGTGTTAACGAGCAAAGGCAGTTCTGGCATGACCAATAACGACGATAAAGTCATTGTACCCATTACAACGGCGATGAACCGGCTGACTGGGAGCAAAAAAGTAGGCAGCATCTATATTTCAGCCGATTCTTCTGAGGTGATGGCGGAAGCACAGTTCGAGGTGCAGAACAAGTTACGAGCTCAGCATAATCTCATGCCGAGAGAAACAGATGATTTCCAGATTCGGTCGCAATCAGAAATCCTCAGTACGGCACAAAGTATCACAGGCGTAATGACCACACTCCTGTCGGGGATAGCCGCCATCTCCCTTGTTGTAGGGGGAATTGGAATCATGAACATCATGCTTGTCTCGGTAACGGAACGAACGCGGGAAATCGGGATACGTAAAGCCATTGGTGCTACTCGTTGGGACATCTTGCGGCAGTTCCTGATTGAATCGATTACGCTCAGTTTGCTGGGGGGAATTGCAGGGATTGTCATTGGAGTGGGAGCGGCCTATCTCATCAGCAACATTGCAGGATTAACGACAACGATCAGCTTGTCTCCGATCCTCTATGCGTTTATGTCTTCCATGCTGGTTGGGGTTGTTTTCGGTGTGTACCCCGCCCGCAAAGCTGCTCAGCTCAAGCCGATTGATGCATTACGCTACGAATAGGTATGATGTCAGGTCATCTGGATCATCGATAGAGGAGAGAAGAAACATGAATCAGAAAATAAAATGGACTGGGTTGACTCTTGCTGCCATTTGTCTGGTAAGCAGCACACCCGTATGGGCCGTACAGTCTGCGGCACAAACACAAACGACTGTCCTGTCTCAAACCCAAGCACAAACTCAAACCCAATCTCAAGTCGAAACGCAAGAAAAGGATTTACCTCTAGCCGAAGCAGTGGAAATCGCACTTGCATCCAATCACGAACTGAATATGATGCGAATTGACGTGCAAAATGCCGACCTCAATGCCAGACTGGTCAACAAGCAGATTGACAGTATCAAGGCAGATTCGATTGAGTCATTGGATGCTGCCAAGCAAAAATACTATAACGATGCCCAGACGCAAATGACCAAGAAGTTTAACCAATTGGAGTTAAAAGCAGCAGAAAGAAAAACCAGACTGGAAGTGCAAAAGCTGTACTATGCAGCCATCAAGGCAGAAAAGGAAAAAGACCAACAGATACAAAGCCTAACTCGCACAGAAACCACACTCAAGATGGCAAACGAAAAATTGAAAGCAGGTACAGCTTCCAAAATTGACGTGATGCAGGCGGAGGTTGGAGTTGCCAATGCCAAGGCAGCGTTGGAGTCGGCGAATAATGCGGTCACCACAGCCATGCAAAATCTAAATCTGTATTTGGGAACGGAGCTTGACCAGACGTGGAAGCTAAAGGATACAGCACAACAACTGAACATTCAGCTTTCCAGCCTAGAGCAGACAATCGAGACGGCACTGAAACAACGCTATGAAATCGAGCAGAGTGCAGAGGAAGAAAAATTGGCACAACTGAATCTCGAACTCTATGACAAGTACCTGTCACTTGCAACCTATCAGGGCGAAGTGGCCAAGAACAACCTCATCAAGGCCAAGGCAGAAACGGAACAGACCAAACGCAACCTGATCGTTGAAGTGACACAAGCCTATCAAAATCTGCTTTCCTATCAAAACAGTATGGAAATGTACAAGAAATCAAGGGACCTCGCTCTGCAAAACTACAATGCGACCAGAATTCGCTATGAGAACGGACTGGCCACTTCATTTGACGTAGTAGAAGCAGAAGAAGAAGTAACCAAAAGTGAAAATCAATATAACAATGCCATGAATAACTACAATATTGCTTATCTTACGCTGCAAAATGTCATGGGGTCTTGAGTCAGTCTTCCCAGTTCAGGCAATAGTTCGCAGGAAGGTCATCGAGTTTGAACTCGGTGATCTTTTTTTTACTGAACTCGCCAATCAACATTTGTATTTTATATTGTATTATTTGTATAATATAACAAACGAATTTGAACAAGTGAAAAAAGGGGGCGGCAACGAGTGGAAGCAATACACATTACGCTCGGACACAATCTGGAGAAAATCCGGAAAAAACGTGGTCTCAGCCTGGATAAGGTTGCTGAGTTGACGGGTGTGAGTAAAGGAATGCTGCATCAGATTGAACGGGGGGAATCGCAACCAACCGTTACCACGGTATGGAAAATTGCTACAGGGCTGAACCTGTCTTTTTCAACATTAATTAAACAGGATGAGACTGCTGTCCAGGTTGTCACTCGTCCCAAAACCCCCCACATCACAGAGGATAACGGTAGATGCAGGGTTTACCTGCTGTTTGGTTTTGATCCGCAAACTCGTTGCGAAATGTTTACAATCGAGTTGAGTCCCAAAGGAAACTACCAATCCCAGCCTCATAATGAAGGGGTTCAAGAGTTCATTACAGTGGTTTCTGGAACATTCACACTGCAACTGAGAGATGAAGAGTACCATTTGTCAGCAGGGGATGCGATCCGATTCACAGGTAACGTTACCCATCGATATATCAATCAAACAGAAGAAGATGTCGTAATTCAAGTTGTCATGCATTATGCAGAAACCTAAATCAAACGTCGAAGACATTATCAACATTTCAAAAAGGGAGTGATCGTATGACCAAAAAACTGTTCTGGGAGAATCCTTATTTGTCCCAATTGGATACACGGATTGCAAGTGTGAATGAGAATGAAATAACGGTGGAGCAAACTATTTTTTATGCGCTGTCTGGCGGGCAAGAAAGCGACACAGGCACGATTGGCGGCAAACGAGTGCTACAGGCTCGCAAACAGGGACAGGAGATTGTTTATACCATGGAAGAAGGGCACAGCTTGCAAGTAGGGGATCAAGTGCAAATGAGCATCGACTGGGAGAGACGGTACCGATTAATGCGTCTTCACTTTGCTGCAGAACTGGTGCTGGAGATGGCGTACAAACATTTGCAGTCAATCGAAAAAATTGGTGCACATATTGCCGAGGATAAGGCACGAATTGATTTTATTTGGGGAGAAAATATCTCCAGAGCCTTTCCCGTCATACAGAGCGAAGCGCAGGAAATCATTGCGGGTAACAAGGAGATAATCAGTGCTTTCAGTGATGTGGAGAATGGCAGAAGGTATTGGGAAGTGAATGAGGTTGGACGGGTTCCTTGTGGAGGGACGCATCTCAAGAGCACAGGTGAAGTGGGAGAGCTTGCGCTGAAGCGGGTCAACATCGGAAAGGGTAAGGAGAGAATTGAAATATACGTAAAATGAGTGCAAAAAATTATTTCAGTTATGCAAAAAATTTGAAGGCTGGCTGCACATGAAAAACTGCCGAAATAGCGTCATGCTAATCGGCAGTTTTGTCATCTTCGATCCTAATCGCTTCCCAAACTGATTTGCGACAACTCTTCAGACACGCTCGCTACAACCATTTTGGGAGACACCTGTTGGCCCTTGCTCACGAGCAAAGAGGTAAGTGTGCCGCCAAAGGAAGAAAATACTTCGACGACAGATCCACTCAACGTTCTCACCGTGAACAATGCACTTCTTTCATATACGTATTCTTTTTCACTGGAATGAATCTGTTGCACCACCCCATGGTACGGGCAAGTCACTTCGAAAGAAACGATCATCTCAGTTTACCCCCTTCTTATTCATCTTCACTGCTGATTTGTGTCAGTTCACCATAGGCTGGATATAATGTGTTTTGGAAAAACTGCTTCACGATTGAATAATCTTTTGGATGAATGCTGAGCTGCTCCAGCCACTGCGAAGAAATGCTTACATCACTGGCAGAAAGCAGGACGGCTTTTAATGTTTGGATACACACAATTAAGCTGCTTCCCTGAAACTTCCTGGTGAATGTTACTGCAAAATCATACCGCTGGCTGTCAGTTACAAAAGAGACAAACCGTGTTATTGGGCGTTCTGTTTCGTCGTACAGGTATTCCATTGGCATCAGGTTCCCCTCCATCTATTTTTTGAAATGGTTACCTTTATGTAATGCAAATCTGATGCCAAGTGTCGGAAAATTCGTAAAGTATTCATAATAATCCAGAAAAAACGGAAGTGGTTGGAGTACATTGGTCGTAAGGAGGTGTTAATGATGAAAGCACTTTATAAGTCAGAGGTACATAAGGAGCTTTTGAAATATAAAAACGAGGAACAGGATGAAAGGATCACAGAGAAGGACATCTCTCATCTGCCTCGGCCTGTTCGCACCTATTTTCGTTATTGCGGCTATTTGGGGCAAGTCAAAATGAAGAACGCCGAGATTGTCTGGGATGAATTTAATCTGAGGCTGGCGCCTAACAAGCCATGGATGAAAGTAAAAAGCAAACAATTCAACTCCGTTCCCGAGCCTGCCCGGATCGCCTATATGAACAGCAGAATGATGGGAATTGTTCCTTTTGAAGGCAGGGACAAGTATCAGGATGGGCATGGCAATATGCGGATCAAACTGTTGAAATGGTTCCAGGTTGCCGATGCAAAGGGGACGGAAATGGATGAATCAGCGCTAGTAACGCTGCTTGCAGAGACCCTGCTCGTTCCATCATATGCATTACAACCTTACATGACATGGACATCCATCGATCATTACACAGCGAAAGCAGAGATTCAGCACAACGACCATAACGTAAGCGGAATCTTTACTTTTAACGGGCAGGGAGAATTCATTCGATTTGAGACCAATGATCGGTACTACTCAGAAAAAGGAACCGAATATAAAAAGCTCAAATGGTCTGTCGTTGCAAGCAATTATATCGACAACAACCGTATGAAATACCCTTCTTGCATACAGGCGATGTGGCATCTGGATCAGGAGGTGTATTTGTATTTTACTGGTATCATACGTTCAATTAATTACAATATAACAATGATAACGTGAGAAATTTTGAAGCTTTTCTAACCAAAAATAGTAAAAAATAATAAGTTGTTAAAATGCTTTACAGCAAAATGGAAACAGGTGTAATATTACAAATGTAAACTTACCTACTAGTAAGTAAGTCTAAATATAAAAACAATTCCAAAAGGATAGGTGAAAGATTATGAAAAAAATCCAATTAGCGGTAGCCTGTGCTCTTCTCGTAAGCTCTCTTTCTATGGCAGGTGGAGCATTTGCAAAGGAAAAAGAAGGTGCTCGTGAAGATTACGTAGGAAAAACTACCTTTACTGTAAAAAGTCTTGAATCAGCTCCAGCTTCAACTGTAGATGCGAAAACAGAAGACAACAAAGAAGAAGCGAAAGCAGAGGAAACAAAAGCAGAAGAAAGCAAACCAGCAACTAGTGAAGTGACCAAGCAAGACAACACAATCACTATGATTTACTTTGGTGATGGTGGAAAAAACGAGAAGTAATCGCTGATGAAAGCTTGTCTTGACACGTATCGGAAACGTAAATTAAGATAGCGGCATGGATAATCGTAAATCTCAAATCATCGAGTTAGCCTTAAGACTCATCCAACAAAAAGGGTATGTTGCGTTTAGTTATGATGACTTAGCCAAACAATTAGGCGTCACCAAAGCAAGCATTCACTACCACTTTGAAAAAAAGGAGGATCTGGGTATTGCTGTTTGTGAAAAGATTCAGCAGAATCTCAGAAGCGTCTTTGCTTCGATCCACCTGCATCCAACTTTAGAAGAGAAGTATGAACATTATGTTTCGGAGCGCTCCGGTTTGCTGCATGCGAATGAAATATGTGCGATTGCTTCCTTGCAAACGGATTTTGAATCTCTTCCTGCCAGCCTTCAAGAGAGATTGAAGGAATTGAGCCAAATGGAACTAAGCTTCTTGTCCAAGATCTTGAAAGAAGCTAGTGAAGAGGGGAGAATTCGACAGTTCGAAGAATTGGATGAAGTGGCTATTACGATTCTATGCTGTCTAAAAGGCGCTTTCCAATATGATCGTGTCTTGGGAGAAAACTTTGTTTCTATTGTTTCCAAACAAATAGCTCGCCTGCTAAAGTAGGCGAGCTTTATTTTTTTATACGAAAACACAACTGCTTTAACAAATTAAAGCAGTTGTGTTTTTTCATTTTGGTAATAAGAAAAATGCTTGTCCTTTGCAAGCTGTCAGGGAGACCTTCGAAAAGGACAACGTTTTTCTTTTATATACGAAATACGTATCCTTGCCCTCTCACTGTTTGTATATATCGTGGATTGGAGGGGTCCTCCCCCAGTTTCTTTCGCAGATTACTGATATGTACAAGAACGGTTCGATTATCTCCGTAACTGCTCGAGCCCCATATTTCATGATAGAGCTGTTCTAACGTGAATACTCTGTTAGGATTCCTGGCAAATAAAAACAGAAATTCTCTCTCTTTCGCCGGCAACGAAATGTGGCGTCCTGCTACGATGACTTCTTTTGTGCTGAAATTGATGTTCAAATCATCAAGTGAAAGCTGGTCACCCTTCGGCGGAAAACGGCGGAAAATGGCCTTGATCAAGGCAAAGAGGACCTCAGGTTTATAAGGTCTTATGACAAAATGATCTCCTCCCATTTCTAATCCCCTGACAACATTGCTCATACTCTGCTGATCTGCGAGAAACAGAATAGGCACCTCCGATTTGCTGCGAATGACTCGACAAATCTCCAGGCTTCCTTTATAGGAAAGAGATACATCCAACAATACTAAATCTGGATTGACAGCAGTCAAAACCTCTGATGCTGAATCTCCATCTTCAGAGCTGTATACGTGATAGCCATTGGTTTTGAGAATGCCTTCTAGCTCATAATGATATTTTATTTTTTCTGCAAAAAATAATATCTTGCCAGAAGACATGTCGCTCCTCCTGAAGATGAATGGTAAAGAAATTTTAGAAAATCTTTAGAAAATAAATCAATAAAGAATGATATAGTTGTTTCGTTAGTTCTAAAATACTGTGTTCAATACATCGTTTAGGACTATACTACTACATATTATTACTTTACCAACTAAAAATTACAATAATTATTATTATAAAAAAATAATTTGAATCAGGGGGAGTGATTTCAGTGTTAAGTAAGCAACTGCTAGAAATTCAAAGTGTATTACAAGACAACGGCGTACTTATCAGCTTTTCCGGCAAGTTATCCCAGGATTTGATTGAAGAGTATGGGGAAGCGGTAAAAAAATATCTGGAATCTATGGAGAAGCCAAAGACAGACGTTTTTAACACATTTTCGATTTTTATCGAACAAACGCAAAATATTAACAACTATTGTTTTCGCTTCGAAGGATCACCTTTCTATGAGAAAATTGCTAATTCCAGTATTATCACGATTGGAAAAGAAGACTCCAGCAGCTTTATTTGCTGTGGCAATCTTATTTTGAATTCAGATGTAGAGCCTCTTGTTAATCGTCTGGAAGCGATTATTTTGCTTGACCAGAGTGAATTGAAAAAACACTATAAGGAGATGCTCAAAAAAGAGTTGCCTCCTGGAACAAAAAGTGCAGGACTTGGTTTGATTGATATTGCGAGGAAGTCTAGTAAAAAGCTGGAGTATCATGTCAACCAAATAGACGATAAACTATCATTCTTTACGTTAAAAGCGGTTGTTTAGGGGGGAGAAAAGTGAGTAATCTTATCATTCATGAAACCAAGAGTACACCGGGTATCTATTTTGATACACTAACGAATACGTTGCAAATCAAAGGGCAATCATACCCAGAAAATGCTTTTGCCTTTTATCAACCCGTTTTCGATTGGGTGAATGAATTTTTAGATGAGTTAAATAATTCTACGATTATTGAAATTCAACTGGCGTTCCCATACATAAACACGAGCAGCACCAAATGCCTCATGGTTTTACTTGATCGATTTGACCAGGCGTTCCAGGAAGGCAAGCAAATCAGGATTAACTGGTACGTCAATGAAGAAAACGAAAATGAACTGGAATGTGCCGAGGAATTTAAAGAAGACCTGAGCCTTCCATTTGAAATCATCGTTAGGGGAGAAGAGTAATCCCATGAAGGACGTACCCTCTAATTGGAACAAACCTGTCCTGCAAGACCGTGGTTTGAAAAAAGTGGTACTGTTCGGAAGCGCTGCCATTACATTTTCCATTCTTCTGATCGGAAGTCTGGTTTACTTTTTTACTGAAGCAGAAGTGCTGAATAAACTGAAAAGCCGTGACTTGTTGCTCATGGCACAAACGATGGGCACAAAGATAGACGGTCGGATTGAGAGAGCAAAAGAGACCTCGCTTGTACTGGCAAATGATCCTGTGCTCATCAAGTGGATTGAAAAGGGAGAACCTTACGATACGCTCAAAGAGGATGTATTTAAGAAGATCAAACAAATTGCAAACGACTATCAATACAGCAATTCTTTTGTCGTCAGTGCAGTGACAAACAACTACTGGACCCACGACAGTCTTCTTCTGAACCACATGTCGAAAACCAATCCGGATGACTCCTGGTTTTTTGAGACACTGGCTTCGGAGAAGAAGATTTCCGTTATTTTTGACTACAACGAAAAGTTGAATGACACGTATGTTTTTGTCAACGCACTTGTTGGAAAACTGGAAAAACCAATTGCGGTCACGGGTGTTGGACTAAGCCTCAAGGAGACCAATGAGGACTTCAAATCGTATAAAATCGGCGAAAGCAGCCGCATCTGGCTGATTGATCGGGAAGGAACAATTTTTTTATCCGACAACAGCTCTAACAGTGGTCACAAGATTGGTGAATATTTGCCAAAGCAGATCGCAGACCAGGTAACCCGCACCTTGGATACAGATATTCTGGAATACAATACGCCTGAGGGAGAGATCGTAGACACGATCAGTTATCCGCTCTCATCGACTGATCTTCGATTGGTCTATGCGATTGACAGAAGTGAAACGACATCGATCCTGACTTCGATTAAGTACAATACGATTTTTTCTGTACTTCTCTCGTTTGTTTCCATCGTCAGCTTTTTCTACTATGTGTCTCGCAGAATCGCCAACTCCTATAAACGGACGATGGAAATTAATGAACAGTTGGAGAGGATCGTAGAAGAGAGAACGAAGGAACTGGAAGAGCAGAACGTAAGGATTTTGGACAGTATCAGCTACGCAAAACGAATACAGGAATCGGTACTGCCGCCTAAAGAAAAGCTGGATACGCTTGTGTCGGAGCATTTTTTATTTTGGCGGCCGAGGGATACCGTTGGCGGAGACTTCTATTGGGCACATGAATCCGAGGAAGGTGTATGGATCGGACTGGGTGATTGTACAGGCCACGGGGTCCCTGGTGCCTTGATGACCATGCTAGTCATTTCAGGACTGAACCAGATCATGCAGCAAGAAAGGCCCTCAAACCCTGGAGAAGTGTTGAAAAAGCTGAACAAGATGATCAAGACAACGTTAAATAAGCAAAATCAGATGAACATCTTGGCGGATGATGGACTGGACCTCGCATTCGTTTATTTACAGGGGGATACACTCCAGTATGCGGGTGCAAAAATCCCACTGTATGCAGTACGGAATGGACAATTACAAGTAATTGCTGGTTCGAAAGCCAGCATTGGATATAGTAAGACGGCGGATCACTCGAGGTACAAGGTGACGGAACTCTCGATTTCCAAAGGAGATGTATTTTACTTGGCGACAGATGGGTTAACTGATCAGAATGGCGGTGCCAAAGGCTATTCATTTGGAAAGAAAAGATTGATTCGTTTAATCGAACAAATGAATCAGTTTCCGTTGGATTCGCAATGCCAACTAATCGCAAACGAAGTGGATCAGTTTATGGGAGAATATTCACAAAGGGATGACATAGCAGTAATTGGATTCAAAATCTAGCAGAGAGGGGGGGAGTTTCATGTTAAAGGAAAAAACAAAAGCTGACCATGTATTTCTGGAAGAAGAGCGGTTGCTACGACATGGCAAGGAGCTGCTGGCGGGGAAAGAACACAGCTCTGCTCAATTGCTCGAAGAATATAAGTACTTGTTGAAGGGCTACGAGAAGCTGCTAAAAATGACGAATAAAGTATTCAACATCAGTGATCTGCAAGGAAAGATGCTGAAGCAGCGGGAGTTAGAGATCAGGAATTTGCTGAATCACTCCGAGCAAGGCTTTCTGACGTTCGATGCAGACATGCTGGTTCACAAGCAATACAGTACAAAATGTGTCGAGCTTTTTGGCAAAAAGATCGGTGGAGCTAATTTTGTCCAACTGCTGGCGGGGAATGATCAGCGGGAAGTTACGTTTTTGACTGAATTGCTTCAGACGATTTTTACCACCAATGACCGCAAAATCAAACAGAGATGTTTTGAACAACTCCCCACCATGGTGGAATTGAATCAACGCCATGTGAAAATTCATTTTAAGGAAATTGCCGAGATAGACGGAAACCCCGACCACAGCATGATGATGGTAGTCATGACAGATGTGACGGAGCAGCTACAATCGCAAGCAAGGGTGGAGTACCTGAGCTTTCGAGATTCGCTGACTTCTCTCTACAACCGTTCATTTGCTGAATGTATTTTGCCAGAATTGACTTCTCTGGAAAACCTGCCATTAAGTATCATCATGGTTGATATGAACGGACTGAAGCTGACCAATGATGTTTTTGGGCACCAAACGGGTGATGCCATTCTCAAAAAAACAGCTGATCTGCTTTTGAACGTGACTCGGTCCGATGATTTTATCGCTCGCTGGGGCGGCGATGAGTTTCTTATCTTTCTTCCTAGTACAGACGAGGCCGAATGCCAGAAAATGATGAACCGTCTAGTGAAAGCATGCCAAAAAACGAAGCCGGACCCAATTCAGATCAGTTTGTCACTCGGGACCGCCACGATGAATGTTGGCGATGGATCGATACAGGATGTTATTACCAGAGCCGAAAAGCAGATGTACAAGGTAAAATTGATAGAAGGGCGAAGTGTTCGCGACAAGTTAATCGCCGAGATTCAATCCATTATCCGGACAAAAGGGATTGACGATAGTGAACACATTGCAAGAATCACATCAATCGCCAGGAAGTTTGCCAGTATGCTAGGCATGAAGGAATCTGCTTACGAGATGAAGCAATTAACTACTCTGGCTTCTCTCCATGATATCGGAATGGTTCGTGTTCCTACGCAATTGATTGTAAAACCAGGTAGCTATACAGCAGAAGAATGGGAGATCGTCAAAGGTCATAGTGAGCTGGGATACCGATTGGCACAAGCCATTGGGGAATTCGAGGTAGCAGAAGCCATTCTCGGTATGCATGAAAGATGGGATGGGCAGGGTTATCCGTTTGGTCTTCGGGAAACACAGATACCGTATTTGGCCCGGTTGCTCTCCATTGTTGATGTGTATGATGTGATGACACATGATCAGATATACAAAAAAGCAAAAACCAGACAAGAAGCACTTGCTGAAATTGACTCGCTCAAGGGGAAACAGTTTGACCCGGAATTGGCAGCTTTGTTTGTGCAAAACATTGAACTGCTGTTTTCGGAGTGGAAATGAAAACTAGCTGTTTGAGTACTATGAGAATCGGGGAAATAGATAGTGACATCACTTTCAGTTGCTGATGTCATTTTTTCATATCGACGAGAGTGTATCTCTTTTTAGAAGCTGAATAGACCTTGTTAAGAGATTGTTCAGAGGCAGATGATAATATCAATAGATAGGGTAAAAGAATTGGTCTGAGTAGAGAAATAACTGATTGGAATGAGAGAAATGAACTTCAAATTGATAAGATCCCTTTTCATTTTCGTTTTGATAATTCTTTTACCGTTTATCATCTGGCAGTTTAGCCCAACAGAGTCGCTGCGTGTGTGGATTTTGGACAAAACAGTTCCGAATCAGGATTATCGGGAACACAAAGGATTAATGTGGGCTTTGAATCACTATAAAGTACTGAATAAGGAAACTGGGTCCAGCTTTCGCTACGATCAGGACTACTTTGGATTTTTTCCGAAATCGGATGGCACATACCAAACAAAAGAGTTGCCTGTGAACGAAGAAAATCCAGATTTAATCTATGTAGCAGATACGTATGGCGTTTATACCGATGACTTTTTGCTGAAAAACCGTCAAGGAACCCGTTCTGAGCTGATTTATGGCGGATTGCAGGATCAGGACATCATGCGTATCAAACAGCATCTCAAAAATGGCAATACGCTAATCGCTGAATTCAATACAATGGCTTCACCTACTTCATCAGCCGCACGGAAGCAGATGGAAGACATCTTGTCCGTTCAGTGGAAAAAATGGATGGGGCGTTATTTTCAGGATTTAACTATCGGGGTTGAGGTTCCTGTTTGGCTGGTTAGTAACTACGAGAAGCAGACGGGGAAAAAATGGACTTTCACCGGTCCAGGAATTGCTTTGCTCTCGGAAGGCGATCAGGTTGTTGTCCTTGAGCAAGGAACAGATTTTGGAGCGGACAACGTCACATTCTCTTTTGAACCACCGTATTCAGATGAATTTTCGATACAATCAGCCATTCCGTACTACTACTGGTTTGAATTTATTGAGCCACAGGAAGGGTCGGAAGTGTTAGCCAACTATCACATGGATGTTACTTCATCTGGCAAGCAAAAGCTCGATGAGATTGGGCTTTCAGAGAATTTTCCAGCAATCGTACGGCAAAAGAATGCCATGTACACTTCCTATTATTTTGCCGGTGACTTTGCAGATAACGTCAAAGTACCGGACTGGTGGGAAATCTGGGGTATTGATGTGTTGAAAAAGTGGTTTGTAAAAGACCACAAAGGGGAATCTGACGCATTTTATTGGCGGGGCTATCTGCCGCTCATGAAAAAAATTCTCGCAGATATCGAGAATGCTTCCCTTACCACCCAATCACCTGCACCAGTACCGATTTATGAATCAAACGGAATCAAGCAAGTATCGAAAGTAGAAAATGGGAAAATCGCCCTGTATGACGGGAAAACATGGAAGTCAGGTTTCTGGGCCGGGATCAATCTGGGGGCGACAACACCAGGTCACTATCCGGGAGAGCTTACACCGACCCGAACTGATTATTTGCGATGGTTCAGGCAAATGCAGGAGATGAATATCAGCGTCATTCGTATTTATACAATCTTGCCTCCGGTTTTTTATGATGCTCTTGCTGAATACAACCGAGACAAATCGAAACCACTGCTCTTTTTCCAGGGCATATGGTCACCGGAAGAAGAAATGATTGGTAACGGCAATGGAAATGACGCTTACAAAGAATCGATAACCAAAAAATTTCAACAGGAAATACAAAATGCAGTCAGAGTCGTCCACGGAGATATTACCATTGCTGAAGTGCGGGGTCACGCCAGCGGTGAATATCGCACGGATGTTTCGCCGTATTTGCTAGGTTGGATTACCGGCACAGAGTGGTATCCTTACGCCGTAAAGGTGACGAATGATGCTCATAAAGGGATGCCAGCTTATCAGGGAACGTATTTTACGGCCAAACCAAATGCCTCTCCATTTGAAGGCTGGTTAGCATCCATGCTGGACGTGCTGGCCATGGAAGAGATGAAATACGGTTGGCAGCATCCGGTTTCGTTTACTAACTGGTTAACCACCGATCCGCTCAAGCATCCGAATGAACCATTGGAAAATGAAGACTTGGTGCCAGTTGATCCGATGAATATAATACCGACTAGTAAATGGTCTGCCGGGTATTTTGCCGCTTATCATGTGTATCCGTATTACCCAGACTTTTTACGCTATGAACAAAAGTATCAAGTCTATCGTGATAAAACAGGCAAAATCAACCCGTACGCTGGGTATTTGCATGATTTGCGGGCACATCACAAAGGAATTCCTCTGATTGTAGCGGAATTTGGCGTGCCGAGTTCTCGTGGAATGGCTCACTATGGTCCCATGGGACGAAATCAGGGAATGCATACCGAAAAAGAGCAAGGCGAAATGAATGCTGATATGATGCGCAGTATTTACGATGAGCAGTATGAAGGCGCTATTCTCTTTGCTTGGCAGGATGAGTGGTTCAAATTTACTTGGAACACGCTGGATCTTGAGCTTCCTGCTGATCGCAAAGCCATGTGGCGAAATCGGTTAACCAACGAGGAAAACTTCGGAGTGATTGCCGTAGAGCCTGGCAAAAATGCAGAAGAGTTGATTCATGTTGATGGCAAAGACGCGGATTGGGAAAAACGGGCGAGCAAAGCTGAACGTGCTTATCCAGGCTTCGACATGTCGATTTCTCACGATGCAGCTTATCTCTATCTGCTCTTCAACAAAAAGCAAGGTACATGGGATTTTTCCAAAGATGAGCTTACGTTGGGATTCGATACCCTGCAAGGCGGAAGCACCATTGCCGATAAGGCACCGGGGCTTCACTTCCCGTCAGGAATTGAGTTCTTGCTTCAATTAACAGGAGAGAAAAACTCACGAATTTATGTAAACAGTGCTTACGATCAGCATACATGGTTTTACAAAAAAATGATTCCGACCGATCCTAAATACAAGCAAGCGGAGCTAGGGATATTCCTTCCTTGGAAGCTGGCCTTGAACAAAGGGCTTTACTTACCTGAGACAAAGCAAAGAGTACCGTTTGAAGAGATGGAAGTAGGGATCATGAAATTTGGCAACTCGAACCCGAAAGACCCCGAATTTAATACGCTAGCCGATTGGTATACAAAGGACAATATCCTAGAGATTCGGATTCCGTGGATGCTACTTGGCTGCACCGATCCAAGCACAAAGCAGGTGTGGAAGTACCCGTATCTAGCAGGGGGAATTGAACCGGTTGAAAGCATTGGAATCCGGATTGAGCCGTTTCTCGGTCAGGCAGGGAAAGCCTTATCCTCTTCTATACCAGAGCCGCTGTTCTATCAATGGGAAAAATGGGACGAACCAATTTATCATGAACGAAAGAAACAAAGTTATGAAATTCTTCGTCAGGTGTATGAGGAACTAAATCAAAAATAAGACATGAGGATACCAATCATGAAAAACTTCACGTGTACTATTCTCGTGGTCCTTCTGTTAGTCAGTTGGGGCATTCGAGCAGATGCCTGGAAAAGCAGTACACCTCTTCAACGGGCGACCTGGCTGTGGGACGCAACATTGATTCAAAGAGAATCAAGTGCAGTCCTCTCCTTTTTGAGAGACGAAGGGATTGGTCTTTTATATCTACAGGTAGACCACAGCGTCCCTATGGAGGAGTACCGCACATTTATTAATCAAGCAACCGACCAACACATTTTGGTTTACGCACTGCAAGGAGAGCCTGATTGGGTGACATCTGAGGGGAGCGCAAAGAGCGATTCCATAATGGAATGGTTACACACCTACCAACAAACCTCCGATCAAGCGGAGCAGTTTGCAGGAATCCATTTGGATGTAGAGCCGTATCTCTTACCAAACTGGAATCATGAGCAAAAAGAGTTGGTAGAAGAATTTCAGCAATTAATTGTGGATTGGAAGGTAGAGGCTCTCAACGGAAATCTTGAATTAGGGTTGGATATCCCCTTTTGGTATGATGAGATCCGCCTGGGAAACCAGTCGCTGGCAAAATGGATCATTCAGCAGGCGGATACAGTAACCATCATGTCGTATCGGGATCATATTGAGGGACCAAACGGGGTTTTGCGAATCACCCAAAAAGAGCGAGAATACGCTGCTCAGATTGGTAAAAAACTGTATCTTGCCCTAGAAACAAAACCATCTTCAGAGGCAAATTACATCTCATTTAAGTCCTATTCGGCCTTGAAGCAAGCTGTCAGCGAGCTGGAGCAAAAGGCTAGTGGTGTAGAAGGAATCGGCATTCATCACTATACTTCGTTTCGTAAGCTCAAAGAAAAAATGATAAAGAGAGAAAATAATCGCATTCGATGACGAAAAGGATGAGAGAAATTGGAGGGGAAACTATGAGCAAAGAGCGGATTGCCATTCTTGTTACAAAGGATGATTCTCTTGCCTCCTTTGTAATAGCAGGACTGGGTCAGCTAGGTTGCACAGTCCTGGTCACGGAGTCGCCGCAGCGGGTTATTCGCTCGTGCTCATCCAACCTTTTAAGGCCGGATTTGGTAATTGTAGATGAAAAGAATTATCCAAAGCCGAATCAGGATTGGACACAATTGTTTCAATCAGTTCAAAAGGCTGGTATACCCAAGATCCTACTGACAAACAGGATTGGCAGCTTTAGTGAATGGGATGCAGTCTATGACCGGTATTTGATAAATCCCTTATGGAAAAATCAATGTCTGGATCTGATGAATCGAGAACTTGATGCAAGGGAAATGACCTCGCGTCCTATTTGGCGAGCAGCCACTGTTGTTTATATAAAGATTACGGACTATGGAGAGACTCAACAACAACAAATACATACCCGATTAATGGGGTATATAGAGGAACATTTTCCTGAGGGAATTGTCTATCACGAAAATGAGGATGAGTATTATCTGATCATTTCACCTGACTCTGTGCAGGAAGCTTGCAGTCAGATCGAACATATATTTATGAAAGATTGCCGATTCACATTAAAAGCAGTGGAAATCAGTTCACGAGATAATATGTTTACCATCATGCGCAAACTCTTCCATGATGTCTATTCCAATTCCTCTGCAATCCTGACGGAAGAAGTAGCTGCAACAATGGAGATAGCAGAAATAGTAGAAACAACAGAAGCGACAGTAGAAAATGTAGAAACAATTGATACAAGTGAATACAAACTAAAGCTGTTTCTCGGCATTATTGATGACGATCCGATTGTGAGAAAGATGTTGGGAGAACATTTTGCCGTTATGCCTGATATCGAGATCAAGACATTTCGCGAGGGAGAAAGCTTTTTGCTAGATGCATGGCACCAGCAGAACGGTCATTTTTTGCTGATCATTGATGGGAACATGCCTCGGATTGATGGTTATGAAGTCGTTTATCGCTTGCGAAAAGAATACGATTGGAACAAGTACCGGATTCTCATGCTGACAGGTAGAAAAAGTGAACAGGATATCGTCCGTGCCTTTGAGCTTGGAGTAGATGACTATTTGACCAAGCCGTTCAAACTGAGTGAACTGGATGCGAGAGTGAAGCGCTACATCCAGAGGTGGGACCGATGACGAAAGAAGTAATCTGGATCATGTGGCTGTGTGCGGGCATGTTTGCTGTCTTGCTTTGCTTTTATATATATCTGGTTATCCAGAAAGCGCTAGAGATCCGCTACCTGAAGAAATTTCAAGAACGCCGAATAGTGATAGAGCCATTGCTGGAACGTTTTTTGAGCGAAGAGAGTGATTTATCAGCGCTTAATAACCTCTCCAAACTAGATTTGCACGTGCTAAAAGAGCTTCTGCAAAACTACAACCAGTTATTTGGAGATATCGCTTTTCAACAAAGAGTCAGGAAAATTGCCCTACAAAAACTGACCGAACTGTTTTCTCAATCATTGCGATCCTATCGTTTCTCTGTTCGTCTCAATACCTTGTATGCAATAGAGGAATTTCGCATGGAGAATTTGCTGCCGGAGCTGAAGGTGAAGCTGGATGCGGGCAAACTGGATCAAGCCGAGCGATTCCAGATTTATCGAATACTCGCAGTTTTAGATGATCCAGATCTATTTCACTATTTGACAGAACAATTGACCGATTTCTTTCCAGATTATCTGTATCGTGAATTATTAATCAAACTGGGTGATGAGAGATTCTCTGAATATGTGGACAGGCTGTCTTCTTTGCATAAAAACTTGCGGTATGCCGTCATAGACATCATTGGCATCAAGGCCGATCTCTTCTATCTTCCCATATTGGAGAGTATCGTCCAATCCGAAGAGAAAGAGCTGCGCATCCGTGCGATGAAGGCGATTGCTAGAATAGGGTACATGGAAGATAAACAGACGATAGCAGCCAAGGCAGGATCTGAGTCTTGGGAGGAGCGAATGATGGCAGCCAAAGTAATGGGAATTGTAAGATGGAGTGGATTTTTGCCGTGCTTGCAAAATCTGATGAGCGACTCGTCGTGGTGGGTTCGAACTGCTTCTGCCCAATCCATTCTTCACTATCCCGGGGGAACAGGCCTTTTGCAGATGATTGCGAATAGTAACGAGGATCGATATGCCCGGGATATGGCCAGGGAATGGTTGGAGGCGATGTAATGGATTTGGTTATCTCACTTTTGCGGTCGATCTATGAAATCGTTAGTTTTCTGGTCATTTGCTATGTGTTTTTCACTTTTGTTTTTTACTTGCTGCTCTTTTTATTGTCGACAATCCAATTAAGGAAGCTGTACGGACTCGAGGAAAAAATGCCCTATCAGGAATTGCTGGAGTCGCAGTTTACTTCACCGGTCTCCATTCTGGTTCCAGCCTACAACGAAGAAGTGGGCATCATTCCGAGTATCCGATCCCTGCTCTCGGTCAACTATCCTGCCTTTGAAATTATCATCATTAATGATGGATCAAAGGATCGTACACTGGAAAAAGTAATTGACGTGTTTCGCATGAAAAAAATAAACAAAGCGATTCGAAAGCGAATTGAAACTGAAGAGATAAACGGTGTTTATATTTCAGATATCTACCCCAATCTGTTTCTACTGGACAAACAAAATGGGGGAAAAGCGGACGCACTGAACGCAGGAATTAATCTGGCGACTTACCCGTTTTTTTGCTCACTGGATGGAGATTCTGTGTTGGAGCGGGATGCGTTTCTCAAAGTGATGAAGCCGATCATTGATTCAGACGGCGGAGTAATCGCATCGGGTGGTTCCATTCGAATTGCCAACGGCTGTCTGATCGAGCGAGGCGAGGTCATTCAGGTAGGGCTTCCGAAAAACAAGCTTGCTATCATGCAAGTCATAGAGTATATGCGTGCCTTTCTGATGGGGAGAATTGCACTCAGCAGACATAACCTCCTTTTAATCATTTCGGGTGCTTTTGGTGTCTTTCACAAGGAGACCGTTATCCAGGTCGGAGGATATTCCCGAAATACAGTGGGCGAGGATATGGAGTTGGTCGTAAGGCTGCACAAATATGTGAAAGACAACAAGAAAAAAGGCAGCATCATTTATGTACCTGACCCTGTTTGCTGGACTGAGGCACCGGAAGATTTGGCAACGTTGCGTAAACAGCGCTCAAGATGGCATCGCGGGCTGATTGAGAGCCTGTGGACACATAAATCCATGTTTCTCAATCCCAAATACGGAAGGGTTGGTGTCGTTTCACTGCCATACTTCGTATTTATCGAAATGCTGGGCCCAATTATTGAAGTTCTGGGCTATCTCAGCCTGCTGATGGGGTATTTTTTAGGGGAAGTGTACGTGCCGTTTGCCTTGTCACTAATGCTGTTTAGCTTGTTGAACGGGTCTTTTTTATCGATTGGTGCTGTATTGCTAGAGGAATGGAGCCTGCGGAAATATCCCCGGATCATGGACATTACACTGCTCTGTTTTTATGCGTTGACAGAGACCTTCTGGTATCGGCCGCTCAATACGTTCTGGCGGCTTGAGGGCTTTTGGCAGTTCTTCTCGAAACAGGGAACCTGGGGGGATATGCGCCGAAAAGGAATATCCCAATAGTACCAGAAAAGGAATTATAATAAACAAAAAAGCCATCGAGGCTGACTCGGTGGCCTTTACACTATAAAATCTACTCAACAATACCTTGTTCGCTCAAGTGAGCATAAGCAGCTTTTTCCTGATCATCCTTGATTTGATACTCCAACTTGCCTTCAACCACTTTGGCACAACGTCCGCCAAAAGGCTTCAGCATTTCTTTTACTTTTGCGATAGGGACTTCATTTTTCAACGTATATAGTACTTTCATCTCAATCACCTCGATTCATATTCTAGCAGATTATGCCAGAAGAGAATAATACTATTTTGCGTCATTTTCGTAATAGCCTCAATTTTTTTCAGAATTTTGCGGAATTAGTATGAATCTTGATGTAAAATAATGGTGTTGGTTATTTTTTATGAAGCCTGCTGGAGGATACATTCTACCGGAAGTGAAAGCGCTTTCGGAATTGGTGTGTTACTCTCTTTGGCACGTGACTTGCTATTCTATTCATTCAAAAATGGATTTTGGAAGGAGAATTTCGTATGAAGAGTGCTGCCAGAAAATTTGTAAATATTACGACAAGTATTCCTGGACCGAAAGCTCAGGCACTGTTGGCAAGGAAAAATGAGAATGTCCCCCGTGGCCCCTTTAACACCATGCAGACATTTGCTGTCAAAGGAGAAGGTGCACTTCTGACTGACGTGGATGGCAATACGTTCATTGATTTTGCAGGTGCAATCGGTACACTGAATGCTGGGCATTGCCCGCCAAAAGTGGTTGAGGCGTTAAAAGAACAGTTGGATCAGTACATCCACCCATGCTACCATGTCATGATGTACGAGCCATATATTGAATTGGCTGAAAAGCTGAACCAGATTACTCCTGGGGATCATGCGAAAAAAACCTTCTTCCTGAACAGCGGAGCCGAAGCGGTGGAGAATGCGGTTAAAATTGCCCGCAAATACACCGGGCGTAAAGGAATTATCTCCTTTGAGCGTGGATTCCACGGAAGAACGCTGCTCGGCATGTCACTGACAAGTAAGGTGAAGCCATACAAGGACGGCTTTGGCCCATTCGCCCCAGATACATACAAAATCCCTTATCCCTATTACTATCGCAAGCCAGAGGAATTATCTGCGGAAAGACTGGATCAGCAGTTATTGGAAGAGTTGGAGACGTTCTTCCTGGTAGAGGCATCAGCAGAGGAAATTGCAGCGATTATTATGGAGCCAGTGCAAGGCGAGGGTGGCTTTATCGTTCCGTCCAAGACGTTTGTCCAAGGAATCAAGCGGATCTGTGAAAAATATGGAATTCTCTTCATTGCTGACGAAATTCAAACCGGCTTTGGACGTACAGGCAAGATGTTCGCTATGGAGCATTACGACGTGGTTCCTGACCTGATGACGATGTCCAAATCGATCGCAGCGGGGTTGCCAATCAGTGCGGTTACGGGTCGCAAGGAAATCATGGATGCTCCGAATCCGGGTGAAATTGGCGGAACATATGGCGGCAGTCCACTCGGATGCGTGGCAGCACTCAAAGTAATTGAAATGATGGAGGAAGACGGGCTGATTGAAAGGTCCAATGTAATTGGAAATGAAATTATCACACGCATGGAAAGACTGCAGCAAAAACATTCCTTCCTGGGTGAAGTGCGTGGACTCGGTGCAATGGTTGCTCTGGAAATCGTCAAGGATCAACACTCCAAGGCACCAGACAAAGAGCTGACGGGTCGTATTGCACAGGCATGTCACCAACGAGGATTGGTCATCTTGACCGCAGGGATTTACGGCAACGTGATTCGTATGCTTTCACCGCTCGTGATCACGGATGAGCAGCTTGCGGAAGCGTTGGATATATTTGAAGAAGTACTTCAAGATGTCAGTATCTAATTTTGCATAACAATATGATACCCAGGAGGCTGGCTAACTTGGCTGGCCTCTTTTTTGAACAATACACGTGTGTCTTATGCAAATTTGAATAATTTATGCGTTTTTGCATAATACGTCAATGACGTGCCAACAAAAGGCCATCGTATCGAAAAGTCTTCTCTCGCTCTAGTTGGCACAGTAATTGCTGAAATGAAGTAGTACAAATTTGTTTGATAAATTTGAGTGTATCTTTCGTCAATTCCTTACCGCTAAGGAGGCGCCATGGTTTCCAGATCGTTCGTTAGAAAAGCGTACATCCTGACTTTTGAATCCCGGGCGAGTGAAGTATGGACCATTATGTCGCAATACAATGAGCCCTATATCTTCATATCAGACAATGCGGACAAGATTGTGGCCTATCTTCGCAGCACTGATATCATGCCATCTCTCCAAAACCCTGATTGGATGAATCAAAAGGTTGATCAATTACCCTTTCATACAAACGTGATGTTTGTGCAAAAAGAAGCAGACATGCTCGATTTTTTTCGGGTGTTCGGTGAAGAAGTGGTCTGTATTCTCACGGCTGAGGGGGAGATTGAGGGATACCTGCAACGTGAGGATATCCTGTATACCCTCTTGACCAGCCAAAGCTCCTCGACCGACTGGATTCGCTCTCTCTTGAACTCCATTCCGATGGGCATTATCATCGCAGATGTTCATGGGCGAATTGAGAATTTCAGCTCGGAAGCACTTCGCATGATTCGCAGTACACCAGAACAATTACGGCAGCAGCAGGTCAGTGAGATCCTTGATCAGACCATCTTTCGAAAGGTAGTCGAGCACGGAGAGACTACCTTGAACCACATTATTATCACAGATCGATTTAGTGTTTTGGCTGATTTTGGCCCCATCCGCAACAAAAATGGGAATGTGACAGGGGTAATCATCGTCCTGCAAGACTTGCCTTATATTGAAAAACTGGCGATGGAGCTGGAGTACGTCAAGAATCTCAACATGGATCTGCAAGCGATTCTTTCCTCGATTTACGATGAAATACTGGTCGTTGATCACAAGGGCGTCCTGCTTCGATACAGCGGAAATTTGATCAAAGACTTCTGGGAAATTGAGAAGGAACAGTTGATCGGGATTAACTTGATGGAGTTGGAGCATGAAGGTTCCTTTTTCTCAACGATCGTTAAAATGGTGATCGAGCGCAAGAAAAAAGTGTCGGTCACTCAGGAAAGCCGATCCGGGAAGAACGTACTGATGGTTGGCAATCCAGTGTACGACGACAACGGCAAGTTGGAGCGGATCGTCATTGCCATGCGGGATATTACGGAAACCGTCCTGTTAAAGGAAGAGCTGCTGCAAGCGAAAAAAATGTCTGAAAAGTACAAGAAAGAATTGGAGCATCTGCGAGATCAGACACGCTACCAAAAAAGTCATCAAGTCGTTTATGCGAGTGAAAAAATAGAAAAAGTGATGAAGTTTATCCAGAAGATTGCCAATACCTCATCGACGGTCTTGTTGACAGGCGAGTCGGGTGTCGGCAAAGAGGTGTTTGCAAGAACGATTTATGAGATGAGTCCACGAAGCAATATGCCATTTGTCAAAGTGAACTGTGGGGCGATCCCGGAAACGCTGTTGGAGAGTGAACTCTTTGGCTATGAAAAGGGTGCATTTACCGGAGCAAACTCGAATGGAAAGCTGGGATATTTCCGGTTAGCCAACAAGGGGATTCTGTTCCTCGATGAAATCGGTGAGTTGCCATTGAACTTACAGGTCAAACTGCTGCGTGTTTTGCAGGAAAGGGAGATTATCCCGATTGGTGGGACGAAGGTAGTGGAAGTCGATGTGCAAATCATTGCTGCTACCAACAAAAACCTCGAAAAAATGGTCGAAGAGGGAAATTTCCGTGAAGATTTGTATTATCGGCTAAACGTGATTCCGCTGCAAATCCCATCTTTGCGGGAGAGACCAGAAGATATTCCACTTTTGAGTCTTCACTTTCTCAAGAAGTTCAACGAGAAATACCAGCGAAACGTGCAGCTATCCCAGGATGCCCTGGATGTGCTGGAGTCGTATTCATGGCCGGGCAATGTACGGGAGCTGCAAAACATTATTGAGCGACTGTGCGTAACAGCCGATGACGACTTGATTGAAGCCTACCATATTACGCCACTGCTGAAAAAAGGAAGCAAAAAAATCATGCACCGGGTCAACAAACTGATGCCATTGAAAGAAGCGACGAGGCTGGTTGAAGAACAAATGATCAGAATGGCGATGGACGAATACAAAACCACATCAATGGCGGCAAAAGTACTTGGTGTCAGCCAGTCAACTATCAGCAGGAAATACCAAGAGATTCAGGAAAAGAAAAGTCGAGGTGAAGAAGTTGGGTTTAAAGTTTGATGTGGTGACTCCATTTGCGGGCAGGATCAAGCAAGTTCGTGTTGGATTGGGAGAGAAAACTAGCGTAGGGGAAGCGATTTTTACCATATCGGCATCAGAAGGGCACTATGACATTTTATCTCCGGTAACAGGCATGGCATGTTCGATTGAAGTAGAAGAAGGCGATGAGGTAATCCAGGGCATGATTCTGGCAACGGTGAAAGAACAAACGGAGTAAGCGAAAGCTCGGATGCATGCTGATCCGAGCTTTTTGGCATGTGAAAAATGTCTCACCAAAAAATAGAAACTAACTTTTGATAAGTCAATATCCACTTTACGGTTTTTGCAATTCTGTCGAAAAAAGTGGCACAAACTATTCTTCCTTTTCGTCCAAAAACAGGTGCTACAATAGTCCTAGAAGGAGTGGATTCTTTTGGATAACTACTGTTGTTGCTACCTGGTTCCTGTTCGCAAATTGTCCATTGTTTCTCATGAGTTGAATCGTCTAGGGTTTTCATTTGTGTGGGAGAGAGCTGGGATGGAAGAAGTTGCTGTCATCGTCCCAGAGATCACTTCGAGAAATTATTTTCAGATCAAGACGCAATTGCATTTATGCTAATCCTTGCGCACATTGTGTGAAGTGTTTTCACCTGTTTTTGGCGGTGTGGCACGAGATCCTGCAGAAGCTGTGGTTGGACGTTTTTCGGTATTGTTGTGTTTGGACATGATGGCAATCCTCCCTATATGTGATCGGTTCGTACATGACTAGTTTGTCACATCTGGCACCAAGAAATGTAAGCAGGTTGAAAACGTAAACTCAAACTCAAAATGTTAATCCGACTTGACAAGTATGAATTGTTGGGAATATACTGAGCCTTAATTAGCTGAAAAACTGCTGACCATACCCATGGAAGCCCCTGTTCAAATCGTTAAAAGGCTGATTTGAAAGGGGGTTTTCCTTTTCGAATGGTGGCCGGGCTAAAGAAGGAGGGAATTTTCACGGGGATAATTCATACTTTATTCATATGAATAGTGTGGATTAAAACTGCAAGTAAGCAATTAGCGAGTAAGTAATCAAAACAAGGATAGGGAGGGATTCATATGTCATCATTACTCGTTGCTGTTACTGTTGCTATCTTTCTTTTCTTGGTATTTTTCCTTTATCTGTTGCAAAAAAAGCATGTCTCGTTTTCGAAACGAGTGTTGATTGGTTTGGTAATCGGGGTTGTTTTTGGTGGCGTATTACAGGCCATCTACGGGCTACAATCGGATGTTCTGAAAACCAGCATTGATTGGTTCGGAATTGTAGGAAAAGGTTATGTGAAGCTTCTCCAGATGATTGTTATACCGCTTGTCTTTATCTCTATTCTTTCTGCTTTTACCAAAGTGAAGTTAACCAATAATATTGGAAAAATCAGTTCGATTATCATTAGTATCCTTGTAGGAACAACAGCCATTGCGGCTGCCGTAGGAATTGCTGCTACTCTTGCCTTTAACCTGGATGGGTTCCAGTTCGAGCAAGGAAAGGAAGAGGCAGCAAGAGCAACACAGGTGGAGCAACGTCTGGAAGATATCAGTAATTTAACCGTACCAGGGAAAATTCTCGAATTGTTCCCAGCCAATCCGTTTTTGGATCTCACTGGTGAACGCTCCACTTCAACCATCGGTGTAGTAATTTTTGCGGCTTTCCTGGGCGCTGCATACCTCGGAGTACGTAGAAAAAATCCGGAGCACGCCGATTTGTTCGCTAAAATTGTGGATGCATTCCACTCCATCATCATGCGGGTTGTGACGCTGATTTTACGTCTGACACCATACGGCATCCTGGCTCTGATGACGAAGGTTACTGCCACGAGTAATTATACATCGATTCTCAAGTTGGGCACGTTTGTTGTTGCATCGTATGTTGCACTTCTCGTTGTGTTTGCTATTCATCTGATTCTCTTGGCTGTTGCCGGGTTCAATCCAGTTACGTATATCAAAAAAGTACTTCCTACCTTGAGCTTTGCTTTCACTTCCCGTACAAGTGCGGGAACACTGCCACTCACTATCAAAACGCAGACAAAGGACCTCGGGGTGCCAGAGGGTATCGCCAATTTCGCAGGGACATTTGGGCTTTCGATTGGGCAAAATGGATGCGCAGGTGTTTACCCAGCCATGTTAGCCATTATCGTTGCCCCTGCTGCTGGGGTAGACCCGTTCTCAGCGTCCTTCCTGCTGTCAGTCATCTTAGTCGTTGCATTAAGTTCGTTTGGGGTAGCTGGTGTCGGAGGGGGAGCCACCTTTGCAGCGCTTTTGGTGCTCTCAACGCTGGATCTTCCTATCGCGATCGTAGCTTTGCTCATCTCGGTAGAGCCTTTGATTGATATGGGGCGCACTGCCTTAAATGTAAGCGGAAGTATTGTTGCGGGTTTACTGACAGGGAGAATTACCAAAACTGTTGATACACAAGTATTTAACCAACAATCAAGCCAGCAGCAAATTGAGGCTTAAAAGAGCAAGAAAACATGATGACCTTCACCGCAGTTTGGTGGAGGTTTTTTTATTGACGATCCAGTATTTACTATATTACACTATCCCTACCGAACGTTTGGTTGTTAAGGTGGTATATAAAAATGACACTGTCATCAAAAGAGAAAATCAAAAAAGCAGCGCTGTCCCTGTTTGCACAAAAAGGGTATTACGGTACATCAATGAACGATATTGCTGTTGCGGTGGGACTCAATAAAGCAACGATTTACTCACATTACCTGGGTAAAACTGAATTGTTTTATGCCGTTTACGAAGACCTTGCTTTTGATTATGAAAAATTGAACGAGAGGCTGTTTGACGAGTCCAAAGAAATGAAACCAGAAGAAAGAATGCGCTACATTTTCGAGGGGTATATCCTCTATTACTACAGAAATAAAGAAATTCAGTCATTTTGGAGTCAGATGATTCTCTTTACACCACCAGAGCTGCGGGACAAATTTCGTGCTGACATCATCGCCCGTGACCAGCATTTTCAGTCGAAAATGGAAGGGATTTTTGCTGAAGCTATGGAGCAGGGAATCATTCGGAGGGATTTGCCGATAAAAATGGTGGTCGCTTTTCGGTCCATGAGAGAAGGTCTGCTCACCTGGATGCGAGTAATTCCGGAAATAAAAGAAGAAATGATCCATGCATTCTGGAACGAACTGTGGTTCGGATTGCAAATTCGTGAGTAAAAAAATGAAAACGGAGTGAGCAGGTATGAGTACATATGTATTGATTCATGGGGCTTTTCATGGAGCGTGGATGTGGGATAAAGTTGTTCCTTTGCTGCAAGTAAAAGGACATCGAGTCGTTACGCTGGATTTGCCGGGACATGGAGAAGACACAACTCTACCAGCGACTGTTACCTTGCAGGCGTACGTAGACCGTGTGTGTGAAGCGATCGACAAGGAGTCAGAGCAGGTAGTCCTTGTAGGTCACAGCATGGGAGGTATGGTCATTTCACAGGCTGCGGAAAATCGTCCAGAGAAAGTGAAGTCACTTGTCTATCTTGCTGCTATGCTCCCACATAACGGAGAATCGCTGTTCCAGTTAAATCAAGGCGATAAGTTTGCACTGCCGTTGCCTGTTGGCATCAGTGAAGACCAGACGTATTTACAGCTGGATGTGAGCCGGATCAAGGACAATTTCTATGGTGAGTGCTCCGATGAGGATGTGGCCTTTGCTCAAGAGAAGCTTTGCCGTCAACCATTGGCACCGTTCATCACGCCGGTTCAACTTTCAGAAGAGCGCTATGGCAGTATTCCACGCAAGTATATTTCCACTTCAATAGATCGAGCCATATCGATCGAGTTCCAAAGAGAATTGCAAGAGAGGACACACTGCCAGGAAGTTGTAACAATTGATTCAGACCATTCACCATTTTTTTCCGATCCGGAAAAGTTGGTTGGAGTGTTGATTGATATTTAGACAAGAGGGGGGCTATATTTGAGCAGTTATGATTATGATAACTCCTTTTCACTTGAGGTTGAGGAACATAGAAGTATGGAGAAAAGTGGCTATACCATTCGTGACATCTCCTATGCTAGCCCGCTTGGTGGAAGAGTGCCAGCGTACTTGGTTGTCCCACATACAGACCGACCTTCTCCAGCGATTTTGTACTTGCACCCTGGGCAAGGGAATCGATCCACTTTTTTAGGAGAAGCGGAGAAGATGGCTGAGAAAGGTTTTGTCTCCTTATTAATTGATGCTCCGTTTTTGCGAGTGGATGCTGCTAATCAATCGAACATGGAGCCAAGTGTGGTGCAAATCGTTGAAATAGTCACGGATGTCACGAAATTTAGACAGACGATTGTTGATTTGCGCAGAGGGATAGATCTGCTATGCAGTTTCCCAACAGTGGACTCCCAACGGATATCATATGTTGGGCATAGTTATGGAGCTACCTGGGGTGGGGTACTTGCAGGAGTGGAAACTAGAATCCAGTCTTATGTGCTAATGGCAGGACTCTCTCGAAGTTCCGAGTGGCATCGTTCAAGCGAGCACCCGTTGGCAGCGCTCGTTCGTCAGGTGTTACCAAAAGAGAAATTTGATCAATTCATTTCGGAAATAGAGCCGATGGATGCCATTCATTTCATTGACAAAGCGGCACCGGACTCCTTGCTGTTTCAATTTGCTCGCCAAGATGATTTCATTTCACCTCATCAGGCTAATGAGTACGTAGAATCGGCAAATACATCCAAAGAAATGATTTGGTATGAGACTGATCATTTGTTTACGAATTGCACGAGAGCAGAGGAAGATCGGATGAATTGGCTCAGTAAATAAAAAAGAAGCCCTTTACCAGCAAAATCGGTAGAGGGCTTCATCTGTAATATTCAATTATTTCAAATCAGTATAGTACTTAGTCAATTCATCAAGCATGAGGTTTGCTGCTTTTACACCACCAGCAGTGTTCCAGATCACGTCATCAACCTTGAATGCTTTTTTGTTTTTTACTACTTCAAGACTTTGGAAGAGTGGATCGTTTACCCATTCTTGTTCTGTTTGATTTCCTTTACCGTCACCTTTTTCGTAAGTGAAGTAGAACATGATGTCGCCATCCATCTCTTTGATGCGCTCTTTGGTCAACTCATCAGCAAATTCTTCTTTGTTTTGTGAGTCAGGACGAGCAAGCCCAATTTGGTTAAAGATTACGCCAGTGAAAGTGTCTTTGAAGTAGATACGAGTTTTACCAGGCATAAAGCGAACAACGGAAACTTTGAGACCCAATTTGTCTTTGAAGGTTTCTTTGAAAGTATCGATACGTGCATCAAATGCAGACAAGACTTCTTTGCCTTTGTCTTCTTTGTTCACAGCTTTTGAATACAATTTGAAGTTTTCTTTCCAGTCGCCACGCAATGTTTCAGAGAATACCGTTGGGGCGATAGCAGACAACTGTGTATATTGTTTTTCTTGACGCATTTTGTTACCAATAATAAGATCTGGTTTCAACTTAGCAATTGCTTCAAGATTGAGTTCACTTTCCAAACCAACAATCTCTACGCCATCCAATTCAGCTTTAACATGGTCATACCAAGGGTTTCCAGTAAAGGATTTAACTGCACCAACCGGTTTCACACCAAGAGCAAGCAATGCTTCAGTACCTTCATTTGTAAGGATAACGACACGCTCAGGAGTTCCTTTGACTTCTGTTTTGCCCATTGCGTGCTCAATTACTCGAACATCACCAGCAGGAGCACTAGCATCAGCTTTTGGTTGCTCAGGTTGAGCTGGTTGTGTATTTTGTTGTCCACCGCATCCCGCAAGCAGTAATGCAAGGGATAAGAGGAAAATTAATAATCGGGAAGATGTTTTAGACATTGAAAGTTCTCTCCTTGTTGATAATGATTTTCATTCACAAGGTATATAGTAATATCAGCCAGTGGGATAAGTCAACACTTTATTGATATTAATTATCAAAGTCATTGCATTGAGACTAATTTTCAATTAGACTTGACTTATATGCAGTAGTATCAGAAAGAAGAGTCTAAATAAGAAAATCATCGGGGAGTTAACATGAACTATCTATTGTCTAGTAATTTTGCAAAATGGACTGCCATGTTACTTGGAATGGCACTCGTATTCATATTGGGCTGGGCGAGTGTGATGTTCGGCTTGACGAATATCACCTGGGAAATGGTAGTTGATTCATATACCAAGTTTAACGGCTCACATGAACATCTCATTATTCAAACGGCTCGGGTACCCAGGGCAGCCATCGCAATTGTTGTGGGTGCAAGCCTTGCTGTCAGTGGAGCATTGATGCAGGCGCTCACGAGAAACCCGCTAGCATCTCCTGATATTTTCGGATTGAATGCGGGAGCGAGCTTTTTTATTGTTTTTGCCGTTACTTTTTTATCAATGTCGTCTCTGGAATTATTTAAATGGGTTGCATTTTTGGGTGCTTTCGTTGCGGCGTTGGCGATTTACATACTTGGTTCGTTCGGCAGAAACGGATTAACCCCCATGAAATTAACGTTAGCTGGAGCATCCATTGCGGCGCTGTTCTCATCCTTGACCAAGGGAATGTTGTCAATCAATGAGACAGGGTTGGAAGAGGTACTGTTCTGGTTGGCCGGTTCAGTTGAAGGAAGGGAGCTCAAGATGCTCTATCCTGTACTTCCCTATCTCGGCATTGCCTGGGTTGGATCCATGATTCTGTCCCAGAAAATCAATATACTCCTGATGGGTGATGATGTAGCCAAAGGTCTGGGTCAGCGAGTGGTGCTGATCAAAGCAATGACCTGGCTTATCGTGGTCATTCTTGCAGGTGGTTCTGTTGCAATTGCTGGACCTATCGGATTCATCGGAATTGTTGTTCCTCATCTTGTACGATCGATGGTAGGGGTGGACCACAGGTGGGTGATTCCATTCAGTGCGATTTGTGGAGCAATCATGCTTCTGTTAGCCGATATTGGTGCCAGATACATTATCATGCCAAAAGAAGTCCCCGTTGGTGTAATGACAGCGCTGATTGGTACTCCATTTTTCATCTACATTGCACGTAAGGGGTTTAACCGAAAATGAACAAATACTTTCCTATTCGAAATAATCGGTTGTCCTTCTCTTTCTTAATGGATCGCAAGGCAATCGTCGTACTGGTCCTGTTAACACTTGCTGTCATAGCAACAATGATCTTGAGTACGGGGATGGGCGACGTGAAAATGTCTCCGATCGAAGTAGTTCAGGTGTTGATAGGCAGCGGGTCAGAACTGAATACGTTGGTGGTCAACACGTTTCGCTTGCCCCGGATACTCATTGGTTTTTTGGTCGGTGCCTCATTGGGTGTAGCTGGAGCTATTTTGCAAGGGGTTTTTCGCAATCCATTGGCATCACCTGACATTATTGGAATCACGGGTGGGGCGGGTGTAGCAGTCGTTACCTTCCTAGCTTTTTTGCTCGATCCGAATGACAACTCATTGAAGGTCAGCATTCACTGGCTTCCGCTAGCTGCATTTATCGGAGCGGCACTTATTGCATTTCTGATTTATATCCTTTCGTGGAAAAACGGAGTAACACCCATTCGACTTGTATTGGTCGGGGTTGGACTTGACGTTGTTACAAGAGCCATTATGGAAGTCATGATGATTTTCGGTCCGCTGATCCTTGCGACACAATCGAAAATCTGGATTACTGGCAGCATCAATGGTTCAACATGGGATAATGTATGGACGCTTTTACCGTGGGTGGCCTTTATCATTCCGTTTACGTTTATCATCGCCAGGAACCTGAATATTCAGGAGCTGGGTGATGATATTGCCAAAGGAGTAGGCAGTGCTGTTCAATGGCAGCGTTTCACACTTCTTCTCGTCGGTACCGCTCTTGCAGGGGGAGCCGTTGCATTTGCCGGAGGAATTGGTTTCGTCGGTTTAATGGGGCCGCATATTGCAAGACAACTGGTTGGCTCTTCTTATGGCGCATTACTGCCTGTGTCTGCTCTCGTAGGTGGGCTGATCGTTTTAGTGGCTGATTTGGTGGCAAGAACAGCTTTTCTACCGCTGGATATTCCTGCTGGGGTATTCACCTCAGTCATCGGCGCTCCGTACTTCATCTATCTGCTTTACAGGAGTCGGAATACGTAATAAATGAGATTCTTACATTGAGTTCGGGACCCAAGCACACATAGAAGGGGAGTTGCGACATGCATGCGTTAGAAACAAAAACACTTACACTTTCGTACGGTCAGGACATTATTATCGATCAGCTTGATCTGATGATTCCCAAAGAAAAAATCACTGTATTCATCGGTAGTAACGGCTGCGGCAAGTCAACATTGCTTCGGTCACTTGCTCGTTTGTTAAAGCCAGACAGTGGCACGATCATATTAGATGGCTATGAAATGACTCATCTCTCATCCAAAGAGATTGCCAAGAAACTGGCTATCCTTCCACAAGGACCGATTGCACCCGAAGGATTAACGGTACTGCAATTGGTAAAACAGGGGAGGTATCCGTACCAGAATTGGTTTAAACAATGGTCAGAAGAAGATGAGAAAGCGGTTATGGATGCACTTCGAGCAACCAAAATGATTGAATTAGCAGAGCGACCAGTAGATTCTCTCTCAGGTGGGCAACGACAAAGAGCATGGATTGCCATGACACTTGCCCAAGGAACTGACACGATTCTTTTAGATGAGCCGACAACGTATCTGGATCTTACCCATCAGGTTGAGATTCTTGACCTATTGTTTGAGCTGAATGAAAAAGAAAAACGCACGATTGTCATGGTACTGCACGATCTCAATTTGGCATGCAGGTACGCTCACCATATCGTCGCTGTCCAGAATAAAAGAATCTTTGCTCAAGGTGCGCCGGAGAAGGTTATTAGCGAAGAACTGATTCAAGCTGTCTTTGGAATGGATTGCAAGATCGCTTTTGATCCGCTGTTTGGTACACCAATGTGTATTCCTTATGGCAAAGGGCGCAAAGTAGCGCCTGCCCTTGCCTGAGTTGAAGGTGGGAAATAGTATGGCACTAGGCATAGAACAGATAGAACAGCTCGAGCGGGAATACCGTATTGCTTTTGCTGGTAGCTATGATCATCGGGACGATAGTCAAAGCGAAAAATCGCTTCAATTTAGCGGTGCTGATCTGTTGGGGGATGAAAAGTTACGCCAACTGATGGGGGTTCTCTGCTCGAGTTTGCAGGCTCCCAACAGCATAGTTGCAGCATCACTTTTTGCGAAGTATTACAGTTATCTTTTGCTTAATGCTGGATTCTACAGTGTCATGCAATTGAGACGCAATCTTTCTCTCTCTCTTTCCAATCTGACGCTGGTCGTTCCAAGCGACAAGTGGAGCCCAACCATTGAGTTGAAGGATGAGCCATCAGATGAGCCAAAAGATATCTCGAGAGAGCAGTTGTTGCTGAAAATGATTCATACAGTGGTAGAGGAAAATCTGCGCCCCCTTTACACCAAGCTTGCTGAAATCACGTATATCAAGAGTCACGTGTTATGGGCTCACGCTTCCTACTCTGTTCATCATTTATACGATGTATGGAGCGAGAAACAAGGAATGACCGAGGCTGAGCTAGCGGCAATTTTGGGGAAAGTGCAAGAATTAAACATTGAATTTCAGGTAATTGACCATCCAATTAAGGCAGGGGAGAAACTGCGTATCCGCAAAGAGTGCTGTTTGCGTTGTTTACTGCCGGAAGGAAGCAAGTGTACGACGTGCCCTGGTCTGGATGAGCGTGAGCGGGTTGTCGCCTTGCAAAACTATCTGAAATTGAAATAGCAAAACAAAAATCCCTTTGCAAAAGACAGAGTTGGAGTGCTCTGTCTTTAGGCGTAAGGGATTTTTTAAATGTTCAAAACTGAAAAATAAATTTTTGGATTGACGGAAAGGTTCTCAACTAGCGGCACAATTGATATTGGTGTCACAACGACACCTATTCCGGATGAGCGAATTACCGTAGTGCCGTTATTTCACGAAGAATTTGCGTTGACTATTTAGTCAGACCATCCCCTCGCCGGCTGAAGGTGAACAAGATGGACTCATCGGTATTATTACAGGAATTTTTGAAGTGACGAATACGGGGATTTCTGCTGCGATTGTCTTTGGATTTTTCGCTGCCATTCTCTTTCGGCCGGAGGGTAGTACGAGCGTAACTAAAAAACCAGTACTCCTTTAAAATAGGGAACTGGTTTTTTTATTGGAATTGACTGGGAGGCGGTTTTGCCTCAAAATGTTAGCATAAGAATATCAATTTTTACTGATGAGGTATTATTTCAATGAGAAAAATAATAAAAACAATAAAAATTTTATCTATTTTATTCGCTGTAATTTGTTTATCTGTTTTTAGCATCGACAGCTATGTGAAAAGCCAAGGCTCCAAATACATTGTCACCACAAAAGATGCTCCAGAATCTGATGCGATTTTGGTCTTGGGTGCTTATGTTTTTCCAAACGGAAGAGTATCCGATATCCTTAACGATCGTTTAAAGGTAGCTTTAGAAGTCCATGATCAAAGCAAAACGCCTAAAATTTTAGTCAGCGGTGATCATGGGCAAGTGAAATATGATGAAGTAAACGCGATGAAAAATTACATGCTCGAGAATCATATGAAAGACGAAGATATTTTTATGGACCATGCGGGATTTAGCACTTATGAAAGCATTTATAGAGCAAAAGAGATTTTTAAAGTGAAAAAACTCGTTATCGTGACACAGGAATATCACTTGACGAGAGCAATCTATATTGCAAGACAGATGGGACTTGAAGCATACGGAGTCGCTTCGGACAAGCACGTGTATACAAACATTGAAAAATTCAAAATGCGTGAAATTGCCGCAAGATACAAGGATTTCTTTTTTGTGAATGTTTTTAAGCCAGATCCTACCTATTTAGGAGATGCCATTCCAATTTCAAGTGATGGCAGGCTTACGAATGATAAATATTAACGTTTTCTCTGTTTATCCAGACTATATAGAGATAACAGGGATATATTCGATACATAGGTAACATCGTTGTCTAATGAAAATCCTATTAATAACAAATGGATGAGTATGGGATGGAGCTGCCGGATTAAATATCGGTGGCTTTGCTGCGTTAAAGGGCAGTTTAGTTTAATAAGACTTTTCAGTTATTATAAGTGTTAATGATATATCTTGGAGGAAATTATGAACAAAAGGTTTTCTCAACCGATGAAAATGTTAATAGAATTTACCAACTTATTTTTGGTAAGCTGCCCTAATTGTAGTGGTTGTGCAGAAGTTTATATCCCTAATAATGCAATAGGATACGAGGGTGTTCGTACTTGGGGAATAACATCTCGAAGGTTAGTTTGCAAAAGTTGCGGGCTAATAAAAGAAGTGCATCCACGAAGGGGACCACATAATGACTGGAAATTTGATTATGAACTTTATACGAATAAAAGACCAGTAGATTGGTATTTTGGCTTATCCCTATATTTACAAAGCCCTTGCTGTGGTAATACATTATGGGCTTACAATAAAGAACATCTTCAATATCTCAAGGAATTTATAGGAGCGGAACTAAGAGGGAATGGACATTATTATCTGAGTGTTGCAAGCAGGCTACCTAAGTGGTTGATTGATAAAAAGCATAGAGATGAAGTAATGAAATGTATTCACAAATTGGAACATATGTAAAACTAAATTTATTACGTTAACGTAGATCAATAGTTTAACAACAGTTCCTTATTTAGTACATAAAAGGATGATGATCTAAAATGACAGAAAGCATTTATAAAGATTGGCCAGGTTTGTGTATGGGGATTCATATGTGGGAAGATGGAGAATTTGAGTGAAAAGACTGTTTTTAATCAGCTCTCATTCTTCAACGAAGTCGAGGCAGAAGCTGTTCGGCCCTGCCACAAGGTGATCTACGGAAAGCACTGACTTACAGCCGGAATCAGAAGGACAAACTCATGAACTTACTGCTTGATGGCCGACTTGAACTCAGTAATAACCGAGGGGAAAGGGCGATGAAGCCGTTTATCATCGGAAGAAAAAACTGGCTCTTCAGCAACACCCCACGTGGAGTGAAATCAAGTGCTATCATTTACAGCATCATCGAGACCGGCAAAGAGAACGGCTCTGCAACAACCAGTCGCTTTTTTAAGTACTAGGAATATAGTTGCTTGGAAGTTTAGTGAAGGTATTGATAAAATAATGAGAAACACTACAAAAAGCTTTTTTTATAGTGTTAAAGTGTAATAAGTATAACCAATAATACTACTTCAAGGGGGGCATTAGCTTATGTGGAAAGAATTCAAGGCATTTGCACTAAAAGGAAACGTGCTAGATCTGGCGATTGGGGTTATCATCGGAGCCGCCTTTGGAAAGATTGTTAGCTCATTGGTCAATGATATCCTGATGCCGGTTCTAGGTCTGCTTCTGGGAGGCTTAAATCTCACCGAAATGGACTTCAAGTTAGATAATGCGGTTATTAAATATGGTTCCTTTCTGCAAACCGTTGTCGACTTTTTCATCGTTGCACTCTCCATATTCCTTTTCGTAAAAGGATTAAGCAAATTCAAGCGTAAGGAAGAAGTGAAATCGTCCGAACCTGAGCCACCAGTACCATCAGAAGAAGAGAAATTGCTTGCTGAAATTCGAGACTTGTTGAAAGAGCGTCAAAGCTTGCGCTAACGTTGTGATTTAGTGCCTGTCACCACCCGAAAAATGAACAATTCAACATCGAAATCCAACTGCACAACAAGTACGACATGGAAAAACGCTCATTGTGCTATTTGGCCAAAATGTACGAAGGATTTGCGTTGGCTGACGATCTTAAGATTCACTTTCTCGGAAACGAATCGACTTGTTCTAAGAAAGTTTTGTCTGGAAGATGTAGAGTCATTTTATTTATTTCGTTCTAATCCCGACATAGCGAGGTTTCAATCATAGGAGAACTACCAACGTGATCAAGCTGTATCTTTTATAAAAGAGCAGATTGAATCTTCTCCAAATATACCAGGAGCTTGGTTCCAATATACTGTGGCACTAAAGAATACGGGACAATTAATTGGTGATTGTGCTGTTCATACTTTACAATCTGAGTCAGATATCGTAGAGATTGGTTTTACTTTTGCTCCTGAACATCATAGAAGGGCATTTATTGCAAAATTATCGGTCTAATTGGAAATGGGTAGATGAATATCTATATGCTATTCTTCAAGAAGAAATCCTATAACCTAACGGAAATCAATAGTTTGGAAATAAAAATATAAAGACTCGCACCATTGCTGCAGTGCGAGTCTTTTCCTTTGTTTTTCGTGAACAACTACTCTTTTGTTCTAGTCATCAACATGAGTACCGTAATTAACGTAAATCCGACAAGAGCCAGGAACGGAATCGTAATAAAACCGAGCCAGTCAATGTAATCAACGTTGCAAGGAACACCCTTTTGACAAGGCTTGACTACTGTGGAAAGCGCAGGAATCTTTTGCAACGCATAATGATAGAGAGAAATCATTCCACCGAAAATAGACAGTGTCAAGACGTATTTCTTGATTTTCTTGTCATCAAAGAAAGCGGCAATTGCTAACAGGATAGCAATCGGATACATGAAAATCCGCTGATACCAACATAATTCGCAAGGAATATACTCCATCACTTCACTAAAATAGAGACTGCCAAAAGTAGAAACCAGTGAGACAATCCAGGCCAGGTATAAAGTGTAATTTTTAATAGTTCTCATTGGTATTACTTTTTCCCTTCTAACGCTTTGTTAACGAGGGAGGTAATCATATCGTAATCGAATGGATCTTCAAGAATCGTTCCATTGACGACAACAGTTGGTGTTTTTTCGACTTTAAACTTCTCCACGAGGGTATTGTCAATCTCAAGCTGAGGTTTTGCCGTTTGGTTATCAATATCCTGTTCCAGTTTTTTTAGATCAATAGAAGGGGTATGGGTTTTGGCAATATCGAGCAGAACCTCTTTGGTTACCCAGTTGGAATCATGGTTTGTTTGCTCAGGCTGTTTGGCATAAACCTCTTTGTGAAAAACTTTGTATGCTTCTGGATCCTGAGCAAATACGGATTCAGCTGCAAGAGAAGCTAATGTGGATTCTTCTCCATGAAACAGCACATTGACATAAACCAGTTTGGCTTTGCCTGAATCAAGGAAATCTTGTTTCAGTTGCGGGAAAATATTTTCAGTCCAGTATTTGCACGAAGGACATTTATAATCACCAAGCTCAACGATTGTTACCGGAGCGTCAGCGTTTCCCCAAAACGGTTGATTTTCAAACTCTTTCTGATTGTCGACAGCAACAGTTTGAGCTGCCTTCTGCGAGTTGGTCATCAAGAACAGTCCCAGCATCAACATGACGATAACGGTTGTGAAAATAACTAGCTTCCTATTTAAAGTAGAACTTTTACTCATAAAAACCTCCTAGACTTGTTTTTCTATCATATAAACTTCAACTAATAACCTACTCACCTATCGTAAGTAATTATCGATTAATAATCAAATGAATTTACTGTAACAAAGTCTATAAAGGTAAAAAAAGTTTGAGAAATGTAATGTTTGTTTTTTACTTGAACCAAACAAAATAACACTGCTCAAGTGCAGTGTTATTTACTACTTTTCAACAGCCTTATGTTTAGGACTCTCGCTAAGAGTACTTTCATCTACAATGTGTTTAAGACTGGCAAAACCAGGAGTAAATTTACTATTGGGGATTCTTTTCTTGGTAGAGAGGTTCTTAGAGTGAATCGTCTTTCTGTAACCTCTTTTCGAGAAAAAATCAATTAATCTCATCTCTTCCCCCTCCTAGCTTGCTTTCTTCATATTTTTTATTTTTGATACAAACTTGGTAACAAAACCTAATAATAACATATACGTGGTTAGCCGTTCGAACTCCTGCATATTTTCTGGAGTAAATATATCATTTTTATATATAGCAACTGCAAATCCTAGCCTGAATTTGCCAAAGTTCTTTACGATAGAAAACTGTTCAATGTTTGAGTTTGGAAATCGTTCCTTAATATGTTTATCGGCTATTCTACTATCATCTTGAAGCATAGATGACAGTAAGAGAGTATTTACTGTATCTAAATCTTTGAATTCTGTTAGGTAAATATACTCAAACTGCTTCTCATTTTGCGTTGGAACAATCCAATAACAGCAGAGCTCGTCAGGATTTAAGCCAAAGATAGACTTTACTTCCATCTCAAAAGCTTTCATAAATGCTACTACATTTGCATTTATTATTACTGTTCGTTGACCACTGCCGTCCAAACTGTTAATTGCATTGGCTAATTCCTTCTCGCAGTATTTCACATCCATTTGAAACTCGATATTGTTCCCTTTTATCTTGTTAACGACAAACAAGACGATCAGAACAAGCCCTGCAAGAATTGATGAGTAAAAGATAAACAAACCCAATGTGGAAACTAACGATGCTAATTTATTTCCTTCTTTTGGTGATCCTACTATTGATAGCCATTCAATCGGCTTATACATCCATTTATGTATATCAACTATTAAATCTGGCAATAGACCCTTAAGAGTTTCGAACGCTAACCATAAGAACAAAATGAATAGGATGCCAAGAAATGAAAGAATAGATTTGTATTTATTCTGCAATAGTTTCTCAAGCACCTGAAAATCCCCTTTCGAGAAACGGAAAATTTTTATTAGTTTAACAAATATTTCCAAATCAAACAATGAGAAAAAAATACTACCTAGACTTAGGTAGTATTTTCGTTGTCTCTATAATGACAGAATTAATTTTTTGGTTGCCTACGATTTGTGTTGTCTTTTTTACCATCTTACTGCATTCTTCAATCTTCTTTAGTGGCTTAAATATTTGTACTCGCCCCCTATCCAGTGTTGCTTATCCATAGTTTCTACTCCTTACTCTTATAGCCTTTTTTTACAGTGCCTAAACAAAAGTTACACCCTAGGTATAAAAGCATACTTTTTAACTTATTTCGATTGAATCCTTTTTAGACCATTCGATAGGGGGACTTATTTTTCATTAATTTGAAATCGGTTGGTTCAATTTACTTTTTCAAAGCTGGCTTGTAGTTTCCTGGTATTGCATTGGATGAAATAGCAAGGCGGTTCCAGCTATTGATGGCAATGATCGCCATAAGTAAATCAATGAACTCTTTCTCACTAAACTGCTCACGAACTTTCTGGTATAGTTCATCAGAAACGCCATTGGTTGAGATCAGCGTAACGGCTTCAGCCATCTCCAAGGCGGCACGTTCCTGATCAGTATAGAAAGGGGATTCTCTCCATGCAGGCAAGCAGTAGATTCTCTGTTCGGTTTCACCATGTGCTCTGGTATCGATCGTGTGCATATCAAGGCAATAGGCGCACCCGTTGATCTGGGAAACACGAATCTTCACCAATTCAATCATCTTGTAATCCAGACCTGTTTTTCTCACATATTCTTCGACTCCCAATAAAGCCTTGAATGCTTCTGGTGCCACTGCTGTGTAATTTACTCGTTGTTTCATCAAAATCTCCTCCACCTTTTTCATTTGGTTACACCCTTAAGACAAGGAAGGAGAGTAGTTTGTGACAAAACCGAAGAAAAAATTAAAAAGAAATATGTTTCAGCTTGTCAGGATTGGTCACTGCGTAGATGCGATGCACCTGATCAGAATTAGGATGGAATTCGAAACAGATCGTCATGGCCAGACGTCCGTCACGAATGACCAGAATTCCCGGCGCTCCATTAATGATGACCTGCTTCAGTTCACCAGACAGTGAGCCTTTTTTGGATATGCCTTGCCAGAATGCCATGATGCGCTTGTTGCCATAGATCGGTCGAAGAGCAGAACGAACTTTTCCGCCGCCATCTGATAACAGAATGGCATTATCGGTCAGTACACGAAGGAAAGCATCGAAGTTTCCTGTTCTGGTGGCTTTTATAAAGTTTGTCACCAACTGTGTAGCATATTCACTTCGGGAGGGAGTAACCGGTGACTCATGCTGAAGTTTTTTCTTTACTCTGCTGTAAATTTGACGGCAGTTGCTCTCGGTTTTCTCAACTACTTCGGCTATTGTCCCATAATCGTAATCCAATGCTTCTTTTAAAATAAATACGGCCCGTTCAATCGGAGTGAGCTGCTCCAAGAGCAAAAGGAAAGCGTAAGAGACTGTCTCATCTTTCACTATTTGCTCTAACGGGTTGCCGCCTGAGAACTGCACTTCTGGCTCCGGCAGCCATGGCCCTGTGTACAGCTCTCTTTTCATGCGAGAGGATTTCAGGAGATTCAAACAGCGGTTTGTCATCATTTTCGTCAGGTATGCTTTCATATTCTCCACTTTTTCCAGATCGATCTGATTTAAATGGAGAAAAACATCTTGCACCGTGTCCTCAGCATCAGAAACAGAACCTAGCATGCGATACCCGATAGAGTAGAGAAGTGGCTTGTAACTGCGGTACAGATTATCTATATTCAACGTGGTGATCCCCTCTCAAATAGAAACGGTATTAGATACATACTCCCTTATAATAGTTGGTAATACTTTGGTAGTGAAGAGGATTTCTCGTTGGTAAATAATTTTAAAAACAGGTGTTGCATACTCACGGGGGGTATGGTATTATCGAGATGTAAGGAGGTTGAACAAAATGGAAACCCCAAAACAAACAGATAAAATCCAGGATACTTGTCATGACGATAGTTGTCATACAGGAGAGCGTAAGAGCCACCATTCCGATAAATTAAAAGGAAACCTGACGACTCGTTTGAACCGAATTGAAGGGCAAATTCGTGGAGTCAAAGGTATGATTGAGAAAGATGTCTACTGTGATGATATCTTGAATCAGATTGCGGCAATCCAGTCTGCTCTCAATTCTGTAGGAAAGCTCCTGCTGGAGAGCCATATGAAAAGCTGCGTAATTGAACGCATTCAGGCTGGAGATAATGAAGTTCTGGATGAACTGTTAACTACTATGAACAAACTGATCAAGTAAGGATTATTGAGAAAAACCAAAAGAGAAGTCCTTTCTCTTTTGTCTAAAGCATACGGTACGTAGGTATAGTAAAGAAGAGGTGTGGATAAAAGATGAGTACACAGAATGCCAATTTACAGATAACTGGGATGACATGTGCAGCTTGCGCAAACCGAATCGAAAAGGGATTAAAGAAGATGGAGGGTGTCTCCGAGGCGAATGTGAACTTCGCTTTGGAGAAAGCAAGTGTTACCTTCGACCCTTCTCTCATTCAGGTAGCCGATATTGAGAAGAAAGTGGAAGCACTGGGATACGGTACGGTTAGCGAAAAGGTGGAGCTTGCGATCTCAGGGATGACCTGCGCCGCTTGTGCAAACCGCATCGAGAAAGGCCTGAACAAACTACCTGGGGTAAAGAAAGCAACAGTCAACTTCGCCTTGGAAACAGCAACTGTCGAGTATTCACCTGGTGAGGTGAACATCAGTGATATGTCCCGCAAAGTGGAACAACTCGGCTATCAGGCACATTTGAAGGAAGAGGAAAAAGAAAGCGGAGTCGATCACAGACAGCTTGAGATTACCAGACAGAAGCGTAAATTCGTGATATCTGCCATTCTCTCGTTCCCGCTCTTGTGGGCGATGGTCTCACACTTCAAGTTCACCTCATTTATCTGGCTGCCTGAAATTTTTATGAATCCCTGGTTCCAGCTTGCCTTGGCAACTCCGGTACAGTTCATTATTGGCGGACAGTTTTACGTAGGAGCGTATAAAGCTCTTCGCAACAAAAGTGCCAACATGGATGTACTCGTTGCACTCGGTACGTCAGCAGCCTATTTCTACAGTGTTTATTTGACCGTGCAAAGTATCGGCAACAGCCATCATATGGTGGAGATGTATTATGAAACAAGTGCCGTGCTTATTACCTTGATCATTTTGGGTAAATTGTTTGAAGCCTTGGCGAAAGGCAGAACATCGGAAGCAATCAAAAAGCTGATGGGACTTCAAGCCAAGACTGCGATTGTCATTCGTGCAGGTGAAGAGATCACCATTCCTGTTGAAGAGGTATTGGTAGGCGATATTGTCATCGTTCGTCCCGGTGAGAAAATTCCCGTTGACGGGCAAGTAGTCGAAGGGCGTTCTGCCGTAGATGAATCCATGCTGACAGGGGAAAGTATCCCGGTGGATAAGGCTGTAGGTGACAATGTTATCGGTTCTACGATCAATAAAAATGGTGTATTAAACATAAAGGCAACCAAAGTTGGCAAAGAAACAGCGCTAGCCCAGATCATTAAAGTAGTGGAAGAAGCCCAAGGCTCCAAAGCAGAAATTCAGCGTGTAGCTGACGTGATCTCCGGTATTTTTGTTCCGATTGTCGTTGGAATTGCGGTTGTTACTTTCTTTATCTGGTATCTGTGGGTAAGCCCTGGTGATTTCGCTAATGCTCTTGAAAAATTGATTGCTGTACTCGTAATTGCCTGCCCTTGTGCCTTAGGATTGGCAACACCAACCTCCATTATGGCGGGTTCTGGTCGAGCAGCTGAGCTGGGCATCTTGTTTAAAGGCGGAGAGCATCTCGAAGCGACACACAAAATCAACACGATTTTGCTTGATAAAACAGGTACAATTACCAAAGGAAAACCTGAGTTAACCGATGTCATTGTTGATCAGGGTGATGAGACACTGTTCATGCAGCTTGTTGGTGCTACCGAGAAAAATTCAGAGCATCCGTTAGCAGAAGCAATTGTAGCTGGTATCGCAGCAAAAAGCATCACGTTCCCGCAAACTACTGAATTCGAAGCCATTCCTGGATTTGGTGTTCGTGCCATCGTAGACGGCAAGGAAGTATTGATTGGAACTCGCAAGTTGATGGCCCGCTATGAAATCGATGCAACGAAGTCTTTTGATCACATGAGTGAGATGGAGACGCAAGGGAAGACAGCAATGCTGGTAGCCATTGACCGAGTTTACTCTGGAATGGTTGCCGTCGCTGATACAATCAAGGAATCTTCACAGGAAGCAGTTGCCCGCTTGAAACAAATGGGTATTCAAGTGGTGATGATTACAGGTGACAATGAAAGAACAGCACAGGCAATCGCCAAAACAGTAGGAATCGATACTGTACGGGCAGAAGTCCTTCCAGAAGGCAAAGCAGAAGAAGTGAAGAAGTTCCAGGCAGAAGGCAAGATTGTCGCCATGGTTGGGGATGGTATCAATGATGCTCCTGCATTGGCGACAGCAGATATCGGTATTGCGATTGGCACAGGTACTGATGTTGCAATGGAAGCGGCAGATGTTACACTGATGCGTGGAGACTTAAATAGCATTCCTGATGCGATCTTCATGAGTCGAAAAACAATGAGCAATATCAAACAAAACCTGTTCTGGGCACTTGCCTACAATGCCTTGGGAATTCCGATTGCAGCAATGGGCTTCCTGGCACCATGGGTTGCAGGCGCAGCAATGGCACTCAGCTCCGTATCTGTAGTAATGAATGCACTGAGATTGCAACGAGTGAAGCTCTAAGATTTGTAGAACACTGAATCTATTCGGCAACTCAAAATATAAATATAGATAATCTAACTGAGGAGGCTTTACCATGCAAAATGTAGTATTGAAAGTAGAAGGAATGTCTTGCGGTCATTGTGTGAATTCTGTTGAGGGTGCCTTGAAGGAAATTGGCGCCACAGGGAAAGTGGATCTTGCCAAAAAATCAGTAAGTATCGAGTTCGACGAATCAAAGCTATCTCTTGAGAAAATCAAGGAAGCAATTGAAGATCAGGGATACGATGTAGTTTAATAAGAGTAGCAAAAATCAAACCCTATGTTTGTAAAAGCATAGGGTTTGCTATCTTTATGGGAATGTTGAAACTTTCTACTAAAGGGAGAAAGCGATGAAAAAGTGGGGTTCGATCCTGTTATACCTGGTGCTCTTAGGTATCGTTTTGCTATATAAAGATGAATTGTTGGCATGGGCCCAAAACGGGGATCCGACACAAATTCCTCTCATGATCCTGTTCGCTACGCTGGCTGGTCTGTTTCCTGTCATCCCTTATGGCATCATCGCTGGAATCATGGGGGCCAAATACGGTCTGGTATGGGGCGGATTGATTAATGTTACTGGCTCGACACTGGCTGCTTTGGTGATGTATCTGGTGGTACGGTATGTTTTTTATCAGGCTGGAAGAGAGTTTCTGAAAAAATCAAGCAAGCTGGAAAAATTCAACAAGATGGTCGAACAGAATGCGTTTCTGGCAATTCTCATTGCTCGCATGATTCCCATCGTTCCGGCACCGGTGGTCAATATTTATTCAGCCATAGCGGGAATTTCCTTTGGCGTGTTTACCATTGCTACCGTAATCGGCAAAATACCAGTTATGCTTGTATTTGCCATCATGGGTGATCAAATCTTCACGAATCCCCGCAACATGATTTTCACGATTGTTGTGTACAGCTTGTTTCTGGCAGTTGTCACTGTTTGCTACCGATTCTGGATGAAACGAAAGAAGGGTGAAGCATATGCTCGCAGTTAGTGCATGTCTGGCAGGTTTTCCATGCCGATACGATCATAAATCATGTACAGAGGTTGAAATAGCACAGATCGTTCAAACTTCACAGGCAATCCCGCTTTGTCCTGAACAATTGGCTGGGCTGCCCACACCTCGCGATCCTGCTGAAATCGTCGGGGGAGACGGATTTGACGTGCTCGAAAAGCGGGCAAAAGTGATCGACAGTGAGGGGCACGATGTAACGGAGATCTATGTGAAAGGTGCTTATGAGGCACTAGCCTTCTGTCAGGAAAGAGGGATCACTTCTGTTGTTCTCAAGGATGGCAGCCCGACTTGTGGCAGTCAGCAAATTTATGACGGAACGTTTAGCGGCAGAAAAATACCTGGAGCTGGAGTGGCGACAGCTTTATTGGTCCAAAATGGGATACAAGTAAACGGGAAAGGCTGATCTATCGTTTCTGTTAGCCTAACGATTCGTAATACCACGTATGGTAACCGACCAGAAGATGATGAGAGGTGATGAATCATGAAAGTACACGATTGTCCTACTTGTAATACCTACAGTGGAGAATGTATGATTGTCGTCCAGAATGCTCCAGATCATTCGGAAGAGATATTAAAGTGCAGTATTTGTTCCTGGAGCGGAAAGTGGTCGGACATGAAAGTGCGGGAGAAGAAAGAGCCGGAGATTCCAGGAGGCATACCGATCCCAGGTGTCGAACCGATTATTGACTACTATGTACTTCATTCAGATCAAATGAGAATTACATATACGGGAGGTTGTTGCCCTCATTGTGGGGGGAGTGACCCATTATGCTGGTGCATGATGTGACGATCGTATTCTATGAGCCTCTTGATCAATTATTTATGTTCATTGAAAAATCCTTTGAAAAAATGAAAACAAAAGACTTTACATAGGGTATGGGGGTATAGTATTCTTGACTCAAGAAAGATATCAAGGTTACCGATATGAGGTGACCTAAATTTTCGGATTAAAATATACTATAGACAGGTATGGTATATAAGAGGTTATTTACATAATCATAGTGAAAATGTAAAATAACTCCAAACGGCCAATAAAAAATATTTGATAGCTTACATAAGGAGGAATTGATCATGTCAGGCCAAACAGCAACATCGGTGCAATCTAGCAAAAATTTATCACAAAAAATTGTGACATTCACATTTTTGCTCGGTATATTCATGGGAGCATTAGACCACGGAATCGTCGGTCCAGCGTTAAGTTCGATCTTCACCAGTTTTCAGGTGGACCCGAGTTGGGGAGTGTGGAGTTTTACGATTTATACCCTGACTTTTGCGATCAGTATTCCCATCTTGGGTAAACTGTCAGACCGTTTGGGAAGAAAACAGACCTTCATGACAGGTATCACACTTTTTGCAGTAGGATCGCTGATTGCTGCATTTGCTCCATCTTTCGGTGGGTTTCTGTTGGGGAGAGCGGTTCAGGCCATAGGGGCGGGAGGTATCTTTCCGATTACTGCGGCGCAGATTGCTGCAACTACCCCGCCAGAGAAACGTGGGCAAGCGATGGGCTGGATTGGTGTAGCTTTCGGGTTGGGAACCATTATGGGCCCGGCAGCGGGTGGACTCATTATCTCTTATATGAATTGGCAGTGGATTTTCCTGATTAACATTCCGATTTCACTCATTATCCTTGGCTTGTTGGCAGGCTACAAACAAGAGCAGGATAAAACCAGCAAACCAATCGACGTCAAGGGTATTATCGTCCTAAGTGCTATCATTTTATCGATTATGTATGGAATTACGAGCAAAACCTGGTGGATGATTGGTTTGGGTATTGTACTTGTTCCACTCTTGGTAGGAATTGAACGCAAGCAGGCTGATCCGGTACTGAACATTGCTTACTTTACGAGAACCCATACACGCACATTGCTTCTTGCTTCCTTGCTTTCTGGTTTTGTCATGGCGACCTCAGCAAACTTCTTCCCTTATTTTGCGGAGAATGTTTTGGGGATGATGAAAGGAAACTCGGGTTTACTCGTCACTCCATTTGCCATCGCCTCCATGATTGCCTCGCTGGTTGGAGGAAAGATGTCCGATCAAATGGGTGCCAAGAAAGTGCTAGTAATCGGCTTTATCATCACATTGGCTGGAGCATTTGCACTTGCTGTTTTGGTAAATACTCTGCCACTCTTTATCGCAACCAGTATTATCATGGGGTTTGGTGTTGGGATTGTCATCGGTGCACCGCTGAATGTGCTGATCCTTCAAGCAGTTGAGTTGAAGGAAACAGGTGCAGCAGTTGGATATCTCAGTTTGTTCCGCTCACTCGGTTCGACACTTGGTCCAGCAGTTGCAGGTATTCTGCTCTCCTTGTCCACATCCGGCTTTACCTTACTGTTCATTACGAGTGCAGTGCTTTCACTTTGTGCAATTGGAATCATTGTTGCTTTTGTACCGACCAATGTAAAAAAAGGATAAATCGATAGGTAAAAAGGTCGCCAAGTTTGGCGACCTTTTCTCAAAAAAGCATTATGGACAGAATTTTTTTAGTGTTTTAATCGCCTGCATATGAGTACCTTCATGGAAAAGGCAGAAGCTCAGGTATTCACCTATCGTATGCAGGGTCAAACCTCCCAGGACTAGCGGATTTTCCACTGTTTCGTCCAAGCGATTATGTAAGACTTCTTTTATCCGTTTGGGTTGCTCCTCAAGTAATTGAATCAGTTCGGGAAGGGGGGGTGTTTGAGCAGGCCACTCTGTTGGCTTGCTTCCCATGCCAAACAACTCATTGAACCCATCTGGAATGATCATTGGTTCCTTGGCAAAGTGAAAGGCAAATTGTTCCTGGGCCAGATAAATGTGTCCCAGGTTCCAGCGGATATTGTTGTTGAATCCTTCAGGAATACAGTCCAGTTGTTGTTCACTCAGTTCACTAACCAATTTGAGTGTTACTTGACGGATAAAGCCCAATTGATCCAAAATGTAGTCTCCCAATTGTATCACCCTTCTTCTATTCTGATTCTGTTCATTATAATCTTATTTCGTTATCGTACCACGTATTAACAAGTTACAAAATATTTAGTATAAGATGGCCGCAGGAGGGGGTTCAGCATATGCCAATTGACTTTCATTCATGTGGGAAACCGGACGATCAGGAAATTAATCTTTTGTGACAAAAAGATCAGTTTCGTTGATTTTATTACCAAAATTTTGTAATAATTAAATATGGTTCTTTATGACTAGTTTCTTGGTATCGACCTGCAAGTGCTCATTGTAGGTCGTTCCTTTTTAACGTGATATTCAAGCGACAAGGAGAAGTGAGTGTAATGGAATACGAGAGATTGGGCATTGTCTTGCTTCTCTTATTAACTGCAGTGGTTGTGCTTGGTATAGGTCTATATACCTATTTTAGCGCCAGAGGAAAACAGGGAGTATCTGTTTATGTCTGGTTAACGATAGCATCAGGGATCTATACGATCGGCTACGCTCTCGAGCTGTCCAGCGACACCCTTCAAGATATCCTGTTTTGGCTCAAAATCGAGTATATTGGCATTCCTGCTATTCCAGCTCTATGTCTGTTTATGAGTATGGATTACGTTGGGATGGAGGGAAGTAAAAATAAAAGATGGCTGGCCTATGCTTTTGCAGTCCCTCTCGTAACGTATGTTTTATATTACACCAACGACTATCACCATCTTTTCTATCAATCTGTATCGCTCCAGCCAGATACCCCGTTTCCAATTGCCAATATCAAGAAAGGGTTCTGGTACTGGGTGCATATCAGTTATTCCTATTTGAGTGTATTAGGTTCTGTTTTTTTACTGATGAAGAACCTGTATAAAACATCATTGAAGTATCGCATGCAGATTCTCAGTATGTCATTTGGCCTGCTGGTACCACTGCTTGGCAATCAGATTTACATTACAGGAAACAGTCCGTGGGGTATTGATTTGTCACCGCTGATGATGTGTCTGGCAGCTCCCTTCCATGCATGGTCGTTGCTATCCTTTCGTTTGTTTAATCTCATTCCAGTAGCTAGGGAAAAAGTTTTTGAAACCATGCAGGATGGTGTGCTCGTGCTGGATTCGGCAGATCGGCTGGTGGATTTTAATCCGGCTGCTGCTGCTATCTTTCCAACCTTAACCTCATCGGCAGTGGGGGAGGCGATTCAACACTTACTGGCAGCTCACGCGGATGTAGTTCATAAACTGTGGATGAACAACACTGGATTTGACTGCCTGATTCGTCGGGGAGACCAAAAAGAATACTACCGTATGGGGGTTTCGGCCATTACGAATACAGCGGGTCAAACCATTGGAAGAATCATTGAGATTAGTAATATTACAGACAGTGTTGTCCTGCACGAACATTTACATAAGCTTGCTACGATTGACGGGCTGACTCAAGTGCTGAATCGAACACACTTTATGGAGGAATGCGAGAGTGTGATCGAGAAAGTAAAACAGTGCCATGCCCCTATTTCTTTTATCATGTTGGACATTGATTACTTTAAAAAGATTAATGATTCCTACGGTCATTTGTCAGGTGATGCCGTGATCCAAAAAATTGCCAGTGTATGTCAAGAAAACATAGGCGCTCCTGGAATTGTTGGAAGATATGGCGGTGAGGAATTTATGATTTGCCTTCCGTATACCCCCGTTTCACAATGTATCGAGTTGGGCGAGAGATTGCGAGAGCTGATCGCCCAACAATCAGTGCCAGTGATTGGCGGAAACATACACGTCACTGCGAGTTTTGGTGTTTCCGGGAGGTACCACCTGTCCAACGATGTCAATGTGGATCAGTTGCTAAAGGAGGCAGATGATGCATTATACCTTGCCAAAAATCAGGGGCGAAATCGTGTAGCGGTTTACAAGGAAGAGGAAAAGCTGGTTGCTCTTATTGCAACGAACAGTAGGGGGTAAAAGAATAAATGAAGCCAAACTATTTACAACTCTATGAATATCACAACTGGGCAAATCAAAAAGTATTTGCTCATCTAAAGGAACTGCCGTCTGATATCTGTCATCAGGAGATACAAAGTGTTTTTCCCAATATCTATGATGCGCTTACCCATCTTTATCGAGTCGACAACACATGGTTAATGGCGATGGTTAAGGATGATAGGGAGACCATCATGGCGAGGGTTGCACAAATACAAGCTGATGTACAGGGAAAAAGCTTGGAAGAGCTGGAGAACATGTTTCAAGAGGTGGCAAACCGATACGATGAATTCTTCCGTCAACATGATATGGATGAAATGACAGACTATCCGCATCCTCAATACGGAACACTGAAAGCCAGCTATGCCGATATCATCCAGCATATTGTCAATCATGGCACGTATCACCGGGGAAATATTACGGCGATGCTAAGACAGTTGGGGCACGCTGGCGTGGCGACCGATTATGTTTTTTATTTGTTTGGAGCAAAACGGTCATGACCGCTTTGTAGGTAACTCTTGAACAATAATGAAAAATATGGTAAATTCGAAAAACAGGAATCGCATCATTACGAATGGTGGTGGGGAATGAGATGGTAAAACTTCATGTTATCACATTGTCCATTGCCCCATTGTCTGAGGATGCGGTTTTCTTAGAAGTGAATAAATAGCCGAATACAGTCTCTGGATCAGAGATAGCTGGCTGTTTGTTCGATTTTTTACCTATACTTCTTTTCGCATGCCTTCTGAACCATGGGAGATAGATTTGCGGTCGTACAAAGTAATTGACGGCCACAAGCAATCTTTTCCCGTGGTTTTTTATTTTGTCATATCCATTTTTCGTAATGTGCGATCCCTGACTTGTTAAAATTTTTGGGAGGCTGAAAGCATGTTAATCAATGATCAGAAAATAGAGCAAATAGTCCATTTGGGAAATGTATGTGGAAAAAATCTGGAGGCAGCGCTGAATGTACCGATACTTCGGAATCGGCAGGATCATGAAAATAATGATTTTTTGCATGTGGAAGACGGGATACTGGTCGGATACCTGGGGATGTTTTCGATTGTGCAGCCAGAGAAAGTCGAAATTACCGCAATGGTTCACCCCGATTACCGGAGAAGAGGCATTTTCTCCGCACTTTGGCAGCAAGCAAAAGAAGAGTGTGAACGTCGCCGGGTAGAGGAAATTTTGCTTGTAGCAGAAGAAAGTTCTGTTGAAGCGAAGATTGTTGCCAAAGCAATTGGCGCAGTACATGCCTTTTCGGAGTACAGACTGGATTTTCAGCAGCCTGCTGACAGCGAGAAAATGCGAGGTAACCATCCGACTTTACGACTGCTGCCTGCAACAGAAGTGCATACGCAGGATTTAGTAGCTATCGGGATGTCGAGCTTCGGCGATCCAGAGGAAGATGTAATGGCTTTGATCGAGCGAAATCATAAAGGCGAGGAACATCAATTGTACATTGCAATGAACGCCTCCACGCCTGTAGGGATGATCACCGTTACCATGGAAGAGGATACCGCCTTCCTCACTGGATTCGGGGTGATGGCTGATCAGCAGGGAAAAGGGTATGGCAGAGCCATTTTGCAACAGATTACAGAGAAGCTAATTGAGAATTCGATACCAAAAATTAGCCTGGAAGTAGAGACGGACAACGAAAATGCCCTGTATCTGTATACTTCTTCTGGTTTCAAGGTTGTGTCGGGATATGATTATTTCCGGTATGAAGAAGAAGGCTGCTAAGTCAATGACCAGCAACCTTCTGCCTTTCGCTCCGTTCCAGGTGCAGGGGAATATCGGAGATAAATAAGATACTGCAGAGGATAATGGCAAGGCCTGCGATCATGCCACTCGTGATTGGCTCTTGCAAGAAGATGACGCCCCACAGCATGCCGAACAAGGGAATCAGAAAGGTCACACTTAGTGTTTTGGTTGGCCCGACATTCGCAATCAAGTAGAAGTACAAGAGATAGGCAATTGCCGTACACAGAAGAGCAAGTCCAAGCACGGAATAAATTACGAGAGACGGAACTGGGGCAGCAGCAGCAGGAAGAAACATGATTGTCAGCGGAAAGAGCAGAGCTGCTGCCCCCATTTGTTGCCCCATCGCAACGGAAAGTGCAGGTACTCCGACGAATGCTTTTTTGGCATAAACGCCAGCAAAGCTGTAAGAAATCGTAGATAACGTACACAGACCTATGGACAGGAACACTTCCTGGGTAAACGGAACTCGGCTCCAGCCGACGAGGACGATCACGCCAATCATGCCGAGCGCAATCCCGATCCATTTGCGAGGTGTCAGCCGTTCTTTCAGCCAAAGCCATGCAACCAATGCCGTAAACAGTGGCGTCATCGAATTAAGAATGGCACTGAGGGATGCGTTCAAATGCAATGCTGCAAAGGCAATGAGTGTGAACGGAATCGCAGCGTTCAGTGCTCCGATGATCAGGTATTGTTTCCAACGAGCTCTGAAACCTGCCGATTGTTTGGTCATCCAGATGATTAGGAGCAAGACGAAGCCGGCTATGGATACCCTGCCCTGGATGGTGAGAAACGGGCCGATGACAGGCGAAGCGATCCGAATAAACAGGAAGGATGCTCCCCATAAAGCGGCTAGTCCGAACAAGGCAAGAACATCTTTGCTTTTCATGGCTATTCACCCTTGCGAAATTGACGTCGGTAATCCATGGGTGTACATCCGATTTGTCTATGAAACAGTTCTGAGAAATACGATGAGCTTTGGTAGCCTACTTCATGCCCGATTTCGGTGATGGATAAATCAGCATCCTTTAATAGGGAAAGGGCCTTGTCGATCCGAAGTTTTGTCACGTATTCCATGGGAGTTAATCCAACCACTTTTTTGAATGTGCGCTGCAAGTGATATTTGCTCATTCCCACTTCCATAGCAAGCTGGTCTAAAGGAATAGGGGCAGAATACTTGTTTTGCAAATAAGTCAGTGCCGATTGAACGATGTCTTCTTCATTTGGTGCTTCCAATAAATCAGGTCTGCATCGTTTGCAAGGACGGAACCCGTCGCTTAACGCCATCGTAAAGAGCGGATAGTATTGGACGTTTTCTCGAATGGGTACTTTGGATTTACAGGATGGTCGGCAAAAAATTCTGGTGGTTTTCACCGCATAAAAGAATTTGCCGTCATAGCTTGGATCAGAGGTCTGAACCGCTTGCCACATTATGTCTTCCTGAACGCTCATATCAAACCCTCCTTCTCTTCTTTTTGTACCATGAGGAGCCGGTTGCTTTCATTCGAAATCTTGCTTTGTAATTTTCTCATCAATCGTGAAGGAGTACATAAATGAACATGTATGTAAGCAGCAATCGCAATGTAAAATTGTTATTTTGGGCAACGCTGTTCGGCAGTGTTACTTTCCTTGAGCCAATCATGGTGCTGTTCTATATGCAGCGAGGCCTGGATCCTTCATCAGTCTTTTGGGTTACCTTTGCCTGGTGCTCGGCAGTTCTCCTGTTTGAAGTGCCGACGGGGGCGTTTGCTGATCGGTTCGGCCCCAAGGCATCATTTATATTTGGCTGTGCGCTCAATATTACCAGTAATATTCTGCTCATTTTTGCCCATGATTTTCTGATGCTCATGATTTTCAATATTCTCTGGGGTGCATCTGTTACCTTTTTCTCGGGTGCAGAAGAAGCGCTGATCTATGAATCGTTGAAAGAAAACAAGGGAGAGTCACGCATGGGTGAAGTGCTGGGAAAAATCAGTTCAGCTACCTACATCCCGATGATTTTTACCTTTATATTCGGTGCCTACTTTGCAAAGGACTTGCAGGAATGGCAGTTTATCAGTTTGATCCTGTTGACCATTTGCTTTCAACTCGTGCAATTGTTCATTCTCATGAAAGTCAGCAATCCAAGAGACTTCGGGAAATTCAGGGAGAATCCGTTCACCCACGTGAAAAACGGGTTGAATCTGATTCGCCAAACTCCTGATATTATCAAGCTGTTTTTGAATTTTACGATTGTCTTCATTCCGTCGTTTGTCATCTTTGGCAAGGTGGAGCAGCCTTATTTGACACAAGCGGGATTACCTGTTGCGTGGCTGGGCGTGTTTTATGCGGGAATGGCGCTGATGGGACTGTTGATTTCGCAAAATATCGGACGATTGCAAAAACGAGTATCGAATATTTCCATCATGCGTCTGTCTGGATTGGCTGCTGTCATTGCCCTAGGCATTGCCAGTTTTGCCTTTGGTCAGACATTGGTCTTTGCGACGATTGTTTTTTTGGTCGTGCGCATGACCCGAGTGATTCGCTATCCTGTCTTCTCACAAATGACCAATGAATATATCCCGTCTGAAAGCCGAGCGACCACCTTGTCATTGCTCTCCATCGGTGATTCAGTTTTTGATCTTTTGATGTTAACCATTTTTGCCGGGATCGCTACGATGGGTATGAGTCCTGTCTTTGCTATTTCTGCTGTGATTTGTACCATTGGCGTGCTGATACCGATCAGGGAAAAGAGGTAAATAATGGAACCTATTTACTACGAAATTTACGGGGAAGGTAAACCACTTGTCATTTTTCATCCGTTGGCAACGGATCATCGGGCAATGAAAGGATGGATGGAACCGATATTCGAACAAGTGACTGGATGGCAGCGTATTTATGTAGACTTGCCCGCACATGGAAAAAGTGGACTAGGGCTCGATGTGACAACCTCTGACGATTTTGTTGCCATTTTCGTGGAGTTTTTGGAGTCACTTCTGGGGAAAACAAGACGGTTTTCGTTAGTAGGTCAGTCTTTCGGCGGCTATATCGCTCAAGGCATTTTTAGCAAAATGAAAGAGCAAGTGGACGGTTTGTGCCTACTTGCTCCTGCCATTCATATAAAGGATCGAACATTGCCAGAAAGAGTGATTCTGGAAAAAGATGAGGATTTGCTTTGCGATATCGATTCAGACGTCGCAACTGCCTTCGATACGCTGATGGTTGTCCAAAACAAACGCAACCTGGTGGCTTTCCTTGCTGATATTCAACCGGGGCGTGAGCTGGCGAACCGAGTGTTTTTAGCAGGTGAATGGCGCAAGAATGGTTACTTCTTTTCGCAGGAACCGTTTGGCGAAGATGAGGTTTTTGGAAATCCAGCCTTATTCCTCCTGGGTCGCCAAGACTGGATTTGTGGTTATGAGGATCAACGGAAACTACTGAATTATTTTCCACATGCTACTTACGCCGTATTGGATCAGGCTGGACATATGCTGCAAATCGAGAAGCGAAAGCTGGTCCAGTCCTTGTTTGTAGAGTGGCTGGAGAGCATTAAACATACGTCCACACCGATTTCGTAAATGCGACTTGCATCCCGAAACGCTGCAAATTGCGCAAGGAGATGCTTCCGAAACTCGCTTGCGCTACCAGTAACGCAGCATCTGTATCAATCGCAGCTTGCATGCGTGCCTGCAACAGGGCAGTCTGCAGACCATGGCCTCTGAATTCAGGTTTGGTGCCTGCTTGTGCGAAAGAAGCCACATTTTCTTTTAGATGGAACAGGGCAAACCCCGCTGGCTGTTCATTTACGTAGCCAAGAAACAGCTTCCAGTCAGGGTGATTATGTAAAAAGGCAAGATTCTCAGGTAATTCAGACGGCTCGTTGAAAGGCAGCTCAAGCGCATCAATAAAGATTTGCTCAATAACAGGCAGCTCAACAGGTGAAACTTCATGTACTGTAACCGAGGTAGTCGGCTGGCTAGGGGAGTAGGTCTCAACGAGCGAGTTAGGGATTCCGTACATAGCGGTATGAAAGTCGGTCTGCCGAAATCCAGCCAGTGATAGCTGCTCGAGCATTTTTGACGTACAAGCAGAGGGGACGACATCGATTCCAAATGGTATTCGGGACGATTGATCGAGATAGAAGCTTTTGATTTCATCGAGAAATGGCACGTCCTCAGGAGTAAAACCATAGACTCGATTAAAGTCCCTGATTGGCAAATTCTTTGCTAGTAGAGCGGTTGCATTGCCGAATTGCTTGATTTCAACTCCAATGGGATTGCCTGACTTCGCTTGCATCGCAAGCATCCGATCTTGCATGACAAGGAAATCGGCATGTTCTATTTGATTGGCCAAATCGTTTGTTAAGATTGGTAGATTCATGTTGGCCCCCTTTTGTTTCGTGAAATTGATTGGAAATCACTGTCATTTTATTATAAGGGGGATCAACCGCATCTTTCACCAGGTTTTCCACCAACTTTCCACATTTTTTTAAAGAAAATCTAAGAATCGGAGGGTAATCTTAGATTGTACACCAGACTTGGAACTTTTTTCTGAAAGGATGGATTGAAATGTGGAGCAAGACAAAAGTAGGTCTTACCCTCGGCGCATTGGTACTGGCATTTAGTGTAGGCAATGTATTTGCACAAGAGACAACACAGTCCGCAACTGAAGGTAAGCAGGCAGCCAAGATGTTTGAAATGTTCAAAGGACATAAAGGAATGCACGGAGTTCACCATGGAAAAGGTATGGCTCCTTGGGAGAATCAGGAGCTGTTAACGCTCCTTTCACTGGATGCAACAGCACTGCAAACTGAGTTTCAGGCAGGCAAGTCACTGGCTGACATCGCCAAAGCAAAAGGCGTTGCGGTTGAAAAGGTAGTTGAACTCCTGGTCAAGCAACATGAAGCTCAACTGGAAACCGCTGTAAAAGACGGCAAGCTGACGCAAGAGCAAGCAACACAAATGAAGGAAAAAATGACTGAGCGTATCACAGATATGGTTAACAATACTCATCCAAAAGGCTTTAAAGACGTGAAAATGTGGGGACACGGATTCAAAGATAACAAAGAGTTGTTCGATTTGCTCAAACTGGACGCAGAAAAGCTGCAAACAGAGCTGAAGGCAGGCAAGTCACTGGCAGAGATCGCCAAGGCTCAAGGAATTGCTGTTGAAAAGGTAGTTGAACTGTTGGTCAAGCAACACGAAGCTCAACTGGAAACCGCTGTGAAAGACGGCAAGCTGACCCAAGAACAGGCAACAAAAATGAAAGAGAAAATGACTGAACGTGTGACCAGCATGGTGAACAACACGCACCCGAAAGGCGATGGGATCGGCAAAGGGTGGGGCAAAGGACACGGTTTGTGGAATGACGCCGAACTGCTTGCCTTGCTCAAACTCGATGCAGAGAAGCTGCAAACCGAATTGAAAGCAGGCAAATCACTGGCGGAAATTGCTGCCGCTCAAGGAGTAACCAAAGAAGTGTTGAGCCAGTTCCTAACCAAACAGTTTGAGAGCAAGCTTGACGAAGCCGTGAAGGCGGGGAAAATCACACAAGAGAAGGCAACTACGATAAAAGAAAAGCAGAAAGAATTCATAGAAAAACTCATCGAGAAGAAGTTTACACCAAAGACTGAAAAAATAGTGACAGGGCAATAAGAGCAAAAGATCAAGCAAAGGAACGTCAAGAGAGGCAGGTGGTGAACACCTGTCTTTTCCATTCGTGTCAAGAAAAACGCTTGTCCTTTTCAAAGCGACTTTGGCAGTGCAACTAAGACTTTTTCTCCATCGTCAGGGAAAAAAGTGGGCAACCAGCGTTACGGAAGAGGTAGCGACGTGTTTGACCACTTCCTGACGATGAGGGAAAGTCGGACAGTTAAACTCCTGCGCAAGCTGTCAGGGAGACCTTGAAAGGACAACGTTTTTCTCACTCTAATAATCTTCTAAGATTCAAATGAGATAATGGGAGAAAACTGTGTATATTTTCTGTGAAAAACGTCTTGACGTTTTTCATAAAAGTGGATGTGACCGCTTGCGGGCAACAAAACGGTCATGACCGTTTTGTTGGCGTAGAAGGTGAAGGAGGCTTCTGTTCATGGCAAGAACGTTTCGAACAATCGGTGTACTCGTAATTATTATTTCTTTACTTGCAGGATGTTCGCCAAGCAACCAGACAAACAATACGCAAAGAGCAAGAGGCGCCCAAATGCGGGCAATACCAGTAGAAGTGAAGCCAGCTGAACAAAAAGATTTCGGATTATCGTTTTCACTCAGTGGTCGTGTGGAAGCTAATCAGCAAGTAGATGCTCCCGCAAAGCAGTCTGGGAAAGTCAGTAAAGTATTTGTACGTGTTGGCGATCCAGTCAAAGCGGGTCAACCGATTGTACAGCTTGACGGAGAGGAAATCCAGATTCAGTTGCAACGTTCGCAGGCGGCGCTCCTGTCGGCAAGATCGAGATACGAGGATGCCAAGAAAGGGACCCAGGAGGAATCGTTAGCACAGACGCAAAACTCGCTAGTCGATTTGGAAAACAAATACAACATGGCAAAGCGGGATCTGGAGCGCTCTGAGAAGCTGTTTGCTGAAGGAGCCATTTCTCAAGAAGAAGTAGAGAATGCGAGATTGCAAGTCAGCAGTGCCTTGACAACATGGGAGAATCAAAAGCAAAAACTGAAATTGGATCAAAAGGGACCGACGCAATCAACCATCGATGCAGCAAAGGCACAAGTAATGCAAGCAGAAGCAGATCTTTCCCTTTCTTCTTTAAATGCAAAGAATCTGGTGATCAAAGCACCAATCGACGGGGTAATTGCTACGTTGCCTGTGTCCATTGGTGAGACGGTTTCTAATGGAAAAGTGGTTGCACAGATTGTAGATACATCGGTAATGAAGGTAAAAACACAAGTGGATGAGAGCAAGGTTGGACTCTTCCAAAATGGACAGTCCGTTGATATCGAAGTATCGGCTGTAGGAGTCAAAACAAAAGGAAAAATCATTTCTGTCAGCCCGGTTGCAGACAGTACACGCTCCTATCCATTGGAAATTGAAGTCCCGAATACTGAGGGGAAAATTCGGGTTGGCATGATCGCTTCAGCAGAGACCAAGGGCGAACAGCGAAAAGCGCTGGTTGTACCAAGAGAAGCGGTTATTTTCAAGGAACAAGCCTATTTCGTATTCACGGTGGAAGACAACAAAGCGAAGCAGGTAAAGGTAGATGCCGGAGAATCGGACGGGGAGCAAATTGAGATACTCAAAGGATTGAAGCCAGGAGCTCAAGTCATCGTGAAAGGCCAAAACATGCTTGTCGCCGATGCTGATGTAACTGTAATCGATCCGAACAACAAGGAACAAGCCCCTGCAGGTCAGCAAAGGAAGCGTCAACCAGGGCAAAATCAGCCAGGTCAAGGTCAACCGGGCCAGGGGCAACCAGGTCAAGGTCAACCTGGGCAAGGTCAGCCAAATCAGGGACAGCCGGGGCAAAGTCAACCGGGACAAAAAGGATAGGTGAACGTGATGCATATTTCTGAACGCTCGATTCATCGTCCTGTTACGGTAATGATGGGAGTCCTCATTGTGATCATATTGGGGATCATCTCCTTATCCCGTATTCCGATTGACCTGTATCCCAAAATCGAGGTTCCAACGGTGGCTGTTGTCGCCAGTTATTCGGGAGTAGGTCCGGAAGAAGTAGAGAATTTGGTAACCAAGCCGATTGAAAAAGCAGTTGCAACAGTAGCGGGAATCAAATCGGTTCGCTCTGTTTCAAGAGAGGGAGCTTCGCAGGTTACCGTTGAATTTGACTATGGAATGGATATGGAAGCGGCAATCACTGAGATCCAGCAAAAAGTGGAACGAGCCAGACGTCAGTTACCAGACGATGTCGATTCGCCGACTGTCATGAAATTTGACCCGAACAGCGCACCCGTTCTCACCATGGCGATCTCATCCAAGCTTGGGCCGGATGAATTGAAGACATTTGTCGATGATCAAATCGTTCCGTACATCGAGCGAGTGAACGGTGTCGCTTCTGTTACGACTTCAGGTGGTTTGGAGCGGGAGATCAAAATTTTGATTGATCCCGATAAAATTGATCAGTACGGAATTACCCTCTCTGACATTAACCAGCAACTTCGCAATCAAAACATCGACTCACCAGGTGGAAGGGTAACAGAGGGTGGCGTGACCTATACGGTTCGTTCACTCGGCAAGTTTGCCTCGATCGACGACATCCGCAATGTCTCGATTCCGCTTAAAGGTGGAGGTAAGGTATTTTTAAGTGAACTGGCGCTTGTCCAGGAAGGATACAAGGAAGTAACGGTTGAGAACAAGCTGAACGATCAAAATACGGTCTCCATTTCGATCATGAAGCAATCCGGCTCCAATACGGTTGCTGTTGTCGATGGTATTCAGGCAGAACTGGACAAACTGAAAACAACTTCACCAATCGACTTCTCCATCCTGAATATTTCTGACCAGTCCCAATTTATTCGGGCTTCGATCAATACATTGGTGCACGATGCGTTAATCGGGGGCGTTCTGGCGATTCTGATCATTTTGCTCTTCTTGAAGAGTATCAGCAATACGATGATTATCTCGCTGGCCATTCCGATTTCGGTCATTGCTACCTTTACACTCATGTTCTTCTCAGACATGACCATTAACGTCATGAGTTTGGGTGGCTTGACACTCGGTATCGGGATGATCGTAGACGACGCCATCGTAGTTCTTGAGAACATTCACCGACGGATGGAGAATGGTCTGTCAATCAGAGAAGCGGCAGTCGAAGGAACCAAGGAAGTGGCGATGCCCGTAATTGCAGCCACTTTGACAACCGTAGCCGTTTTCTTCCCGATTGTTTATGTAGAAGGTTTAACTGCCCAGTTGTTTAAAGACTTGGGCGTCACTGTTTCAATCGGTCTGTTGGCATCCTTGATTGTTTCGTTAACCGTAACTCCGATGCTTGCGACCAAGCTGATGAAAGCAAAGAAACCTTCAGCGAGCGAAACCTTTGATGTTCAAATGACATCCGAAACTCAAGCACTTCAATCAACAGATGCACCAGTAAACAAGAATGAGCCGAGATGGATTGCTGTTTATCGCCGAATTCTTGGTTGGTCTCTCGGTCATCGGAAAACAACCATCCTCATTGCCATTGTTTCGTTGGTTGCCAGTATTGCTCTCGTTCCGCTCCTGGGGATGGAAATGATGCCATCATCCGATCAGGGACAAGTAAATGTCTCGATTACCTTGCCAACAGGAACAGAACTGGAGAAAACAAGAGAAGTCATGACCCAGGCACAAACGATTGTAAGTGAAGTTCCAGAGGTGGAGACGATTTACTCCAGTCTCGGAAGTGCCAATGCAACCCGGTTCGGGAATGCATCCAGCTCATCTGCTTCCTTTCTTTTATTGCTGGAGGATGCATCAAAACGCAAGCGCAGCACAGCAGAAATTGTAGAAGAGATCCGCAATAAACTGAACCGATTCCCGGGCGCTCGTCTGCGGGTAAGTGAAGCGGGAGGAGCGACACTGCCAGGATTAGGCGGCGGTGGGCAAAACAGCGGGGGAGGAAACTCGCCGATCTCCTATGCGCTGCGTGGAAACGATCAAGCGACATTAAAAGAAGTGGCGGAAAGACTGACAGATGAAATCAGTCAGTTGAAAGGGGTACGGGAAGCCGACAATACACTGGAGGATTCTCGTCCGGAAATTCAGGTCTCGCTTGATCGGGTGAAAGCGGCTGAGCTGGGCATTACGCAGTCCATGGTATCGAGCACGGTACAGACGGCGCTCAATGATCAGGTGGCAACTCGCTACGAAACGGGTGGACGAGAGACCGATGTTACCATCACGCTTACCAACAAAAGTGCAGCTACAATGGATGATATCAGGAATCTGTCCCTGTTCAATTCTCAAGGGGAGAGGGTACTTGTCAAGGATGTGGCTGAAGTCAAAATTGCCAACGGCCCGCAAACCATTCAACGATTTAATCAGGCAAGAGTTGTCAATGTAACTGCTATGCTGGCGCCTGGCCAGGACTTGGGCAGCGTTTCCCAAGAAATTGATCAACTGGTACGGACTTTCCCACTGCCACCGGGTTATGTCATTGAGGCTCAGGGCCAAAACCAGCAATTGCAGGAATCACAAAGTGGTATGCTGCTCGCTTTTGGACTGGCGATCATTTTGGTTTATATCATCCTGGCGGCACAGTTCGAATCACTAATTTATCCGCTATCCATCATGTTGTCGGTTCCACTCTCATTCTTCGGTGCCAGCTTCAGTCTGTTTATTACAGGCAGGCCGTTGAGTGTTCCGGCTTTCATCGGTATCATTCTTTTGGCGGGGATTGTTGTGCGGAATGCCATCGTACTGATTGACTTCACCAACATCCTGCGCAGACAGGGAGTAGATCGTACAGAAGCATTGCTGACAGCGGGGCCTGTTCGTTTGCGCCCGATCCTGATGACGACACTGTGTACCGTACTCGGTTTGCTGCCTTTGGCAATTGGTCTGGGAGAAGGGGGAGAGAGTCAAGCTCCAATGGCGACGGTCGTTATTGGCGGACTATTGTTCTCCACCTTGCTCACACTGGTCGTCATTCCGGTTGTGTACAGCATTTTGGATGACTTCTCGATTCGTCTGCGAAAAGTGACAAATCTTTTTTCCTTTCGCAAAACAAAATCAGTTACGATAGAAAAGTAGAGTAAAAATGAACCGAGGGTGTGAATGGTTGTGCGTATTCTTGCTGTAGAGGATGAGGTATCTCTGCTCCATGCCATATCTGACCTTTTGCGTGAGGAAGGCTATGCGGTTGATACCGCTGAACGTGGTGACGAGGGCCTTTATCTCGCTGAAAAAGGCATTTATGACATGCTTCTCCTGGACATTATGATGCCAGGATTGAATGGCCTATCCTTGGTAAAGAAGCTGCGTGCCGACGGAATTCGCACCCCTGTCTTGTTCTTGACAGCCAAAGACAGCGTGGATGCTCGAGTGAAAGGTCTTGATGCAGGAGCAGATGATTATCTGGTCAAGCCCTTTGCGGTGGAAGAGCTGCTGGCAAGAGTCAGGGCGTTGTTGCGCCGCAATGGCAAAATGGGTATCGAAGGCGATTTGTCATACGGACCGATCAAGCTGAAGGAAAAAGAGTATGACGGGTATGTCGATGAGACTCCCTTGAAGCTGACCAGCAAAGAGTATGAACTGTTGAAATACTTTCTGTACAATCGGGAACAAATTTTAACCAGAGAGCAAATCTTTGATCGAGTATGGGGAATCGACTCGGAAGCGAATTATGGCATTGTTGAGGTGTATGTGCATTACTTGCGAAAAAAGCTGTCTGACCTCGGTTGTGGAAACTATATTCGGACGATACGCAATGTTGGGTATATGCTGAAGGAGAAAAAAGAGCATGTTTAGAAAGACTCGTATCCGTCTGGTGCTGTTTAATGCAATCGTCCTGGTTTTGCTGCTGAATGCACTGGGGAGCGCCGTTTATTTTTCCATGAAATTTACGTTGTACTCTCAGGTGGATATGAAATTGCAGCAAATTGCTAAGCATATGCGAGAGACGAAGATCTTTTTTCCAAAAGGCGAGAAAAGGCGACTGATCGCTCCTGACCATCGAATCATTACTCTGTTTTGGAAAGACAAGGGCCAATTGATTGCCAGCACGGACAATAACATGGTGGAGAGGTCAGATATTGACCCGTTGCTACAGTTCACCGAGATGGAAGGCTTGGCTACAGTCACCGTAAATGGGCAGCCTTGCCGGGTGTACACATTGAATATCGAAGCAGCAAGAAATCCTGCCCAAGGCCCGTTCAAAGAGCTTCGTACGGTTCAGCTTGTCTATAATCTTGAACCGGAAGAGGAGATGCTCGGCAGTCTGCTTCAGGTGATTGGAATTGGCAGTGCCATCAGCATACTCATTGCGGTCATTATTGGGCTGTTCCTTGCCAAGAGAGCATTGATTCCGATTCAGTCAGCATGGGAGAAACAGCAGCAGTTCGTCGCAGATGCTTCCCATGAATTGCGTACACCATTGTCAGTTATCCAGATTCACCTCGAACGGCTTTTTCGCAATCCTGACCATACGATTGAACAGGAAAGCGAGAATATCGTCGTCGGAATTCAGGAGACGAGAAGGCTGAATAAACTGGTTTCTGATCTTTTGACACTTGCCCGCTCGGACTCAGACGAGGTGCAACTGATCAAAAAGAAACTGTTTGTCGATGAGCTGATTACTTCCAGTGTACAATCCTTTCGCCAATTGGCCACGCTCAAGCAAATTCAAATCGAAACCAAGCTGGAACCAGTGGTTGAAATCGTGGCTGATGAGGAGCGAGTCCGGCAGTTGCTGGTCATCTTGCTGGATAATGCGTTGAAATATTCACTCGATCACGGGCTCATTACGGTTGAGTGCCGAAGAGACGGAAATTGGGTGACAGTATCAGTCAGTGATCAGGGAATTGGCATTGCTAAGGAAGATATCCCCTTTGTGTTTGACCGATTCTTCCAGGGAGACAAAATGAGGTCTCGAACAGTAGAAGGAACGGGCTTGGGCCTGTCGATCGCCAAGTGGATCGTGGAATCACATGGAGGCAAAATTCGTGTAGAAAGCGAAGAAGGAGCAGGGGCTACCTTTTTTGTCACACTTCCTGTCAAAGGCAAGGGATAACGGCATTTGCACACACCTACCGAAATAGTGCTTGATTCCTCTTCGTACTTTGTTATGATTAGAGATATAGTTTTGCAGATCATGAACAATTGAATATCGAATGCAATCAGGTCCTCACGAAGTGTACGTGAGGTTAAAAGGGAAGTTTGGTGAAAAACCAACGCGGTCCCGCCACTGTAAAAGGGGAGTTTTGCTTCACTGCTTTCAGCGCCCACTGTCTGTTCGAGACGGGAAGGGGGAGTAAAACGATGATCCTTGAGCCAGGAGACCTGCCTGAATGGATACGACTTCTATTCCTTCGGGTTAAAGGAAAGGTCTGCAGACGCTTGATACTTGCTGCTTACGCTTTGATTCCGATGGGAGTCAAAGCGTTTTTTATTGTGGATGTTTGGGGGGAGAGGCGTGAAAACGAAAGAAAGAGGGCTGCTTCTTGTCCATACGGGAGAAGGAAAAGGGAAAACAACGGCTGCATTGGGATTGATTGTTCGGGCGATTGGGCAAGGGTTGAATGTACTGATGATTCAGTTTATCAAGTCGCCAGAGCGGACGTATGGTGAAAAATTGACGCTGGAGAAGTTGGGCGTAGAAATTCATCAGATGGGAGCAGGCTTTACCTGGACCAAAACCCCGGAAGAACATCGAGAAGCTTTGAAAAGTGCGTGGGCTTTAACCAAGGAAAAGGTTCAAAGCGGCAGTTATGACCTGATTATTCTTGACGAATTGAATAATGCGCTTGCGATCAATCGGTTTCCTATTGAAGATGTCCTGCCCTTTGCAGAAGTAATGGAGTTGATCCGTACTCGCCCCCGTCAATTGCATCTCGTCATTACGGGACGCAATGCTCACCCTGAACTAATGGCTGTGGCTGATCTGGTTACGGAAATGAAAGCAATCAGACATTACTATGACGAAGGAATTCCAGCCGTACGGGGGATTGAATACTGATGAGCCAATTGGAGCAATTCGGACATGGCGGGGACCTGGTTACTGCGGAAGCTCATTTTGGGATTTTGCGAGAGAAGATGCTGGATTTTAGCGCCAATATTAATCCGCTCGGGCCGCCGGATTCTATTTTGCAGAGTATCCGTGAAGGGTTAACGGCCATCGTTCACTACCCTGATCCAGGGCATCGCTCATTTCGGAGAGTACTGGCCGACAAGCTTCAGATTTCAGATGCGTGGATACTGCCAGGCAACGGTGCTGCCGAGTGCATGGCACTTGCGATTCTGGCACTTGCGCCGAGGAAAGTAGGGGTCGTTTATCCTTGTTTCTCTGAATACGAGACGTTGGCGAAACAATTTGGTGCTGAGATTATCGCCTGTTATACAAAGGAAGTCGAGCGCTTCAAAGCGAGGAAAGATGAACTGTATCCATTATTTGTAGAGACAGATCTGGTGTTCATCGGCAGCCCGAACAACCCCACAGGGACGGTTTATTCGAAAGATGAATTGATTGAGATGGCAAAGTGGTGTGATCACACGAATACTTATCTGGCAGTGGATGAAGCATTCCTGCACTTTGTGGAGGATGGCTCCAAGCTTACGTTGCTGGATGAGCTGGAACGGTTTCCTCGAGTCATGCTGATTCGTTCGCTTACCAAAATGTTTGCGATACCGGGTTTGCGATTGGGCTATACGATTGCCCATCCTGCGTTGATCGATCGAATGAAACAAAAACAGGTGACGTGGAGTGTCAACGGATTGGCATTGCTTGCAGGAGAACAGTGTGTCAAAGAAGAGCATTATGAGCAAGAGACACGTCAGTTGATTCGGACAGAGAGAGCTTTTCTTGTTGAGCAATTGCAACGAAAGCTTGGCTGGAGCGTGATGCCCAGTGAGGCCAATTATCTCTTGGTTCGCTGCACCGATGAAATCACGGCAGATGAACTTCAGCAAAAAACGGGATACAAAGGGATACTGATCCGTAACTGCTCGATGTATCCTGGATTATCGCCTTATCATTTTCGCATTGCGGTAAGAACGAGAGAAGAAAATGAACAACTGCTTGCTGCCATGATAGAAGTCAGGGATACGGTCAAGGATTCAATCAAAGATAAAGACACGGCTGAGAGGCGGGGGGAGTAAGTGAGTATTGTCGTTATCACAGGAGGAGTACGGTCAGGGAAGAGCAGAATTGCCGAAGAGTTGGCTCATGAACTGGTTTTGGAACCATCCACTGGCAAAGTGTTGTACGTGGCTACAGGCAAAGCCTGGGACAGTGAAATGGCTCACCGCATCCAGCTTCATCAAATCCGTCGTCCTGCTGATTGGGGGTTGCTGGAGATTTCCAATCACCTGGAAGAAATGTTCGTTTCTTCTCCAGCTTATGAGGTCGTGCTTGTAGACTGCCTCTCGAATTGGATCAGCAACCGTTTGATTCAGATCCCGGAGGAGAAGATGTACGACCAGGAGATTCAGCAACAGATTTTGCTTTCCATTCAGCAATGGGTACAGGCAATGAACGAAGACAAACGGACGTACCTGGTTGTTACCAATGAGGTAGGACTGGGCGGAGTAGCACTCTCATCTCTGGGGCGCTGGTATGCGGATTTGTTGGGCGAAGCCAATCAATTGCTGGCCAGTCAGGCTGAATCTGTGTATGTGGTCTTCTGCGGAATTCCCAGGAGGATCAAAGGATGAAGCCATTTCTGCTTGCCCTGTCTTTCTTCACGAGAGTCCCGATTCCCACCCATAACTATTCGGAAGAGGATTGGGGTAAAAGTGTAAACTATTATCCGCTCGTGGGCCTCGTGATTGGCGGTTTGTTGATGGGGATTCACACATTGACAGAAATGTGGTTTTCCTCTCAGTTGTCCACGGTGCTCACGCTCGTATTCTGGATCTATATTACGGGGGGCCTCCATCTGGACGGGTGGATGGATCTTGCTGACGGGTTAGGCAGCAATCGAGAGCGAGATAAAATGCTCGAAATTATGAAGGACAGCCGTGTCGGGGCGATGGGAGTTCTGGCCGTACTGATGCTCTTGATGGTAAAAGGTTCCGCCCTTTATGAGCTTCAGGGAATCTATCATGGCATGTGGTTGATCCTCATTCCCGTTTGTGCTCGTACGTTTGTACTGTTCGCCATTCAGATCTGGCCGTATGCCTCAAAAGCTGGCCTAGGAAGTGGGATGCGAGGCGGGCTGCAAGGGAAGTATTTGTTCTTAGGCGTACTGCTGACAGTCATCCTCGGATGGTTGATTGGCGGTGCTCAGGCATTACTGGTAATTGCAATAACGGCGATTGGTGGATTTTGGCTTTGCTCTCACATTGCTCGCAAATTGGGCGGACTCACGGGCGATTGTTATGGTGCTTGTATTGAATGGTGTGAAACGATTGCCTTGCTCAGTATTGTTGGCACAGGGAGATGGTTTGTGTGAGACTGATTTGGGTGCGACATGGTGAAACAGACGCCAATCGGGCGGGGAGATATGTTGGCCATCTGGATCCTTCCTTGAATGAGACAGGCGTACGACAAATCAACCAGTTGAGAAGGCTGCTTGCCGATGAATCGCCAACTGCTCTTTTCACCAGTGACCTGAGGCGGTGTGTCGAGACATCAGAGGTTTTGAAGAGAACATGGGAGATTAAGCCCAAAATCACTGCTTCACTGAGAGAAATATCGTTCGGCGAGTGGGAAGGTAATACATACGATGAAATTATGCAAGAAAACCCGGAAGCGGCAAACAAATGGTACGATAATCCGTTTGATCATGCACCGCCGGACGGAGAGACTTTGGCTCAGTTTGGGGAGCGAATCGATCAATGGTTGAATTGGTTACTTACGATCTGTCCGAATGATGCTACGATTTTGATTGTTAGCCATGGCGGCGTCATTCGCTGGTTTCAGAGTAAATGGATGGAGAAAGATCACTCCCGTTTCTGGCAAGTAGCTGGATTGAGGCACGGTCAGGCGATGGCTGTAGAGCAGAACGGAGATGGATGGTTATGCGTTTCTCTACTTGAAGGGAGGAACGAACCTACAGATGACTCAACCATTTCGTAACGGAAACGAAAGCTGGCGTTCAGTGATTTGGCCGGAACTTCAGTTTTTTTCCAAGGAAGATCATCTTGTGATGCAAAGTGAAAGAGCAATGAACACGGTCAGCAGTGCTCTTTGGAGAGGTGGAACCTGTGAAGCCACCCACTTTATCAACGGGAGTGTTCCACTGGATTTCAACTGTGATGATCCAATGGAAATGATGAAAGAGTTTATAGACGGGCGAGGGTATCCAGTAGAAAAGAGTGTTGGATTGCTTACTGCCGCCAAGCTTTCTCATGCTTCCTTCCACGCCAAGGAAGGCGACCATTTCCGAATGATCGCTTGTGCCACAGCAGGTACGGGGAATAGTGCACGTGCCGGACTGAAGAGAGAAACTTTTTCAGCCTATCAAGCGGGTACTATCAATGTTTTTGTATTCATTGATGCCACATTGACACCAGCGGCAATGGTGAATGGCATCATGACGGCAACTGAGGCAAAATGTGCCGCACTGCAAGATTTACAGATTGTTGACCGCAAAGGCGGAATTGCAACAGGAACAACTAGTGATGCCATCGTGCTAGCTTCACAACCGCATGGGCTGGATCAAGGATTTCATGCCTTTGCCGGAACTGCTACCACAATTGGCTATGCCATAGGCAGATTGGTGTACAAGTCCGTCTATGAAGCCGTTGTGACACAAAACAGTCCATGACTATTTTGTGTAGCCCGCAAGCGAGCATGTCCCTATTTATAAAAAACGTCGAGACGTTTTTTACTAAAACAGTCCATGACTATTTTGTGTAGCCCGAAAATAACCTTGTAACGTGGGGGAAAAGATGAAAGAAGCTGGTATTCTGCTTGCCGCTTATATCGTGGATCGAATCGTTGGTGATCCTCGCTCGCTCCCACATCCCGTTGTTTGGATCGGGTATGGAATAACCATGCTGGAAAAGTGGATTCGTTCCTTTGCCCATTCCGACCGTTCGCTACGATGGGCAGGATTGCTTTTTCCACTCGTCATTGCAGGAGGCAGTTGTGCTGTCATCTGGTTGTTGCTAGAAGGAGTCTCCCGGATTCATCCGTGGCTTGGGACAGCGCTGGAGATTTGGCTTATCTCTACTACGCTTGCTACCAAAGGATTGGCTGAGGCTGGATTGCAAATCTATCATCACCTTGTCAACAACGATCGGGAGAAGGCGAGACAATCATTGTCCATGGTGGTCGGCAGAGATACGGAGCAGCTTGATGAGCCGGAGATTTGCCGGGGTGCCGTAGAAACGGTGGCTGAAAATATCGTCGATGCAATCATCTCGCCGCTATTCTTTGCCGCAATCGGAGGGGCACCGCTCGCCTTTCTCTATCGGGCAACCAATACGCTGGATTCCATGGTGGGTTACAAAAATGATCGCTATCTGTATCTCGGATGGGCATCTGCACGATTGGATGATCTGCTGAATTACCTGCCCGCACGGATCACAGGACTGTTGCTCGTACTGGCATGCGGGATCAAGAGATTAAACTGGCGAGCTTGCTGGAGCATGATTTTGCGAGATGCCAAGCTGCATCCCAGTCCAAATAGCGGAATTCCTGAGGCAGGTGTAGCAGGTGCGTTGGGAATCCAATTAGGTGGCCTGAACTACTACAAGGGAGTCGCTTCCTTTCGAGCGCAGATGGGCGATCCTCATCGCAGCTTGCAGGTAAATGATATAGGTGTGACCGTTGAGCTGATGAAACTGGTTTCGATTCTGGCAGTTGCATTTTTTATCTGTGCCATGCTGTTCAGAAACTCTATCTAACTGAATATTTTAAAGAAAAAGGTGCTTGTCAGGTGCTGCCTGTTTGTAGGTGCAAATGACCAGCTTAAAAGGGAAGTCCGGTGCAAATCCGGGACGGTCCCGCCACTGTGATGGGTGCTTGCTCTAAGTGAAGCAAGCAGTCTTCAAACGAAAGAAACCACTGGAAGCTTTATGTCTGGGAAGGTGTTTGAAGAGAGCCCTTAGTCAGGAGACCTGCCTTTTTTATCAACATCAGAACCTACGTGGATATAGGGGGTGTTTAGAATGAGAGGAATTTTTACCTTGCGAGAGTAAAAGACTTCAGGCATTTCTAACCATCAATTGTGGGTTGGAAATGCCTTTTTATATTTTCTTGAAGAGGTAGCGACACAGGGGACGAAAGGCGGAGAGTAACAAGATGAGTGGAAAATTATTGGTTATCGGGTTTGGTCCGGGGAGTGAAGATCACATTACGAAGCGGGCAAAAGAAGCCATCGAAGAGAGCAACATCATTATTGGCTACAACACCTACGTTGATCTGATCAAGGATTTGTTGACGACACAGGAAGTTCTCAGTACAGGCATGACCGAGGAAGTGGCACGCGCACGGGAAGCGGTCCGACAGGCAGAGTTGGGTCATACCGTAGCTGTCATTTCCAGTGGAGATGCTGGCGTGTATGGTATGGCTGGACTCATTTATGAAGTCTTGGTGGAAAAAGGCTGGAGGGAAGCGGAAGGGGTCAAGGTTGAAGTCATTCCAGGCATCTCTGCGATCAATTCGTGTGCTGCCCTGCTTGGAGCGCCTACGATGCACGATGCCTGCACGATCAGCTTAAGTGATCATTTGACACCGTGGGAGTTGATTGCCAAACGAATTGATGCTGCTGCATCGGCTGATTTCGTGATTGCCTTGTACAACCCGAAAAGCGGGAAGCGTACAAGACAGATCGAGGAAGCGAAGCGAATCATCAGTCAATATCGATCGCCAGATACACCGGTTGGCCTTGTGAAGAGCGCCTATCGGGATCGACAAAAAATCGAAATAACAACGCTGGAACACATGCTGGATTGCGAGATCGGGATGCTCTCGACGGTGATTGTCGGGAACTCGTCAACGTTTATGTATGACGGCAAAATGATCACGCCTCGGGGATATCAGCGCAAGTATACGTTGACCAAGGATGAGCAGCCACTCGCTTTGCATCAGCGGCTTCGCAAAGAGAATGAACCGTGGGCGTTGGATGCGGTATCACCAATAGATACGGTGGTGGAGACTGTATCGACATCACGTACCCCATTTGAGTGGGCAATGGACGCCGTGCAGGCTGTCAAAGGTACACAAGAGACGGCAAGTGCTTCTTCGGTGGCGGTTGCCTCAAATTCGCCCTTTCAGCAGCAAATGATCTTCGAATGCGCCGTCAGCCCCGGAGTGGTAAGCAAAAAGTTGAGCCCGGCTCAGTTGGTTGCCATTGCTGAGGTTGCAGGAGACACAGGCGAGATTGAGTACACACCACATCACCAGATTATTTTGCGGATTCCAACCAGCCAACCTGACGAGATAACCAATCGATTGAAGCAAGCAGGTCTGCTCGTCATGCCAGTCGGAGACGTCGTACAAATCAAGGCGTGCGATTTCTGCAATGGAGAAAAACCAGAGGGAATTCCTTATGCGGAAGCCTTGCAAGAGCGATTAGGCGGCTTGGAGATGCCCAAGGAATTGAGAATTGGGATAAATGGTTGTGGGATGACCTGCTACAGTGCCGTCAACGAGGATATCGGGCTGGTTTATCGAGCAGGCAAATTCGACTTGTTCCTGGGAGCCAAAACAGTAGGCCGCAACGCCCATGCAGGGGTTCCTGTTGCAGAAGGCATTGACCCGAGTGAGATTATTTTCGTCATGGAACAAATCGTAGCAAAGTTCAAACAGGAGGCTTTTCCTAATGAACGTTTCCATAAATTCTTTAAACGCAAAGGAGTAATCAACGGCTTTATCTATCAGGAAGGCGCTACGGTGTTGGTAGATGAGTCTGCGTGTGGAGAATAAAGAAAAAAAGGAGGAGTAATGATGAACGCAGTACTGTTCGTAGGACACGGCAGCAAGGATTGGGAAGGAAACGAAGAGGTACGGCAATTCATACAGAAAATCGCTCCAGAGATTGAAGTTCCGATCATTGAGACTTGCTTTTTGGAATTTGAAAATCCAACTGTGCAACAAGGATTGGATACATGTATCAAGCGGGGAGCCACCCACATCGTGGTCGTTCCGTTGATGCTGTTTGCCGCAGGTCATGCCAAGTTGCACATTCCGGCAGAAATCGATCATTGCAAGGAGAAGCACCCGCATATTTCGATCACCTACGCCAGACCTGTGGGAATTGATCATCAGATTGTCCGATTGCTTGCTGAGCGATTTGAGGAAGCAGTGGAAGAGTGGCGTGTGGATGGAACCGATTCAACTCTCGCTGAAGAAACGGCAGTGCTGATCGTTGGCAGAGGCAGCAGTGATGCAGATGCCAACAGTGAAATTTACAAAATGTCTCGTCTGTTCTGGGAACAACGAAAAGCCAAAATTGTAGAAACTGCCTTTATGGGGGTTACCTCCCCTTCCTTTGACGAAGGAGTGGAACGTTGTTTGAAGTTAGGAGCCAAACATGTAGTCATTCTCCCGTACCTGCTCTTCACAGGAGTTTTGATCAAGAGACTTGAGCTCTACACCGTACAATCCCGTGAGCGATTCCCTGACATCACATTCGCTCTGGGGCACTACTTCGGCGATCACCATTTGTTGCAAAAGACGATCAGAGAGCGGGTAGCCGAAGCGTTTCATGGGGAGATCAAGCTGAACTGCGATACCTGTGTCTATCGAATCGAGGCGATGGAGCATCATGGACACCACCATCATCATCACGACCATGATCACGATCATCACCACGGGCATGGGCATGATCACCATGGACATGGACACGGTCACCACCACGACCATGATCACGATCATCATCACGAGCATGGTCATGATCACCGCCGACACGACCACTCTCACAAGCAGGAAGGCGTCAGAGGTGGTGCTCGATGATACTCTTTTTGGCCGGGACGAGCGATGCACGGGAACTGGCGCTTGAAATCAAGGCAGCAGGATATCAATTGGTGACAACAGTTGTTACTGATAGTGCAGCCAAAAGTATGGATGAGGTACATCTCCCCGTACGTGTAGGGCGCTTGACTGCTGCTGATCTTTGTCAGTTAATCGAGTGGGAGAATTTCCAATTGATTGTGGATGCCAGTCATCCCTTTGCCGAAGAAGCCTCCAAAAATGCGATGGAGGCAGCCAAAGCGGCTGGAGTACCTTATATCCGCTATGAAAGAGAAAGCGCAACGACTGCCAGGCATGAAAAGATTACGGTCGTGGCTGATTACAGAGAAGCGGCTGAGCTGGCTGCAAAGAGACGTGGTGTCATTATGCTGACAACTGGAAGCAAGACGCTGCATATTTTTGCCGAAAAACTGCTGCCTCTTCCGGACACGACCATGCTTATTCGAATGCTGCCTCGGGTGGATAACATGCAGAAATGCGAGGAATTAGGCATCCAGCAAAAGCACATTATCGCTATGCAAGGGCCATTCTCAAAGGAATTAAACAAGGCGCTATACGAGCAGTTTCAAGTAACTTGCATGATAACCAAAGAGACTGGCAAGGCAGGTTCGTTCGATGAAAAAGTGGAAGCAGCCCTGGAGATGGGGATCGAAACGATTATTATTGCCCGCCCCTCGATTGAATATGGAACCAAGTGCAGTGATTTTGCTGATGTGCTTCAACAAATAGAGAAGGTAGTTAACACACCAAAACCAAAATTTTAAAAACCTTAGGAGGAATCATTCATGGATTTCCGCACTGAATTTAAACCAGTAACTGTACAACCACAAGAGATTGAGACCAAGAGCTTCGAGATGATTATGGAGGAACTGGGAGAGCATAGCTTCACCGATGAGCAATTGCCAGTTGTACAACGAGTGATTCATACATCAGCTGACTTCGAGTTGGGTCACAGCATGCTTTTCCATCCAGATGCGATTCAGGCTGGCATTAAGGCGATCCGCAGCGGCAAATTGATTGTTGCCGATGTGCAGATGGTGCAAGCAGGGATCAACAAGCCGCGTCTGGACAAATACGGCGGAGACGTGAAAGTGTACATCTCTGATGAAGATGTGATGAAGGAAGCAAAAGAATTAGGGATCACCCGTGCCATCGTTTCCATGCGCAAGGCAGCCAGAGAAGCTGAGGGTGGAATCTTCGCTATCGGGAATGCACCAACTGCCCTTCTCGAGCTCATTCGTCTCGTGAAAGAAGGCGAAGCGAAACCAGGGTTGATCATCGGGATTCCAGTAGGCTTCGTTTCAGCAGCAGAGTCTAAAGAAGAACTGACCAAACTCGACATTCCTTATATTACGAACATCGGACGCAAAGGTGGAAGCCCTGTTGCAGTAGCTGCCGTGAATGCGATTTCCATCATGGCGGATCGGTTGGGATAAGTATGGAGCCCACCAAAGATAAGCCCATGCGGCATGGATTTACCACTGGTGCCTGTGCGACAGCAGCTACGAAAGCAGCATTGACAGCCTTGATCATGCAGGAGAGTCAGACAGAGTCGACGATCTATATTCCTGCGGGCTTTGATGTCAAGTTTCAGCTTGTTCAATGTGACTATACCGAAAATGAGGCAATCGTTGGGGTTATCAAAGACGGTGGAGATGACCCCGATGCAACTCACGGCGCATTGATCCAAAGTACGGTCAGATGGCGGAACGAATCTGGTGTCAAAATCGATGGTGGAATCGGGGTCGGGCGAGTGACGAAGCCCGGCCTCCCCGTACCTGTTGGGGAAGCAGCAATTAATCCGGTTCCTCGCCAGATGATTGGGAATGCAGTAGAAAGTCTGCTCGCTCAGTACAGTGTGGAGCGAGGAGTGGAAGTCATTATTTCTGTTCCGGCCGGAGAAGAAATCGCCAAAAAAACGTTGAACGGAAGATTGGGCATCCTCGGTGGCATCTCGATTCTGGGCACACGGGGAATTGTCGTTCCCTTTTCCACCAGTGCCTATATGGCAAGTATTGTGCGTGCTATTGATGTTGCCTATGAATCAGGGTGCCGTCATGTGGTCCTTTCCACGGGGGGACGAAGTGAGAAGTATGCGATGGAACAGTACCCAGACTTACCAGAGGAAGCATTTGTTGAGATGGGAGACTTCGTCGGGTTTTCGCTGAAACAGTGTAAACGCAAAGGGATGCACAAGGTTACGTTGGTTGGCATGATGGGCAAGTTCTCGAAGTTCGCACAGGGTCACATGATGGTGCACGCCAAAGGAAACTCGGTCGATTTCAACTTTCTGGCGGATATCGCCAGGGATGCAGGTGCTACCGAGGAGATGATCGAGTACATCCTCGGTGCCAATACGGCTTCACAAGTCGGCGATTATATGGAGTCACATCCAGCGTTTTATGAGAAGTTGTGTGAAACCTGCTGCAAGGTAGGTCTTGGTGCGATGAGTGGGGGAATCGAGATAGAGACATTCCTCATCACGCTAAAGGGAGCATTGTTAGGAAGGGTGACCATAGATGACACAGCCAATTAAGATCATCGGAATCGGTGACGAGGGGCAGGACGGGCTGCTTCCGCTGTATCGAAGCTGGATCATGGAAAGTGATTTGCTCGTAGGTGGGGAGCGGCATTTGTCCTTTTTCCCGGAGTATACGGGTGAGAAGCTGGTGATGAAAGGGGGCCTTCTTCCCATCATCGAACGACTTCGCCATGAGACAAAATCGACTGTCATACTCGCTTCCGGTGATCCGATGTTTTATGGAATTGGCGGCTATTTGAAACAAAAGCTTCCCGTCAACATTTATCCGTACCTGAGTTCGATTCAGTTGGCCTTTGCCCGTATGGGTGAGTCGTGGCAGGATGCGTTTTTTACCAGCGTGCACGGTCGAAGCATGAAGGGGCTTGCACAGCGAATTGACGGCAAGGAAAAAGTTGCTCTGCTCACCGATGCCGAAAATAATCCGGCTGAAATTGCCAGGTATCTGCTCGCATTTGGCATGACCGAATACCGTGGCTTTGTCGGGGAGAACCTCGGGGGTGCGGAAGAACGGACGGGCTGGTATACGCTAGAAGAAATGGCGGCGTCAGATTTCTCCGAGTTGAATGTAGTCATTTTGCGAAAAGAGAAACCAGGCCCCACTTGGGTCTTGGGCATTCCAGATGGAGAATTCAGTCAACGCAAGCCAGATAAAGGTCTCATCACTAAGAAGGAAGTTCGCGTACTGAGCCTGGCGAATCTGCAATTGCACGCAAAAAGTGTGGTCTGGGACATCGGTACGTGTACCGGCTCTGTTGCGATTGAAGCGGCACGAATGGCCCGTGAAGGAGCCGTCTATGCTGTGGAGAAAAACATTGACGATTTGGATAACTGCCGTGAAAATATGGCGAAATTCCGTGCTGACATAACGGCAATCCACGCCAAAGCACCGGAAGGATTGGATAATTTCCCGGATCCAGATGCCGTGTTTATCGGCGGCAGCGGTGGCGAGCTGCGTGAAATCATTCGAATTGTTTGCAGTCGATTGAAGCCGAATGGGCGATTCGTTATTAATGCAGCAACCATTGAGACGTTGTACGATGCCGTGCAAGCACTGGCAGAAGAGAATTATGAGACAGAGATTACACTTGCACAAATTTCGAGAAGCAAGCCGATTCTCGGGATGAATCGCTTCGAAGCTTTGAATCCGATTTATATCATCACGGCCCAGCGGAAAAAGGAGGCAATAACGAATGAATAAATTTGGCACATTGTATGGACTAGGGGTAGGGCCTGGTGATCCAGAGCTGATTACCGTCAAGGCATTCCGCATTTTACAGGAATCCCCCGTCATTGCTTATCCCAAAAAGCGAATGGGCAGCAAAAGCTATGCACAAAAAATTGTAGAAACCTACGTCCGCACACCTGACAAGGAGTTGTTAGGACTTGTTTTTCCGATGACCAAAGATAAAGCCGTGTTGGAAAAGGAATGGACCAATACCGTGGCGCTCGTCTGGGAACAGCTTCGCCAAGGCAAGGATGTTGCGTTCGTAACAGAAGGCGACCCGATGTTCTACAGCACATTCATTCACATGATGCGAATGGTAAACGAGCAGCATCCAGAAGTAGAAGTGAAGACGATTCCAGGTGTTTCTTCCTTCCTGGGAGCCGCATCACGACTGGGCTTGCCGTTGGCTGACGGAGATGAGCAGATCGGGATTATTCCCGCAACCGAGGATAAGGAAGCGATGCGTCAGGCACTGCTCACTCATGATTGTGTCATTTTCCTCAAGGTTGCCAAGGTGCTCGATGAAATCATCGATCTGTTGCAGGAAATGAATCTGACAGAAAAGGCTTCTGTCGTAAGCAAAGTCACCGCAGAGGAAGAAATGATCTGGCGCAATGTAAACGAACTGAAGGGTGCTGATCCCGGATACTTAACGCTGATGGTGGTGAGAAAATAATGAAACTGTACATCGTAGGAGCAGGGCCGGGCGATCCTGATTTGATTACGGTCAAAGGCTGGAAGCTGTTGCAGGAAGCCGATGTAATACTCTACACCGATTCGCTTGTCAACGTTGACCTGGTTGCACAGGGCAATCCACAAGCAGAGGTATTGCAAAGCTCAGGGATGGCATTGGAAGAAATGGTAGAGCTGATGGTAGAGCGAATTCGTCAAGGGAAAAAGGTTGTTCGTCTGCACACAGGCGATCCTTCCATGTACGGGGCAATCATGGAGCAGATTGCTTTGTTGAAGCTGGCAGAAGTCGATGTAGAGATCGTACCGGGAGTAAGCTCCGTCTTCGCGGCTGCTGCGGCTGTGGGTGCAGAATTAACCATCCCGGATCTTACGCAGACGCTGATCCTGACAAGAGCAGAGGGAAGAACCCCTGTACCAGATCGGGAGAAACTGCGTGAACTTGCCTCCCATCATTGCACAATCGCTCTTTTCTTAAGTGCAACGCTCACGAAAAAAGTGGTTCGTGAACTTACAGAAGCAGGCTGGAGCGAAGAGACACCTGTCGTAGTGGTTCAACGGGCAAGCTGGCCAGATCAGGTCATCATTCGGACAACACTCCAGAATCTCGATGCGGAAATGGCAGCGAACGGTATCCGAGCACATGCCATGATCCTGGCAGGATGGGCACTTGACCCGAATATTCATACCAAAGAGGAATACCGTTCCAAATTGTATGACAAGACCTTTACCCATGGGTTCCGCAAAGGCGTGCCAACCAAATGATGATCGAACTGCAAGAGGGCATTGTCCCTTCCATCCGACAAAAAGGTGAATACGCCATCGTCGCCATTACGAAACACGGCGTAGAAATAGCGAGAAGATTACAGACAAGTTTTCCGCATGCTGACGTCTACTACATGAGTAAATTCGCCCAAGGAGATGAAGAAAAACGAGACATTCAACTATTTACAGGCAGTGTCCGCCTTCTTCTTCCGTCTCTCTGGCATGCATATAAAGGAATCGTAGCGATTGTTTCACTGGGGGCGATGGTGCGAATGGTTGCGCCACTGCTCCAGGATAAAAAAACAGACCCCGGCATTGTGGTCATCGACGATAAAGGGGAGCACGTCATCAGTGTTCTTTCCGGACATCTGGGGGGAGCCAATGAGTTGACGAAGGAAGTGGCCTCCGCTTTAGGTGCTCGTCCGGTTATTACTACGGCATCAGATGTACAGCGAACGATCCCGGTTGATTTGTTCGGCAAAGCGTTTGGCTGGCAGTGGGAGTCAGCTGAAAAGCTTACTCCTGTCAGCGCTTCTGTCGTAAATGAGGAACGGGTAGCAATCGTTCAAGAATCGGGAGAACCCAATTGGTGGATGTATAACACGCCAATCCCCTCTCATTTTCGACTTTACCCGTCGGTCTCTGAAGCATTACAGGCAAAACCACAACCACAAGCAGCACTCGTCGTTACGCACCGTCATCTGTCACAGGTGGAGGAAGAGGCGATCTTGCGTAACGGGGTACTTTTCCGACCAAAAGTCATCGTGCTTGGCATGGGGTGCAATCGGGGAACATCAGCCGAAGAGATCGAAGCGGTAATTATCGAGACGCTGGCAGAGCTGCAGTTTTCCATCCGCAGTGTCAAAGCGATCTGTTCGATTGACCTCAAAAAAGATGAAGAGGGCCTGCTCGCTGTGACTGACAAGTATGGCTGGGAGTTTGTCACCTATGCTCCTGCTGAGTTGAATCAGGTGACCATCGAGGACCCATCGGCGACAGTGTTCAAGTATACGGGGGCATACGGTGTAAGTGAACCGGCTGCCAAACTGTACGCAGGCAATGATCAATTGGTCCTTGGCAAGAAAAAATCAGGGAATGTCACGATATCGGTCGGCATCAAACGTTTTAGGGGTGAAACGGATGACCAGTAGAAGGCTTATCGTTGCTGGAGCGGGAAGCGGAGTCGGGAAAACAACTGTTACCATCGGACTCATGGCTGCGTTGCAACAAAGAGGACTTGTCGTACAGGGCTTCAAATGTGGGCCAGATTATATCGACCCTACCTACCACTCAGCTGTAACAGGGCGAGTCTCCCGCAATATCGATAGTTGGATGCTTTCGCATGAAATAGTAAAGGAAATATTCGTCAAAGGCAGTACGGGAGCAGACATCTCCATCATCGAAGGAGTGATGGGGCTGTATGATGGAAAAGAGGCGACAAGTGATCGGGGAAGTACAGCAGAGATTAGCATCCTGACTAATTCGCCTGTTCTGTTGGTTGTGAACTGTCAAAGTATGGCTCGCAGTGCTGCGGCAGTGGTGAAGGGTTTTCAGGTATTTAATCCAAATGTACGCATAGCGGCTGTCATCGCCAACAAAGTTGGAAGCGAAGGACACTTCAAAATCGTCAAGGCAGCCATCGAGCAGGAGTGCGGAATTCCTGTCCTGGGGTATTTGCAACGAGAGGACCAGGTCGAGATTCCAGAGCGGCACTTGGGACTGGTGCCATCGGTAGAGCGAGGCGAGCTTGCCCCACTTTTTCAGCGATTGGGTGAGCTGATCAGCCAAACCATTGATCTCAATCAGTTGCTCGAAATTGCCGAGTCAGAACCATTACTTGCAGAAACCAGGTTGTTTACGGAACCTCCAGCTACGCCAAAGGTACGGATTGCTGTCGCCAAAGATGCTGCTTTTCACTTTTACTATCCTGAGAATTTTGAACTGTTGCAAACGCACGGGGCAGAACTCGTCTTTTTCTCCCCATTGGCAGGAGAAACAGTGCCTGATCAGGTAGACGGACTCTATATTGGTGGTGGCTTCCCAGAGGAGTTTGCTGAGGAGTTGTCCGAGAATAAGGTTGTTCTGGAGTCCTTCCGTCAAGCGATCCAATCGGGTATGCCTACGTTGGCTGAATGTGGCGGCTATATGTATCTGACAGAAGCCATTGAGAGAACAGACGGACGTTCCTATCCGATGGTCGGGCTTATTCCTGGAAAAGTGAAAATGCAGAAGCGACTTGCCGCACTGGGATATCGTGAAGTGAAGGGCTATTCCCATCACTGGCTGCTAGGCGAAGAGATGATAGCCAAGGGGCATGAATTTCATTACTCCACGTTTACCCCAGATGGTGAGATACCGTACGCCTATCAGACGAAAGGGCTTAGGGGTGACAAACCTGAGGGCTATCACAGAGAGAATTTGATCGCCGGCTACACCCATCTGCACTTTGCCTCATGTCCTGAGCTTGTGAAGCGGTGGATCGAGTACTGCCAGAAAAGCGTAACAGTGGTAGACGAAGGGAGCCCAACCCGATGACGAAAGCTGTTCCAATCATGGTTCAGGGAACGAGTTCGGATGCAGGCAAGAGTGTATTGGTTACTGCGCTCTGCCGTATTTTTGCACAGGATGGCTACTCGACGGCACCGTTCAAATCACAGAACATGGCTTTGAATTCGTATGTAACAGTGGATGGCAAGGAAATCGGGCGAGCACAGGGGGTTCAGGCTGAATCAGCAGGGATCGTAGCAACGACCGATATGAACCCGATCCTGATCAAACCGTCCAGAGGACACGAGGCACAAATCGTTGTGCACGGCGTTCCCTATCAGACGATGCAGGCGGTCGAGTATCGCAAAAGCTTTTTTCAGACTGGTTTACAGATCATTACAGAAGCGTACCAACGATTGGCAGATCAATACGACCGGGTTGTTATTGAAGGCGCAGGCAGTCCGGCAGAGATCAATTTGAATGATCGGGAGCTTGTCAACATGCGGGTGGCACGTCTGGCAAATGCACCTGTGATCTTGATTGCCGACATTGAGCGTGGCGGAGTATTTGCCAGTCTGGTTGGAACGCTGCAGCTAATGGAGCCTGCTGATCGTGAAAGAGTCATCGGAGTTGTCATCAATCGATTCAGAGGAGATCTGACGCTGCTTCAACCGGGACTGGAGTGGTTCGAGCAATATACAAACGTTCCTGTCCTCGGTGTCATACCGTTTTTGCCCGATCTGTGGATTGATGCGGAAGATTCGCTTGTTTTACATAAGTATGAGGGACATGCAACTAGCAAAAAAGAGATAGACATCGCTGTCATCCAATACCCTCGCATCTCCAATTTCACCGATGTCGATCCGTTTATGGTAGAACCCGATTGCCGGGTGCGCTATATTACGAGACTAGACGAACTGGGAGAACCCGATGTCATTATTCTTCCTGGCAGCAAAAATACATTGGAGGATATGCTATTTTTGCAGCAACAAGGGTTGGAATCTCGCATCATGGAATTGCACCAGAGTGGACACACCTTTGTCATCGGATTGTGCGGAGGCTACCAAATGCTCGGTCGTGCCATTCTTGATCCGTACATGGTGGAATCACCACAGGAACGAATGGAAGGACTAGGGCTTATCCCTTCACTCACAACTCTGGAAAAGACCAAAACGACGATTCTCTCAAAAGGGTCGTTTGGATTCGATGGCATCTTGCATGAATTGACTGGTTACGAGATTCATATGGGGCAAACCGTTTATCCCGAAGGCAACCCCCATCCCTTTATTCAACTCGCTAATCGGCAAGACGGATATTTTGATCCAGAAAAAAGAGTGTTGGGTACATACTTCCATGGCTTATTTCACAATGACGTGTTCCGCCATCAACTGCTTGACTCGGTCCGTACATGCAAAGGTTTATCGGCTTTACCTGCAAGGCCTTCTTTTGTTGCGCTTCGTGAAGCAGGATTCGACTATCTAGCCGATCAGGTACGAAAACACGTCCAAATCGAGCGAATCAATGAACAAATTATTCAATTTCAAAAAAAGAAGGAGATGAATACAACATCATGAGCCAAATCATTATCGATCGAATCAATCGAATTGAAGCGCTGAATCAAGAGGTTGCTGATCAGGCACAATCTCACATTGACCAATTGACGAAGCCGCAAGGAAGCCTTGGAAGATTGGAAGAGGTTGCGATTCAACTGGCGGGAATTACTGGTGAAACTTTCCCGCAGGTTAGTCCTCCCGGTGTCCTTGTTTATGCTGCCGACCATGGTGTTGTGGCGGAAGGCGTATCAGCCTTTCCACAGGAAGTGACAGCACAGATGGTTTATAACTTTGTAAATGGTGGCGCAGCGATAAACGTATTTTCCCGTCATATCGGAGGAATCTTGCATGTCGTTGACGCAGGTGTTGCCTCGGATCTGAAACCAGTTGGAATCTGGAATGAGAAGGTACGATACGGGACGGGCAACTTTTTACATGAGGATGCCATGACAAGAGAAGAAGCGCAGCGCTCTGTAGAAGTGGGAATTGTTACAGCCGAACGAGTCCTGAACGAAGGGGCCAAGCTGATCATCATCGGGGAGATGGGCATCGGTAATACAACGACAAGTAGTGCCATTCTTTCTGCCCTGACAGGATTTGAGGCCGAGCAGGTGGTTGGCAGGGGTTCGGGCATTTCCGATCAGGCGTGGAAACACAAGGTTGAGACGATCAAACAAGCCATTTCTAACCGACAGCCGAATGCTGCTGACCCAATTGATGTTTTGGCCAAAGTAGGCGGGCTCGAAATTGGGGCAATGGCCGGGGCAGTACTAGCTGCTGCAGCCAATCGGGTTCCGGTGTTGGTCGATGGTTTCATCTCATCCGTTGCCGCACTGATTGCTGTACGTCTTTGTCCAAAGGCAAGAGACTATCTGTTGGTAGGTCATCGCTCTGTCGAACCAGGTCACGTAAGAGTCCTTGAGGAATTGCAAGTGGAACCACTGCTAGACCTGAACCTGCGTCTCGGAGAAGGAAGCGGAGCCGCTGTTGCCTTCCCGATCGTAGAAGCATCTACTCGTATGATAAGAGAGATGGCGACGTTCGCCTCGGCTGGAGTGGCATCAGGGAACGAATAGAGAAATTGAAAAATGAACCATATCCTTTTTGGCGTCGTACTATTGATGAGTGAATCATCAAAGACGGAAAGAAGGGATGTTACATGGTTAGTCAATGGTCTATGATCGGAATGATCGTACAAGGAATGATTGCGTTCCTTTTCCCCCTTTGTCTATTCATCTACTTTCGCAGAACATATAAAATTACGTACTATCCAGTTTTTGTGGGGGCGCTTGTTTTCTTTGTCTTTTCACAGGTGCTAGAGAAACTGCTGCATCTGGTTGTCATCAATCCGGCACAACCACTCATACACAATCCATTTCTCGTCGCAACGTATGGAGCATTGGCAGCGGGGCTGTTTGAAGAAGTGGGAAGGTACGTCGGCTTCAAGCTTTTATTGAAAAAACAACGAGACTACAAGGATGGGCTTTCTGTCGGTATCGGACATGGCGGAATAGAAGCCATTCTTCTCGTGGCGATTCCTAGCATCATGAATCTGGTATACGCCAATCTGTTGAATCAGGGGACTTTTGAGCAGTCCCTCGGGAGCAAACTCCCTGCAGATATTTTGCTGCAATTGAAGACAGCGTTAGTAGAAACGGCACCTTACTTGTATATCGTCGGAGGCATTGAGCGGGTTTGTGCCGTTCTCATGCACATGGCACTAACCTTGCTGGTACTGGTAGGAATTCGTCAAGCGAAAGGGGTCTATTTGCTTTATGCGATCGGACTTCATGCCTTGTTTGATTTTATTCCTGCTTTGTATCAGGTGAAAGTAGTGAATATTTGGGTGGCTGAGGCTGCAATCCTTCTAACAGGGCTGCTTTCTCTGTGGTTTATAGCCAAATCCAGAACACTTTTTTCTCTTTAGGATATTATTTATTTCAATATCAAGCCACAGAGCAAGCTGTGGCTTGATTTCATTCATTTATCGATAGGAAAGTGCCTGTTTTCCTAATTCAGTCCATGAACGAATAAATGATTGTTTACTAACTTTTTGGTTCTTTATCCCTGTTAAAGGGTCATTGACATAGACATTATTAGAATCAAATCCTACCAGTGCAACTACATGAAGATCTAATGGGGTTTTTATTTTTTCCGAACCATGCTTCCATGATTCCCATCGATCAGGAGATTTGAAATCGCCAGTTGTCCAGACTAAAACCGGTCTTTGATTCTGAACCTGCTGAAGTAAGGTCTCAAATGGTTTTCCTGTCAAATTGACCGTTCGACCAGGCAGATACTGGTTCATTAACTTTTCCATAGGCTTTGCATATACTGCATAGCCCTTATTTTTTCCAGTCATATCTCCAACAAAACCATGATTTGGATTGCCCCAATGGGTAATATCACCTGATTTCGTTTTTTTAACGGGATCATTATCTTTTGGAATTTCGTTTGCCAGCTCCATTTTATCTATTGTTATTCCAGCATATTGAAGTATCATTGCCAAACTGGTGACTTCACAACCGTATTTCAGTTCAGGCTTTTGTTCAATAATCGGTACATCTAAAATGATCTTTTGCTCATTCGGTGACTGAACTGTTTTTATCTTATTGTCTTTATTGAATGAATGGAGAGGATTTACCTCATTTTTTTCTGTTCGATCCTCTATTTTAGCTGGTGTATTCGAGTAGGACAGACTTTTGGATGGAGATGTTCCCTGCTGCATTTCTCCAGAACAACCGAGTAAGCATAAAACAAGTAAACAGGATGTTATATACCTCATGTTGTCACCTTGAATGTTTGTTTTAGTAAGTCTGGATTATTATTACAACAACAGCACGAGATTATGATTGGTGATTATTGTAATCAGAGGCAAATGCCTCTTGCAAGAAATCAAACAGCTTACGATAGGAGTGCTCGGAGGCATGGGCATTCACAAATTTTTCAGCAAAAATCACCAAAAAAATCTGTATTTTTATGTTTAACACTGTTAATATATGGATAAACGACACTTACGCTGTTAACACACCCGGCCAGTTGTAGGGGCCGGTTTTTTCTTAGTTACGTCTCTGTCTCTCATCAGTAGGCCAGGAGGTAGACAAGATTAACTAAAGGAGATGATCGAATGGGTAAACTTTACCTTGTGAAAGACAGGTTTGGCGAGAAAATTACAAGTATTACACACCATATTGATTGGGCTCCGTATTTTCAAAGCATTGTGAGTAAATACAAGATGGATTATACATACGGGAGAGATAATTCGACCCTTTTGATGGAAAAATCAGTAAGCGAACAGGACAAGCTAATTATAAATATTTTCCTGAATGATAGAAACATATTTACGATAAAAGATATCATCACGTTCGAACAATGTATTAACGAATATCCTGCCCATGCTCCAGCAGGCCCACGAGATGTCTTGTTGAAGTACTGTCAGTTGCTGATTCGTCATGATGAGATTCATACGGAATATGCGGGAGTTGTCACGCAAAAAAAAGAGAGCCATAAATAATAGGCTCTCTTTCAAATTTATATAGATGGTTTAAGCAGCAGCTTTTTCGTAGGTGCTGAGATACTCTTGAGCTTGTTTCTTGTCATACTGGCCTTCCCATTTAGCAATAACAATAGCAGCAAGGGAATTACCGATAACGTTAACTGCGGTACGAGCCATGTCAAGAATACGGTCAATACCAACGATGAAAGCAAGTCCCTCTACAGGAATACCAACAGATCCTAATGTTGCAAGCAATACGACGAAGGAAACACCTGGCACACCAGCAATTCCTTTGGATGTTACCATGAGTACCAACATGAGCGTGATTTGTGCACTGATCGGCATATCGATACCGTACATTTGAGCGATGAAGATTGCCGCAAGTGCTTGATAAAGTGTAGATCCATCCAGGTTAAATGAATATCCGGTTGGAATAACAAACGATGTAATCGCTTTCGGACAGCCGAACTTCTCCATTTTTTCGATTAGTTTCGGAAGAACAGTTTCCGAACTTGCAGTCGAGTAAGCGAGAATTAGTTCGTCTTTCAAAATTTTGATAATCGACATAATGTTTACATTGCATAACTTGGCAACGAGTCCTAGAACAACGAAAACGAAGAAGAACATAACACCGTACACGAGTATTGCCAATTTACCCAAGTGAACCAAAGAGCCTAAGCCAAATTTGGAAACTGTAATCCCGATAAGACCAAAAACACCAAATGGTGCAAATTTCATGATTTGGTTAGTAACCCAGAACATTGTTTCAGACACACCGTTGAAGAAAGCGAGTACTGGTTTGCCTTTTTCACCAATAGCAGCGACACCGAGACCGAATAAAACAGAGAAGAAGATAATTGCCAACATGTCCCCATTTGTGAGGGCATTGAAAACATTAGTCGGAACAATATTTACGAATGTATCAATAAAGCTATGGCTAACCGCTTTTTCCGTTGTATCTACGTATTTGGAGATATCCGATTTAGTCAATTGATCCATCTGAACGCCTACACCTGGTTTGAAGATGTTAGCGGCTAACAGACCGACAACAATCGCAATGGTGGTAATGATCTCAAAATAGAGAATGGTTTTTCCGCCGATTTTCCCTAGTTTTTTGATGTCACCCACTCCGGCAACCCCTACTACGAGAGAGGCAATAACGATTGGAGCTACGATCATTTTAATTAAACGAATAAAAATATCGCCAAGTGGTTTTAGGAAACTTTCAATTGCAGGATTCCCGTAAAAAAGTGCACCTACAACGATACCTAATAATAAACCTACGAAAATTTGAATAGCTAATCCGAATTTTTTCATAAATTCTCCTTTCTTTACTTTTGGGGCATAATGGTGGTAATGTTCAGATTGTAAGCGCAATCCTACAGAAAACTACAAAAACCGATATTCAAATTTCTTAATTTTTTTGAGGGACTTCATGAGAGAAAATGTCATTATTTTACTAGTGATGCTAGTTAGCGTTCCACTAGCCGGAGAATTGAAATTTCACCCGTTCGGAGATGACTTTCGGATCAGCTTTGGAACGACCGCTTTTTTCTTCTTCTTGTTATGGAGTCGAAAAATTTCTCCCGTTTTGTCCGGGATATTGGTCGGCTTCTGTGTAGTGTTGTTTCGTGTGATTTTAGAAGCAATCTCCGTGGAAGGTGGGCAGGTGGAGGATTTCTTTCAACATCAATTCCCTGCTCTTGTCTACTATGTGACGTATGCGCTACTCTTTTGGATGGCACAAATTAATCAGATGCTTCACCGGCCACTCATCGTTGGGTTGCTAGGTGTATGTATTGAAATTGCTTCCAATATGGTCGAGCTGGCCTTTCGATCCGCATACGTGGAGAGCCTTTTTTCTGCGGAAATTTTTACCCAAATTGCTGTGATTGCCTTTGTTCGAACCTTCTTTGCGCTCGGATTTTTCAATATGATTCAGCTTAGGCAATCGAAGATATTGGAAGAAGAGCAGAGAACGAGAAACGAGCATAATCTGATGCTCATCTCCAACCTGTATGAAGAATCCATTCACCTTAAGAAAACCCTGCAAGACGTGGAAAATATTACTCGGGATTGCTACGATGTGTATCGTACGCTGCCCCAGCCATCGGAAACAGCACAAAGGGTATTGCAAATCGCGGGTCAGGTCCACGAAATCAAAAAAGACAATCAGCGGATATATGCCGGACTCTCACGTATGATTTCCAATGAGAACATGAAGGATTTTTTAAGCATGGATGAGTTGGTTCGAATTGTAATCAGAACGAATCAGAAATATGCCCGCTTACTTTCCAAGGAGATCGCATTTGATAGTCAGGTGAATGTCTCTGCTGAGCCTTTTCACATCTATACCATTCTTTCGTTATTAAATAATTTGGTTGCCAATGCTGTAGAAGCGATCAAGGAAACGGGAAAAATTATTATCGTCGCAGATCAAAAGGCAAATTGGATTGAGCTGCAGGTACAAGACAATGGGCCTGGCATCAAGGTTAAAAAAAATGAGTTGTTATTTACCCCCGGATTCACTACGAAATATGATGAATCGGGAAAACCGTCAACTGGAATCGGTTTAAGTTATGTGAAAGAAGTAGTTGAAAGCTTGAAGGGAACGATAGAGATAGGTGCTCCCGGGCAAAGGAAAACCGTATTTACGATCCGATTACCGATAGAAGAGGTTACACAGAGAGGCGAAGATAAATGAGGTTTTTTCTTGTAGATGATGATCCAGCCGTACGTTCCATGCTAGCCCAAATCATTGAGGATGAAGATCTGGGACAAGTTATAGGAGAGGCGGAGGATGGTTCGGCTGTTGAAGCGGACATGCTAGCGTTGAAGAAAATTGACATCCTGTTAATTGACCTGCTCATGCCTGTACAAGATGGTATTGAGACGGTACGACGGGTTGCCCCCACCTTCCAGGGGAAAATTGTCATGATCTCGCAAATTGAATCCAAGGCGATGATTGCTGAAGCTTACTCACAGGGAATTGAGTATTATATTACGAAACCGATTAACCGTCTTGAGGTGATCAGTGTCATTCAGAAAGTGAGTGAGCGGGTTCTCTTGCAAAGGTCTATCCAGGATATCCAGAAATCGCTAAGTGTGCTTGGCATTGGGAAAGGAAAAGAAAAAAATGATGCTCCTTTTTCCGAAAAAACGATCAGTACGTCAGGAAAATATCTGCTCACCGAATTAGGAATGATCGGCGAGAGCGGGGGCAAGGATTTACTGGATATCATCGAATATCTGCATTCCACGGAAAAAGAAAAATCGTATGAACAGCACTTTCCTCCGCTAAAAGATATTTTTCACAATGTAGCTGTCCGAAAGTTGGGCTCATACGCTACCCCTTCTGAGTTACAGAAGGAAGGAAAAGCAGCAGAGCAGCGAATTCGGAGAGCGATCAACCAGGCTTTGACACATTTGTGTTCATTGGGGCTAACCGATTATGGCAACCCCAAGTTTGAGAAGTATGCCTCTACTTTTTTTGATTTTGCAGAGGTACGCAAAAGAATGCGAGAGATGGAGGACAGCATTGAATCCACTCACTCTACCGTGAAAATAAACACCAAGAAGTTTATCCTGGTTCTGTACCTTGAGGCGAAGCGGCTAATTGGATAGTATCTGCAATTCTGCGTTGGGGAGAATATTTATTCTTCCCATTCGTGTTTTATGGGCTCCCTCGAATTTTGGCAGCATCCTCCCAATAAGCAATACTTGAAGGTGTCCCCAGAACAACTATTTATTGATAATGTCTTGTTCCAATCCTTGAACACGACGGATTGCTTCCCGAACATCGGACTCACTTACCTTATGTTGCAAAAGAGCACTTGTGAGGTGTTGCACGATTGCATCGAAATGCTCATGCTGTAGATTCATTCCTTCGTGTGCCTTTGCCATTGACTGTCCAGAATACTGATTCGGCCCTCCCAGCGCATGACTGATAAATTTGGCCTGATGCTCACGTTGTTTGTCCATATCCGTATCTTTGAAGAAGTGATTCACACGATCATCAGCTAAAACCTTTTCATAAAAAGTATCCACGATTTGAGCAATCGCCTGTTCTCCGCCTACTTTTTCATAGATTGTTGTGGTCATCTAAAATATCCTCCCTTATGTATTTGCACGATGTGTTCGTGCTTTTTTTTAGGAAACAGATGACAGTATTGTTCCCGTTCGTTGGGATGCCATTCCCTGAGATACAGTTCCAACTTTTGACCGTTTGTTAACGAATTGCTTTTTTGTAACTCAAACTACGGAATTAATGGAATTATTGGATTAAAGTGGGTAATAGTTTCGGGGAGAAAGTTTGGAGTGGATACTTTTGAAACTATCTGATCAAATCTATTATCAATTTCTTGAATCCACAGCTTCTCGCTGGGAGCCAGAAGTGCTGGTTTTCTTACATGGCCTAGGAATGGATCATACATCATGGAGAAATCTATTACCTTATCTTCGTCAGAATTATCATGTTTTGCTGATTGATGTGAGGGGTCATGGGAATAGTCAAAAAGGCGCAGAAAAAATCACATGGAAGCTACTAGTTGAAGATGTTCGGTTTATTCTAAACAAATTACAGATAACCCAGGCGCATCTCGTGGGACATACCCTTGGGGGATATTTAGCAATCCAGTTAGCAAAGGAATTCCCTGAACTAGTTCAATCATTGGTACTCATTTCTACTGCATGTGTCTTTCCAGAATCGTGGGGAGAGGTTGTACTCACTTACAAGCGTAAACTTGCTGAAAAAGGAATGAAGGGGTTCTCGCGAGACATCATCCCGTACATCTGTCATCCGTTAACAGATGAGAAAGAATTGTTGCTTGAAACAGCTTTCAACAAGGCTTCGATTGATATCTATTTTGATTTGTTTCATTTAATTGCACAAACCAATTGGTCATTAATTCTCCAAAGGCTGCACTGTCCGATATTAAATCTTTCGGGCGAATGGGATCCGATATATCCACCAAATGTGATCAGTCTTGGTGTCATCTACATGTCAAATGCCAGGTATTTAATAGTTCCAGGTGCATCCAATGCCATTCAACTTGATCAGCCGAAAGTGGTCTCCGAATGGATAATGAACTTTATTGATACGGAAAAAGAACGCTTATTTTATGCGAATGATAGTTTTCTTTCCAATTACTATAGTAAGGTAAAAGAAACAGTCTCGATGGTAAGTGAAATTGACAACACCGAAACAGGAATAGCTGTTCAAGTCAATGACTGCTTCCGAGTAGAAGTTAATGGAGTTGAAGTTTTAGAAGGATGGAATCAACGGAATGCCAAGTACTTACTCTTATATTTACTGGTTCATGGTTCGGCTACTAGAGAACAATTGTGCGATGCAATCTGGCCTGAAATTGAGATAGGGAGGGCAAAGGGCTATCTGCGTGTTTCTCTGAATCATTTGAGAAAATTGATTGAACAACCAGATCAAGAACAACTTCTATACGTTGATAAGGAACACGTATTTCTTGGAAAGAATGTGAAAAGTGACTACCATTGTCTAAAAAAACTAATACAGGAGTGCAAAGGAGAAGAAGTTACAGAGAAAAAGCTGCAATTGATCGAGAACTTGCAAGAGCTAGTTACGCTACCGTTATTTCCTGGATTCTATCAGGAGTGGGTCAATCGATTAAGAGAAGAAATGGAAAATGATCTATATGATCTTTTTTATTGGGCAATGAGAGCGTTAGCAGACCAGGAAGGCTGGAAAAAAATAAAACTTGTTACAAGGTTCAAGGAGTTAGAAAATATTTACAGCATTGCGAAATAACAGAAATACGTAGAAAGAGACCAGTTGGATGGAAAACCGGCTGGCCTCTTTTTTATTTGTAAATTATTACATTTTCTAAACAAAAATAATATTTTGTCATAACACAGCAAAACAAGGCCTTATGTAACGCTAGCGTAACGGTATCTTTTGTAGGATAAGAGAGAATTCTGTAAATATTTGAAGTTTTTACCAAAATACTTGGTTTATGTGGGAGGGTAACAATGAGCAAGAAGAAAAGCAATATGAAGAAAATTGCTGCTGCAGTTGTATCAACTACTTTGCTATTTTCATTAGTTAACAGTGCATTTGCAAGTACTCCGGGTGTGAGAATCGCACCACAATTACAACAGCAAGCAGAAAGTGTTACAACAGTTTCAAATGAGGATCAAGAAGAAGAGATTACGGTTAAATCTATTACTGCGACGAACGGTTCTATTACCGTAAAACTATCGGATGCTCCTGAAGAAATGCCAGAATTAGAAGATTTCATATTCACCAAGCAAATCAATGGCAAGGATGCAACTGCTCTAAAAGCAACCGGCATCACTTGGAACAAAGACACCAAAACAGCCTACTTTACGTTCAAAGCGCTAAATGCTACCAAAGATGCGCAAAAAGTAGTAGTAAACGTAGACTACAATGGTTCGAAAAAATCCGCAAAGCTTTTCACCATTGCTGCAAAAGGTGCAGAGGTTGATAAAGTTCAGATTATAAACAATGCAGCAAATGCTACATTATTGGTTGGATCTGAGGATGATGCTACCTTGATGTTAACTGCTGTTGCCAAGGACAAAGACGGCAACATCGTAACAGGTAAAAAAGTTGCTTGGTCTTCTAGCAATGCCAAGGTAGCTTCGGTTGACAAGAATGGTAAGGTTAAGGCAATTGCTTCGGGTAAAGCAGTGATCTCAGCAACCATAGATGGCAAGGAAGCTACATTAAAAGTAACGGTTACTGAGCCAAAAGTTGAGAAAGTGGAGATCGAAAATACAGCAGATGATGCTGAACTTGTCGTTGGGTCCAATGACGATGGATCACTTGTTCTAAAAGCGGTAGCTCTGGACAAAAACGGTAAAGAGCTCAAAGAGAAGAAGATAGAATGGACTTCTCTTGCTCCTATGGTGGCAACTGTTGATGATAAAGGAAAAGTAACTGCCATTGCGGTTGGTAAGGCAAAAATTAAAGCTACGGTTGATGGCAAGTCTGCTGATTTCGAGGTAACTGTAAAAGCAAACCCATCCATTTCCCTTGAAACGAATTTACTTAGCGAGTCTTCTGCTAACGATGGAAGTATTTCTGGAACACAAACCGTTACGTTGACAAATGGCAAATTCGCTTCTGATATTTCTGCGGCAGACGTGACTGTAAATAACCTGCCAGCAGGCTTAGGTGTGGGGGTAACCCGTAACAGCGATACGCAAATAACCATCTTCTTTACGGGACAAGCTTTCAGCCATACTGCTGCTGACAGCAAGAGCAACTTGAGTGTAACGATTAATAAGGCGAAAGTATCTGATGCCAAGGAAAACCTGGTTTCTGGTACGTTTTCTATTACGTTTGCAGATCCTGTGATTGTAGTGCCGCCGCCTGTGACAGCACCAACACAAGTAGTTACAGGATTGACATTCCCAGTTGATATTGACAAAGATGCTGGACAAATTCAGGGTAATCTAAGTTGGACTCCACCAAGTAGAACAAGCAATATAACCCATTATTCCGTCTACTTCTTAAATAATTCAAATGCAAAAGTAGGAACAAAGATTGTAGATATTCCTGTGGGAACAAATTCTTACGCAGTCCCTGCAAATACGCCAATTCCTAGTGGTGCAACCAAGTTCGGTGTTTTTGCGAAAAATGGTGCTGGAGAGAATGCTACTGGAGCAACTGTAGAATTTACTGATGTATCTTTACCAACGGCTTTAGCATCCACTGTAACTTTTACTGATGAAGATATTGACGTAGATCAAATTAGCGGAAATGTAACATGGACTGCTGCAACTGATGAGAGCAACATCACACATTATGCGGTGTACTTTTTGAATGCAGATAATTCAAGAGGAACTCAAATTGGGGCAGATGTGGCTAAAGCAGGTCCATTACAAGTGAATATTGGAGCGGACACAGCAATACCATCTGGAACAACGAAAATTGCTGTATTCTCTAAGAATGGTGCTGGCTTAAGTACAGCAGGAAAAGAGATTATGATTAATGACCTTGTTGGTCTAACTGACGCCCAAGCCGTAGCCGGAGCAAAGGCAGACTTGGATGACGCAGATCTGCTGAATGGCAACAGTGCCTTGAATAATGTAACAGGGAACTTAACCTTGCCAACGACAGGAATCAATGGAACCGCAATAAGCTGGGTAGCAGATCATGCAGCAGTAGGAGCAGATGGAAGCGTAATTCGTCCAGCAAATGGATCCGGTGACGCAACGGTAACCTTGACAGCAACGATTAGCAAAAATGGAACCCAAGATACCAAAACATTCACGGTAATTGTAAAAGAGGAAGCAATGACAGACGCCCAGGCTGTAGCCGGAGCAAAAGCGGATTTAGACGATGCAGACCTGCTAAATGGCAACAGTGCCTTGAATAATGTAACAGGCAATGTAACCTTGCCGACGACAGG
>NZ_JBNCMT010000014.1:0-123310 GCF_049846925.1 Brevibacillus nigriterrae
ACTGCAGTCTATTCAGCAAAAAAAATTTTCACAGCCATTGTATCACATCTGCAAAGAGACATTGAACATTTCCATAGTATGTATGTAATTTGAAGCACTTTAGCAAAATCCGAACATTTGTCGAGATTGGATTTAAGATAATTCGTTGAAAAATACGGATATTTATGTTTTAATCAATATGTAATGTTCGTGAAATGAACAAATTACGATTGAAAAAGATATTGAAAGGGGAATTCCTGGTGGAAAAACAGGAACTACTGTACGAAGGTAAGGCAAAACGTATTTATCGGACTTCTGAACAAAATATTTTCTGGGTCGAGTATAAAGACGATGCAACTGCGTTTAATGGCGAAAAAAAGGCCACAATAAGTGGAAAAGGCGAGTTGAACAACAAAATTACTTCTATCTTTTTCAACCTGTTGAAAGATCAGGGAGTAGATAATCATTTCATAAAAATGTTGTCTGACAATGAACAACTCGTGCGTCAGGTAGAAATTATTCCCCTTGAAGTTGTCGTGCGTAATATTGCAGCAGGCTCGTTGGCGAAACGCCTTGGATTGGAAGAAGGCGCCCCACTCGCCCGAACCGTTGTGGAATTCTACTACAAGAACGATTCGTTAGGCGATCCGCTGATTAACCATTCGCATATCAAACTGCTTGGTGTAGCAAGTAACGATGATCTTGCGCAAATTGAGAAGCTGGCTTTGCGGGTAAACGAAATCTTGAAAGCCTATTTGCTCGAGCGCAAAGTGACCTTGGTGGATTTCAAGCTTGAGTTTGGTCGCACACCAGAAGGCGAGATCCTGCTGGCAGATGAGATCTCACCGGATACATGCCGCTTCTGGGATGCAGATACGAAAGAAAAATTGGATAAAGATCGCTTCCGTCGTGATCTGGGAAATATAGAAGAAGCTTATCAAGAAATGCTACGTCGATTAGGAGGAGTATCACATGTATAAAGTTCTGGTTTATGTAACGTTGCGAGAGAGCGTATTGGACCCGCAAGGTCATGCGGTGAAGGGTGCCCTGCACAGCTTGGGATTCGATGAGGTAAGTGACGTTCGAATTGGTAAATTCCTTGAATTGAAAGTAGATACAAAGGATGAAGCTGTCGTAAATGAAAGAGTTAGTGAAATGTGTGAGAAACTCTTGGCGAATACGGTGATAGAAAACTATCGCTTTGAAATTGTGGAGGCCTAAGGTATGCGAGTAGCCGTTATTGTTTTTCCTGGCTCTAATGCTGATGTCGACATGTTCAATGCAGTAGAAGATATTATGGGTGCTCCAGTAGATTATGTGTGGCATTCAACGACAGATTTATCTGCTTACGACATTATTCTCTTGCCTGGTGGTTTTTCATACGGAGACTATCTCCGCTGTGGTGCCGTTGCCAGATTCTCGCCTGTCATGGAACAAGTGGTCAAAGCTGCTGCTGAAGGCAAATTGGTAATGGGAGTTTGCAACGGATTCCAGATTCTCGTAGAAGCAGGTCTTCTGCCGGGAGCGTTGCTGCGTAATACTTCGTTGAAATATATTTGCAAAATGGTTAACTTGCGGGTGGAGAATAACCAAACTGCGTTTACTAGTGATTACGGTAAAGAAGAAGTCATTGAAATTCCGATCGCACACGGAGAAGGAAACTACTACTGTGATGAGGAAACGTTGGCGAAATTGAAGCAAAACGGACAAATCGTCTTTACGTACGATGGTCATAATCCGAACGGTTCCATTAGCAACATCGCTGGGATTATGAATGAACAAGGCAACGTGCTCGGCATGATGCCACACCCGGAACGCGCCGTCCATAAATGGATGAGCTCCGATGATGGCAAACGAATTTTCACTTCTATTCTTACGACTTGGAGGGAACGAAACGGTGTCACAACTCACGTGTAAGGAACCTACCCCGGCGCAAATCGCCGAACAACGTTTATATGCTGAGATTGGTCTGACTGATGATGAATACAACCTGATTGTCAAGTTAATCGGGAGACAACCGAACTGGACAGAAACTGGACTATATAGCGTAATGTGGTCAGAACACTGTTCCTATAAAAACTCCAAGCCAGTGCTTCGCCGCTTCCCTACCAAAGGACCTCGAGTTCTTCAAGGACCTGGTGAAGGCGCCGGGATTGTCGATATTGGCGATAACCAAGCGGTAGTTTTCAAAATCGAAAGCCACAATCACCCATCTGCCATTGAGCCGTACCAAGGAGCAGCAACTGGTGTAGGCGGTATCATTCGTGATGTATTCTCAATGGGTGCACGTCCGATTGCTTTGTTGAACTCCTTGCGTTTCGGAGAATTGGATACCCCGCGTGTAAAATACTTGTTTGAGCATGTTGTAGCGGGGATTGCAGGCTATGGAAACTGTATCGGGATTCCGACAGTTGGCGGTGAAGTCAACTTCGATCCTACGTATGAAGGAAATCCACTGGTCAATGCCATGTGTGTCGGCTTGATCGATCACGATAAAATTCAGAAGGGTGTAGCATCCGGTATCGGCAACCCGGTTATTTACGTCGGGGCAAGTACTGGTCGAGATGGTATTCATGGAGCTACCTTCGCTTCTGAGGAATTGAATGAAGAATCCGAGAAGAAACGCCCGGCTGTACAAGTAGGCGATCCGTTCATGGAAAAACTCCTGTTGGAAGCTTGCCTGGAGTTAATTGACAGCGGTGCTGTTGTAGGGATTCAGGATATGGGTGCTGCGGGACTAACAAGCTCCAGTGCGGAGATGGCTTCCAAAGCAGGCAACGGAATTGAAATGAACCTTGATCTGGTCCCACAACGGGAAGAGGGCATGTCTGCCTATGAGATGATGCTTTCCGAGTCTCAAGAACGGATGCTGGTAGTTGTTCAGGTTGGCCGTGAAGATGAAGTAAAAGCTCTGTTTGATAAATGGGGTCTGCATTCAGCGATTGTGGGTCGAGTAACTGATGATGGCATGCTTCGTCTGCTTCACCATGGAGAAGTGGTTGCGAACGTTCCGGTTGACACATTGGCAGAAGATGCTCCGGTTTACAATAAACCATCTCAAGTGCCTGCTTACTACGAGAAATTTGCAAATATCGATACCACTGACTTTACCGCACCATCTGATCTAACAGTAACTTTGAAGGATCTTTTGAGCCAACCAACGATTGCGAACAAGGCATATGTGTATGAGCAATACGACCACATCGTTCGTGCAGGTACAGCGGTAAAACCGGGGTCTGATGCGGCGGTTGTGCTGATTCGTGGCACTCGCAAGGCATTGGCAATGAGTACAGATTGCAATGGACGTTATGTCTATCTCGATCCAAAAGTGGGCGGAGCCATTGCCGTTGCAGAATCAGCACGCAATGTGGTCTGCTCGGGTGCTGAGCCACTTGCAATCACAGACTGCCTAAACTTTGGCAGCCCTGAGAAACCAGAGGTATTCTGGCAATTCGAAAATGCGGTTGACGGGATGAGTGCTGCTTGTACAGCTCTTCAAGCGCCAGTTATCGGTGGTAACGTTTCTTTCTATAACGAACGCACCGGTGATGCCATCTATCCAACTCCTGTAGTTGGTATGGTTGGTCTCGTCACAGATGTTGATCATATTACAACTCAATCCTTCAAACAGGCAGGCGATGTCGTGCTTGTGCTGGGTGAGACATTTGCAGAATTGGGCGGCAGTGAGTATCAGAAGCTGGTAACAGGCTCGATCTCTGGACGTCCGCCACAAATTGATCTGGAAAAAGAAGCAAAGCTTCAACAGGTCGTTTTGACAGCGATTCGCCAAGGGCTTGTGCAATCAGCTCATGACTTGTCAGAAGGCGGTCTTGCGGTTGCAGTTGCTGAGAGCTGCTTCGAGAAAAACCTGGGAGCGATTATTGAAGCGGAGACGACGCTTCGCACAGATATTTTCTTGTACAGTGAATCACAATCTCGAATCGTATTGAGTGTAAAACCTGAGCATGTGGAAAAAGTAAAAGCATTGGCAAATGAGAGTCTTGTTCCTTGCACAGAGATTGGAAAAACAGGCGGTGAACGTCTGGCGGTGAAGGTCAACGGTGAAGAAGCGATCAACGCACCTGTTTCTGATCTGAAAGCTGCCTGGAAGGATGCGATTCCATGTTTGATCGGTTAATCTGGGATAAATTGAACGAAGAATGTGGCGTATTTGGTATCTATAATCATCGGGAGGCAGCCCAATTGACGTATCTTGGGCTGCATGCCCTCCAGCATCGTGGTCAAGAGAGTGCTGGTATGTGTGCTTCTGACGGGGAAAAATGGTACAAACATCGTGGAATGGGCTTGGTCAGTGAAGCGTTCGGTAAAGGTGATTTGGAAAAATTCAGTGGTCACATTGCTATCGGTCATACCCGATATACCACTGCGGGTTCCAGTAAAATCGAGAATGCACAGCCGTTGTTTTTCCGTTATGCACAAGGCAGTATGGCGGTGGCTCATAATGGGAATCTGGTCAATGCAGCACCGATGCGCAAAGAGCTAGAGCGGCAAGGTTCGATTTTTCAGACAACCAGCGACACGGAAGTTATCGCTCACCTGATCGCTCGTGCCAAAAGTACTGATCTTCCAGGAGCGGTGCATGAAGCGCTTCAGCAAATAAAAGGCGCCTACGCACTCCTTGTCATGAATGAAAAACAACTGGTTATCGCACTTGATCCGAATGGATTGCGCCCGTTGTCACTCGGTCGTATTGGGGATGCTATTGTCGTTGCTTCTGAGACTTGTGCATTTGATATTATCGGTGCTGAATACTGGCGTGAAGTACAACCGGGAGAATTAGTTGTCGTTGACGAAACAGGAATTCGTTCCAGTTTCTTTGCAGAGAGAACAGAACGGTCTATTTGTACGTTTGAATATATTTACTTTGCTCGTCCGGATAGTGACATCGACGGAATCAACGTCCATATGGCTCGCAAACGCTTGGGTAAACGCCTTGCTATGGAAGCTCCAGTGGAAGCAGATGTCGTAACAGGTGTTCCTGATTCGAGTATCTCCGCTGCTATCGGATTTGCGGAAGCTACAGGAATTCCTTATGAATTGGGATTGATCAAGAATCGTTACGTAGGCCGTACGTTTATTCAGCCAACACAGGAAATGCGTGAACGTGGGGTATACATGAAGCTGTCTGCGGTTCGTAAAGTGGTGGAAGGCAAACGAGTGGTGATGATCGACGATTCCATCGTTCGAGGAACGACCAGTGGAAGAATCGTTCAAATGCTTCGTGATGCGGGAGCGACGGAAGTTCATGTACGAATCAGTTCCCCGCCTGTTATGAATTCGTGTTTCTATGGGATCGATACCTCCACACGGGATGAATTGATCGCTTCGACCAAATCGGTAGAAGAGATCCGTCAGTTTATCGGTGCTGACTCCCTTTCCTTTTTATCCATTGACGGTATGGTTGATGCCATTGGTCGTACCGACGCAGGAGAATTCCGTGGGCATTGTCTTGCTTGCTTTAACGGGAAGTATCCAACAGAGATCGAATTCGAGTCTGCTTTGCCGGCAGCCAAGTGTTAGGGAGGGGAAAGCATGAGTGAAGCTTATAAACAAGCCGGAGTGGATATTCAGGCTGGTAATGAAGCGGTAGAAAAAATGAAGAAACACGTCAAGCGCACATTTCGTCCAGAAGTAATGACTGATTTGGGCGGATTCGGAGCCTTGTTTAAATTGAATACCAAGAAGTATGAAAAGCCTATCCTTGTCTCCGGTACGGACGGTGTGGGCACCAAGCTGAAAATAGCCTTTGCCATGGATAAGCATGACACCATCGGAATCGATGCAGTGGCCATGTGTGTGAATGACGTGGTCGTGCAAGGGGCAGAGCCGCTCTTTTTCCTCGACTACCTGGCTTGCGACAAGGTGATTCCTGATAAAATTGAAGCGATTGTCAAAGGGATTGCAGACGGCTGTGAACAATCCGGTTGTTCTCTGATCGGTGGAGAGACCGCTGAGATGCCGGGGATGTACGCAGACGGAGAATACGATATCGCTGGCTTTACAGTTGGTGTCGTAGATGAAGACAAGATTATCGATGGGAAAAGTGTAGCTCCCGGAGATGTTTTGATCGGTATTCGTTCGAGTGGTGTACACAGTAACGGTTTCTCCCTTGTACGCAAGGTGTTACTTTCCGATCATCAGCTTTCTCTTCACCAGCACGTCGATGCCTTGGGCAAAACGTTGGGCGAAGAATTGCTCACTCCTACCAAAATTTACGTAAAACCTGTTTTAGCTTTGCTTGAAAAATTTGAGATCAAAGCAATGGCGCATATCACGGGTGGTGGGTTCACGGAGAATATACCACGTGTTCTGCCAACAGGTACGCAAGCAGAAATTGATTACGGCTCCTGGCCGATTTCTCCGATTTTCTCTCTCGTAGAAGAGTTGGGGAAAGTATCTCGTGAGGATATGTTCCGCACGTTCAACATGGGGATCGGTATGGTGCTTGTGGTGAAGAATGAAGATGCGGTTCCCGTGATACAACAGTTGGAAGCCATGGGAGAATCCGCTTATTTGATCGGCAGAATCTCTTCTGGTGATCAAGGGGTAGTATACGGCGGGGTGGCTTGGTGATGAAAATAGCGGTTTTTGCCTCCGGTAGCGGTTCGAATTTTGAAGCGATTGTGGAGGCAACCCGAGATGGAAGATTGCCAGGTGCCGAGGTTGTTCTGATGGTATGTGACAAGCCAGATGCTTATGTCATGGAACGTGCTGAACGATTGGGGATACCGACCTTTGCCTTCGTACCTAAAGAGTATCCGGATAAAGCAGCATTTGAAGCAGAGGTTGTTCGTCAACTGGAAGCAGCGCAAGTTTCCTTTATCGTGCTGGCAGGGTATATGCGTCTGATCGGTCCCGTTATGCTGGATGCGTACGGTGGCCGAATGATTAATCTGCACCCGTCCTTGTTGCCTGCCTTCATTGGCAAAGATGCAATTAGTCAAGCGATTGAGTACGGGGTAAAGGTGACTGGAGTAACGGTTCATTTTGTCGATGCTGGCCTCGATTCAGGGCCGATTATCGCTCAACTACCTGTACAGGTGGAGCCAGAAGATACAAAAGAGACTTTGGCTAAAAGGATTCACGAAGTAGAGCACCAATTATTGGTCTCCACTTTGCGTAATATCGTAGACGGTCAGGTTTCTCTCCAAGGGCGCAAAGTGCTTTGCAGGAAATAGAAATACATCGATAGCTCAGCTCCTGTGGTGACACGGGGGTGGGCTTTTTTTCTGTGAAAAACGTCTCGACGTTTTTACCGAAGTAAATGCCAGATGTTACGCTGAGGCACCTTGTCATAAAAGTGGATGTGAACGCTTGCGGTCAACAAAACGGTCATAACCGTTTTGTACAAACGTTTGAGTTATTCACGTTTACTCATAGCAAACATAAGATACGGGGAGGAGATCACTGGCGAAGGGGGTCGAGACAATGAGTGTTGATCTAATCAACAATGTATTGGATAAATTAAAGGCCAAGACTGGACGGGAATGGACATTTGGCGATTTGTTAAACCTGGCGCAGAAGTTGCCTGATTTGAACAGTGATAGCATTGACGCAGTGATTCAGGAATTAAACGATATGGGATTAGACCTTCCCGAAGATGCAAAGGAACGAGTGAAGCAAAAACTGGATGAAAATCCGAACTTTTCACTAGAGGATGTTCGGAATTTGGATATACAGGAAATAAGAAGAGTGAAAGCAAGCAGTAAAACCAGACTGGCAAAGAAAAAAACAGGGTCAGCGAGGAAACGAAGCCATGCAAAAAATTCCGGCAAAAAGGAGCTGCTTGTGCAAATTCATATGATGCAAGCTGCAACCAAAAAGCGAAAGAAAAAATAAGAGGGTACGCTTCCAGATGAGGAGGCGTCTTTTTCTTTTTGGTAGCTTATTCCGAGCATTGAAATATCCTGATAACCTTGAATAACACGTACATTTATGGTTTAATCATAATATAATGTTCGTAATTTACTTTGATACTTACTTTTGTCAGGAGGTTATTGGGCGTGGCCATTCAAAAAGCGCTAATTAGTGTTTCTGATAAGACGGGTGTGGTAGAGTTTGCTCGTCAGCTCGCAGATATGGGTATTGAGATCATTTCAACTGGAGGAACAGCAAGCCTATTAAAAGAGGCGGGTGTTCCTGTAACTGGAATTTCAGAAGTGACTGGGTTCCCGGAAATCCTTGATGGACGTGTCAAAACACTTCACCCGAACATCCATAGCGGTTTGTTGGCTGTGCGTGACGATGTGAGCCATCAACAGCAGCTTGCCGAGTTGCAAATTGAACCAATTGACCTTGTTGTCGTTAATCTTTACCCATTCAAACAAACAATTGCCAAGCCGGATGTGACATTTGCCGAAGCAATTGAGAATATTGATATTGGTGGTCCGACGATGCTTCGTTCCGCCTCCAAAAATCATGCATTTGTCACAGTAGTCGTTGACGCTGCCGATTATGAAGGTGTTCTTACTGAAATCAAGGAACAAGGTGATACCTCTCTTGAAACAAGAAAACGTCTCGCTGCAAAAGTGTTCCGTCATACTGCCGCTTATGATTCGTTAATCTCTCGTTATTTGAGTGAGCATGTTGGTGAATTGTTGCCTGAGAGTTATACTGTTACTTATGAAAAAGCACAAGATCTTCGCTATGGTGAGAACCCTCACCAACAGGCGGCATTTTATCGTGAACCACTTGCTCCACAAGGCACCATTACAACTGCCGAACAGCTCCATGGCAAAGAGCTCTCTTACAATAATATCAATGATGCCGACGCAGCACTTGCGATTGTCAGTGAGTTCACTGAACCAGCCGTTGTAGCAGTCAAACATACCAATCCATGTGGCGTGGGGATTGGCTCATCAATCAAGGAAGCCTATGAGAAAGCATATGAAGCGGATCCGGTTTCTATTTTTGGCGGGATTGTAGCAGCCAATCGTCCGATTGATAAAGATACTGCCCTTCTATTAAAAGAAGTATTCCTTGAGATTGTGATTGCTCCCGATTTTACACAAGAGGCGCTAGAGATCCTTACAGAAAAGAAAAATCTCCGTTTGCTTCGCTTGCCGCAATCAACTGCCAAGAACACCAAACAGCAGAATTTCCGCATTGCTCCAGTAGCAGGCGGCATGCTGATTCAGGATTACGATACCAAACAAGTGAATCTGGATGAACTGACAGTAGTGACTGAGCGTAAGCCATCCGAAGAAGAAATGGTACAATTGGCCTTCGCCTGGAAGGTTGTCAAGCATGTGAAATCCAATGCGATAGTTCTCGCCAAAGACAACATGACCATTGGTGTCGGTGCTGGTCAAATGAATCGTGTAGGTTCTGCGGGGATTGCCATTGAACAGGCAGGAGAAAAAGTGAAAGGTTCAGTCATGTCGTCGGACGCTTTCTTCCCGATGGCAGATACGGTTGAGGCAGCAGCCAAAGCAGGAGTAACAGCTATCATTCAACCAGGTGGTTCCATTCGAGATCAAGATTCCATCGATGCATGCAATCGTTTCGGGATTGCCATGATATTTACGGGTGTACGTCATTTCAAACACTAAGAGGAGGATTACCAATGAAAGTTCTGGTGATCGGGGGCGGAGGCAGGGAGCATGCTATCGCCTGGAAGCTGGCACAGAGTCACAAAGTAAATAAGATCTATTGTGCACCAGGAAACGGCGGAACTGCGGAATTAGGGCTAAATGTGAATATCGCTGTAGATGACTTCGCAGCATTGGCGCAGTATGTAAAGGACGAGGGAATTGACCTGACGATCGTTGGCCCGGAAGACCCGCTCTTGTTAGGAATTGTTGATTTTTTTGAGTTGCGTGGCATACCTGTATTTGGTCCAAGTTCATTGGCTGCCAAGATTGAAGGCAGCAAGAGCTTCGCTAAGAATATAATGAAGAAATATAATATACCAACAGCAGGATATGAGTCATTTATTGATTATGAATCAGCACTGGCATATGTCCGTGAGCAAGGCGCTCCTATCGTAATCAAGGCGGATGGATTAGCCGCTGGAAAAGGGGTAGTTGTCGCGCAGACATTGGAAGAAGCGGAGCAAGCATTGTACGATATTATGCAAGCGGGCAGCTTCGGGCAGGCTGGCAGTCGAGTGGTAGTCGAAGAATTCATGCGTGGCGAAGAGCTTACCCTGCTGGCATTTGTTGACGGTGAAACGGTGAAGCCGATGATCACTGCACAGGATCATAAAGCGGTTTTTGATGGCGACAAAGGACCGAACACAGGCGGAATGGGTACCTATGCACCTGTACCACATATGTCACAAGAACTGGTTGACTCTGTTGTTGAGACAATCGTGAAGCCAATGGCGAAGGCGATGGTAGCAGAAGGCATTCCGTTCAAAGGCATTCTCTACACCGGACTGATGATTACTTCGGAAGGTCCGAAAGTAGTCGAATTCAATGCCCGATTTGGTGACCCTGAGACGCAGGTTGTCTTACCTTTGCTTGAAACCGACTTGGTCGATATTTGTCTGGCTACGATTAAGGGAGAGCTTGCATCACTCGATGTAAAGTGGAGTAACAAAAGTGCTCTGTGCGTAGTTATGGCTGCGCCGGGATATCCTGGTGAGTATCCCAAAGGAGCCGTGATTCAAGGCTTGCCAGTACCGAACAAGGACAAAATCGTATTCCATGCAGGCACCAAATTGACTGTTGATGGTACAGTCACGAATGGTGGACGTGTATTGGGTGTGACAGGGATCAGCGATACGTTGGAACAGGCGCAACAAACCGCGTACGACCAAGTGAGAAGCATTTCTTTTGAAGGTGCGCATTATCGAAACGATATCGGCGACAAAGCACTTCGCAAAGTGTAGGGAAGTTCAAAAAGTCCGTCCTCCTTTTTGAACAAAACAATAAAAAGGAAGTACCGTTTACAAACGGTATCTTCCTTTTTTTCTGCCGACATTTATTATAAACAACGCCATCACTATGAGTGCACCTACAGCGAGGGCGACAACAAATAGATTGTGCGATATCCATTCATATAGTGAAGGTCCGACTAGACTCATAATGGCATTCTCCTAAGAGTAGCTTGGATAGGAATGCTCGTCCTGCTTGTAAGTCTGTTTTGTTCTTGCAGTACGGCGAATTCCTTCTCTTGATTTCAACGTTCTCGTTTGTTCTCTGTTTTGCTGGGTAGATTGACTGCTTACCACCTCATCAAGGTCAAAATCAACAGGAGGCTGAATGTTTTGATTGTCACCTGCTACAGCATGTGTGAATTCTTCAATTTGGGACTTAACAAAATTAGCGCCTACCTTTGATACTTGATCCTTGATAAAGTTTGAAGATGGATCCTTGCTTTCTGCGGTGACCTGATTTCTGGAGCTTGACTGGGCTTGCTGATTTTTGGAAGCAGACTGCCCATCTTCAGCAATCGTATTCATTCCGGCACTGTATAACATGGGACAGAATCGAGTGACCCCTTCCGCCACCTTCATCGCAGACATCGTCATGAGCAGCCATGGTGTCCGATGAGGACGTCGTGTCATTTTGCCGACGCCATAGGTGAGTCCTAGCAAACCAAGTGTAATTCTTATGGTTGCATCAACGGTTCCAACATTTTTTTGCATAGACGGTTTCCCTCCCTTTAGCTACAGTTAGTGTGTAACCTTTTTGGGAAAACAAACATGGGAATAATTTCAAGTGAAAGGGTGGAATTGATCATGCGAGTACGGTCATTATCCAGTGAATCATATACGCAATTGCTTCGAACCTCCAGAAACCTCGTACCAGCATCCATGTGGATCAAGGGAGGAACGTACCTCGATGTATATTTGAAACAGTGGAGAAAAGGAAACATTGTCATAGCAAATGAACGGATTGCCTATGTAGGTGAGCGGGAGCCTCTCGTAAACGATCAGACCAAGATTATCGATGCGAGTGGACAATACCTGGTGCCTGGCTATATTGAACCGCATGCCCACCCATTTCAATGGTACAATCCGCTTAGTTTAGGCGATTTTGCCTTGACGAGAGGAACGACCACACTCATTTCGGATACGCTGATTCTCCACAACACCTTGCCCCAGGATGCGGTCGAACGAATAATGGAAATCATGCAGAACCATCCGGTGAAGCAGTTTTTTTGGGGAAGAATCGACCCGCAAAGTCAGAAACAAGAGATGAAAAGAGAGTATAGCTTTAATCGGCTTCAGCAAATGTTGGAGCATCCGTGCGTTGTACAAGCAGGGGAGTTAACGGATTGGGGCGGAATTTTGTCAGAGCAGGAAGAACAGTTGCAAGGACTTTTGTGGGCAAGAGACCTTGGAAAACGGGTAGAAGGACATCATCCGGGAGCATCCTGGGATACCTTAAATGTCGCTTCCGCAATTGGGGTTACAGCATGTCATGAAAGTATGACGGTGGAGGAAGTGATAAATCGGCTGCGGCTAGGAATGTATGCCACCCTTCGCCATTCTTCCATACGACCGGACTTGCCACAACTGATCAAGGGGCTGATTGAGCAAAATGTTCCGTGGGGATCTCGACTAATGCTCACAACAGATGGTTCAACTCCGCCAATGTTGGGTAAAGGATTAATGGACTACTGTATTTCTCTTGCGATTGAAGCGGGAGCGCCACCAGAGGAAGCGTATGTGATGGCAACGCTAAATCCAGCTACTTACTACGGAATGGATGCGGAGATTGGCGGAATTGCTCCAGGACGGATTGCCGATATTTTACTGTTGGAATCTCCAACCATGCCAACTCCAGTCAAGGTAATTGCGAATGGGAGGGTCTGGGCAGAGCAGCAACAATTGACGGATACGACAATGAAAATCGATTGGACGAGTTACCCCTTCCCTTCACGACAAGCAGAGTGGGATGAAGATGCAAAAGCAGCTTGGTTTAGAATGCAACATCCAGGTGAGGCGATACCCGTGATGGACATGCTGAATGCTGTCATTACGAAAGTAGAGATGATGCAATTGCCGTGTCATTCGTCAGGAGAGATTTGCATTGCTGACAATCCAGAATTGGCTTTTGTCTGCCTTTTGGATGCTAGAGGCAAGCGTATTTCTCAGGCAATTATTCGTGGATTTGGCTCTGACATTCAAGCGATCGCAAGCACGTACACTGCATCTGGAGATTGGATTGTCATTGGTCGAGACCCCGAAATGATGGCGAAAGCCTTTAATCAGGTGAAGAAGATGGATGGAGGAATCGTCGTTTACGATAGAGGAGGATTGCAATTTCAACTTGAACTTCCGATTGCAGGTATGATTAGCGAGGCATCGGTGGATGAACTATCCAGAAAAGGTACTGAGTTTTGTATCATTTTACAATCAAAAGGGCATCAGCATATTGATCCGATCTATTCTTTGCTTTTTTTATCTGCAACACATTTACCGTTTGTCAGACTGACCGATGAAGGATTATATGATGTGAAACAACGAAAAATACTTGTTCCATCTATAGAAATATTCTGAATTTTTAACAAAAATTTCAACATATTAATCAATCAATGCTTTACTGTACCAACGGAATGATATACTTTTTTAAGTTCATTTGATGTTTTTTGAAAATACAAATAATGTTACGATAAAAATATTTTTTTCTCTTGTAAATTTTCGCATTTATTTTACAATAATGAAAGAGCCAAGCTACGTCTGCTGTCAGCCACGTATAGAAATGTCACTTACAGAAAGAGAAAGCTGATATGCTAGATCAAATTTGGTGTCACAAATAAGAGTGACTGATAGAAAAAGGGGGATTTAATGGGTATGAAAAAGACTCAACTCGGTTTTCTGACGGCGGTATTAGCTGCTGGTATGGCTCTCACAGGTTGCGGCGGTGCGAACAACGCTGGTGGCGGAACTCCAGCTCCACAGCAAGGTGGTTCTGGAAGCAGCGGTGGTGCTGCTACAGAAGGCGGAAAAATCAAAATTGCAACACAAACTCCACTCTCTGGACCACAATCTTCTTTAGGGGATGCAATCAAAACTGGAGCTGAGTATGCGCTCAGTCTTCAAAAAGAAGAATTCAAGAAGTTAGGCTTTGATGTGCAACTATTCCCACAAGACGACCAGGCCGACCCGAAACAAGGCGTAGCGAATGCGGAGCTGTTGATCTCGGATCCGGATGTTTACGGGGTAGTTGGCCACTTGAATACCGGTGTTGCGATTCCTTCATCTGTGAAGTATGAAGAGGGTAAACTAGTCATGGTTTCCCCAGCAAACACTGGTGTGAAACTGACAGAAGAAGGCAAGAAATCAGTTCACCGTATTTGCGCTCGTGACGACTCTCAAGGTCCTAAAGCTGCAATCTATGCGAAGAACCAACTAGGCGTTAAATCAGTATTCCTGATTCACGATAAAACTGCTTATGGGCAAGGTCTTGTAGACCAAGTTAAAGCACAGTTTGAAAAAGATGGTGTTCAAGTTTTAGGTTTCGAGGGAATCACTCAAGGGGAAAAGGATTATAGTGCCGTTCTCAATCAGGTAAATTCCAAAAACCCTGACATGGTCTACTTCGGCGGTATCTACTCCGAAGCTGGTATCGTAGTTAAGCAAGCTCGTGAAAAAGGCTTCAAAGGCTACTTCATGGGTGGCGACGGTATCGACTCATCTGACATGATCAAAATTGCTGGTCCTGCAGTTGAAGGTGTAGTATTTACTTCCGTTGCTGGTGACGTAACACAAACAGAAGAAGGTAAGAAGTGGGCTGCCGAATACGAAAAAGTAATGGGCAAAAAACCTGAAACTTTCTCTGTTTACGGTTACGACAGTATGAACGTAATCTTGAATGGTTTGAAAGAAGCAATCAAAGCAAACGGTGGCAAGAAGCCTACTCGTGAGCAAGTATTGGATGCAGTGCACGGCACAAAAGATTTCCAAGGCCAATTCACAAAGGTTTCCTTTGATGAAAAAGGCGATAACCAATTCGCAGACGTATTTATCTACAAATATGAAAAGGATAAATCCGTCTTCGTAGGTAAAGCTGAATAATAACATCATTAGATTTCGTCGCAGCTTATTCTTAGCCTCATTCACCACACCGTATGATTTGGGGGCGACACAGGTTGTCGCTCCCTCATTTATGGTGAAAAATGAGTCAAGATAGAGACTTTAAGAGAAAAGAGGGAAAAGACGATGCTCAGCATACTACCTCAGGTACTGGTTGATGGACTAACCCTCGGGTTTATGTATGCCGTCGTTGCGTTAGGCTACACGATGGTGTACGGGATTCTCGAATTTATTAACTTTGCCCACGGAGAAATTTTCATGGTGGGTGCATTTGTCGGTACTGAAGTTTTATTAATTACCGATGCTGTTGGCAAAGGAATGAACCCTTATCTAGCGTTTATACTTTGCTTAGTAATTGGTAGTGTTTTCACGGGAGCGCTCGGTGTCGGTATCGAACGGGTTGCATATCGTCCATTACGTGGTGCACCACGTCTCGTACCGTTAATTTCTGCGATTGGTGTATCTTTCTTATTGCAGGATTTGGTTCGTTTCACAGAAGCAATTACACGCAATGAGTTTTACTTGAATTCTCCATCGTTATTCCCTGGCATGTTAGATATGGGATTTGCCAGCATCCCGATTAAAGCATTAATTGTAATCGTAATTGCAATCGTTATGATGGTAACTTTGACGCTGTTCGTTAACAAAACTAAGTGGGGAATCGCCATGCGTGCTGTAGCGCAGGATCAGACTACTGCATCGCTGATGACTATAAACGTTGACAAAGTAATCATGCTGACATTCTTGATCGGTTCTGCATTAGGGGGAGCAACGGGCGTACTATTCGCTCAGAACTACGGAACCATTGACCCGTATATCGGCTTTATCCTCGGTCTGAAAGCATTTACTGCTGCTGTACTTGGCGGTATCGGTAACCTTCGTGGTGCAATGGTGGGTGGGGTGCTTCTTGGTTTGTTAGAATCACTTGCAGGTGCTTACCTTGGTCCTCTTACAAATGGTGCATTTGGTGCAGAATATAAAGACGTATTTGCGTTTTCAATTCTAATTTTAGTGCTTTTGTTCAAGCCAGAAGGATTATTTGGCGAAGCAGTAAAAGAGAAAGTGTAGGTGAGAGAACGTGGCAAACATTTTTAGCTCGATTTTTAAAGACAAGAAAATACCGCTTCTCTTTACCATCATCTGGGTAGCTGTATTTTCCACCGCATTATTTCTTTTGGACAAGTCAGTAATCGCCTTTATGGGTGTTTTATTCTCCATTATCATCGTGTATTACACCAACACATCCAAAACCATCCGCTTCATTCTGGGAGCTGCCATTTTGCTCTTGATTATCCCGCTTGTCGCTGGGGATAATCGCTATTACATGGAGGTCGCTTCTCAGGTTGGCATTTATGTAGCGATGGCACTTGGTCTTAACATTGTAGTAGGTTTTGCGGGTCTCTTAGACCTTGGTTATGTTGCTTTCTTTGCGGCAGGTGCTTATGCCTATGCGATCTTTGCTACTTCACAGGCAAACGAATTCATCCCTGGAAATATTTTTCCGCTTAGTGGTGACTGGTTCTGGCCGTTCCTGATCGTCGGATTGATAGTCGCAGCAGTATTTGGTATCCTGCTGGGTCTTCCGGTTCTTCGTGTAAAAGGGGACTACCTCGCCATCGTAACACTTGGATTCGGGGAAATTATCCGCATCATCTTCAACAATCTGGATAAACCGATTAACATTACGAATGGTCCGCAGGGACTTACCCCGATTGCTTCACCGGAATTGTTCGGCCTGAAGATGAGTACACCGTTTTATTTCTACTTCATTACGCTGTTCGTGATTGCCTTTATCGTATTGGCAAATATACGCTTCGAACATTCTCGTTTGGGCCGTGCCTGGATTGCGGTACGTGAAGATGAACTGGCTGCCCAATCAATGGGTATCTCTCTTCTTCACACAAAGCTTGCGGCATTCGCAACGGGTGCATCATTTGCCGGTGTAGTTGGGGTAATCTTTGCAGCCAAGCAAACGTTCGTTGACCCAACTTCGTTTACCCTGATGGAATCCATCGGTATTCTTGTCATGGTTATCCTGGGTGGCAGCGGTAGTATTCCTGGTGTTGTATTGGGTGCTGCGTTCGTGACGGTACTTCAAGTTCAGTTGCTTAAAGAGTTCTCGAACTTCCTTCATTCGTTGCAACAAGCAGGAGTTATTGACTTGCCTAGCCAGCTCGACCCATCCAAGTTTCAACGTATGGTCTTCGGTATCATGCTGATCCTGGTTGCCTTGTACCGGCCGAATGGTCTCATTCCGGCGAAGCGTAAGAAAAACGATATCGATGGAATTAAGCAAAGCGGCTTTGCTGGCATAAAACAAGGCATCTTGGCGAAAATTACCGGCGGCAAATAGATCAAGCCAAAAGGAGGGGCATCAAGATGGCACTATTAGAAGCAAATGGTCTGACGAAACGATTCGGTGGACTCGTAGCGAATCAGGACGTCACAATTCAAATAGAAAAAGGTACAATTACGGCGGTTATCGGGCCAAACGGTGCGGGAAAGACTACTTTCTTTAACATGATTACGGGCTTCTACGTTCCTGATGAAGGGGATGTTTTATTAAACGGTAAAAGCATTAAAGGCTTACGCCCGGATCAAATCGCAGGGCGTGGAATCACTCGGACATTCCAAAACATCCGTCTGTTCAAAGAAATGTCTGCACTCGAGAACGTAATGGTTGGCGTGCACAGCCGCTTATCTGCTGGACTTCTCGGTATCTTGTTCAATACGAAGCGTGTCCGTACAGAAGAAGAAAAGGCAAAAGTTGAGGCATACCAGCTTCTCGAGTACATCGGAATTGAACATGTTGCCAACGAAGCAGCAGGAAGTTTGCCGTACGGGTTGCAACGTCGATTAGAAATTGCACGTGCATTGGCGACGAACCCGCAAATCATTCTTTTAGACGAACCCGCAGCGGGGATGAACCCTCGTGAAACAGTGGAAATGACTGATTTTATCCGTAAGCTGAAAAAAGAATTAGATCTCACCATCATTTTGATTGAGCATGACATGAAGCTGGTTATGGGTCTTTCTGAATATATTCACGTTCTTGACTACGGACGTAAAATTGCAGAGGGAACACCTGAGCAAATCCGGACGAATCCAAATGTAATTGAAGCATACCTTGGCAAAAGTGCTACGGAAGTGTCGTAAGAGGGGAGGAACAAACGATGGCACTATTGGAATTGCAAAATGTCCACACCTATTACGGCGGGATTCATGCGCTTAAAGGGCTCACGATTAAGGTAGAGCAAGGGGAAGTTGTAACCCTGATCGGATCGAACGGTGCGGGCAAATCGACAACGTTGAAAACCATTTGTGGTCAAACAAGACCTCGTGAAGGCAAAGTGTTATTCAATGGCAAAGATATTACTGGCATGAAAACACATGATGTAGCATTATCTGGAATTGCTCACGTTCCAGAAGGGCGTCGTATATTTCCTAAGTTAACAGTGAAAGAAAACCTGGAAATGGGTGCATTCTCTGTAACGGACAAGAAAATTATTGATGAAGGTATTGAACGTGCATTCCACTATTTTCCTCGTTTAAAAGAGCGGATTGAGCAAAAGGGTGGAACGATGTCCGGGGGCGAGCAGCAGATGCTTGCGATTGCCCGTGGGTTAATGATGAAACCAAAAATTTTGATGTTGGATGAGCCTTCCATGGGTCTTGCGCCAATTCTGGTTGAACAGATTTTTGACATCGTAACGGAGCTGAATAGAGAAGGCATGACGATTCTGTTGGTAGAGCAGAACGCCAATCAGGCGCTTTCTGTGGCTCACCGTGGTTATGTAATTCAAACAGGTGAAATCATCCTTCAAGATGACGCCAAAGTGCTGCTTACGAACCCGCAAGTTCGTGAGGCATACTTGTCTTAATCATCACAATCAAAAAACGGATACAATGCAAAAAAAAGACGAGTGAAAACTCGTCTTTTTACGTTTTCAGCAGTTGGATGATCTTCTCTGCTTCACGAACCCCCGAAAGATAAGCACCTTGTACACTGGCGTAGTCATCTGGGTTTGTTGCTTCGCCTGCAAAAAACAGGCGGTTGTCTACGGATTCAGCTAGGGCAGCCATGTCTTCTGAAGTGGAATCCGCATGATGAAGTGTATAGGAACCTCTTGCATAAGGATCTGAAGCCCAGCGAGTGATTTTGCTACTAAGCGGGTAAGGGATGCTGTTCCCGTACTTCTGCCCAAGAGATTTCATTGCTGCGTGAACGATCTCATCATCAGACCATTTTTCCAGTTGATGTGTAGATGTGGATGAGAAAGAGCCGAGCAGTACAGGTTGTTTCGTGTATTTATACACATTTAGAAACTCATTGAATTGACTCTCCACCCCGCCGCTGCCAATCGACACAAGGTTTGCATCTTTTTCCCAAAAGACCTGTGGGAACTGAAGGTAAAGTTTGTTGAGCACACCGGTAGTTAAGCGATTGATCGCTGTTTGCTTGTTTTCGGGCAGGGCAGGTCGAAAAGCAATATCTCCTGATTTCAATACTCCCAACGGAAGGGTAACTACAGCGTGCCTAGCTTTAAACACGTCGCTATATGTTGCAATCTTCACACCCTCATCACTGTGCTGAACGTGATGAACAATCTGATTCAAGCGAATATTCAAGCCGTTTACAAGACTACCGATGATTTGATCAAATCCTCTGAAAAAGTTGGATGCCTCTGATTGGTTTACTTCATACTTTTCAGCTAAAAAGCGAACCGGATTACCATAATCGATGCCATGAATCCAGGACGATCCTAAATCGAAAGGCGTTTCGGAAGTGTAGTCTGTCCAGATTCGGCCACCAACCCGATCACGTGCTTCCAGAACAAGTGCATTTAGCCCATGTGACTGGAGAGTATGAGCCGCAGCCAATCCGGAAACTCCTGCTCCAATGACAATCACATCAAGATTGTCTGGTATTGGATGAGTGGCTGCCTGAGCCATTCGACTGTCAAAAAAAATATTTGCTACGTCTCCCCAAAACAAACCAGTCAAAGTGGAAGTAAGGCTGAATTTGAGGAAAGAACGCCTGCTTACATTATGAGTCATTCTTCATACCCCTTTAACCATAATTAGATGGCATGCTCCCACAAAAAGGAAGGCCTAAATATATAACATTGTTATATCACACAGCAGAATGATAAATCTATCAGTAATTCTAAAATTCTGACATATTATATTGACGAAATAAATAGTTTTTCCTAAAATGGGAATATATCCCGTGATAATCGTCACAACGTACCCAGCCAATTGCCAAGACAGGGCTGGGTTTTCATATGACTATTGAATCAGAGAGGAGACAAGGAAAATTATGGCTTACTTAGGAGAAATTCGAATGTTTGCAGGCAATTATGCACCTGCTGGTTGGGCTTTTTGTGATGGTACTGAATTATCGATAGCGGAATACAGTGAACTATTTGCGATCATAGGTACCGCATATGGCGGTAACGGGCAGGATACTTTTGCCTTGCCTAATCTTCGTGGAAGGGTCCCTGTTCATGCAGGTACCAACAATGCCACGGGAACAAATTATACCCTCGGACAAGAAGGTGGGGTAGAAGATGTTACGCTTACATCCAATCAGATTCCCGCACACACACATACCCCGCTAGCCGTAACACAGGCTGGACTGAAATCACCGGCAGGCAATATCTGGGCAACCCTTCCATTTACAGGGTATTCAACTGTGACGACCAGCTTGCAGCCGATGAAAAATACCGCCATACAGCCTTCAGGAGGAAGTCAACCACATTCGAATATGATGCCCTCGCTATCGATACACTTCATCATTTGTTTGTATGGAGAATACCCAATACCAAATTAATAGAAGAAAGTGGTGGTAAGAAATGTCAGAACCTTATTTGGGAGAAATAAGAATTTTTGCTGGTAGCTTTGCTCCGAAGGGTTGGGCATTCTGTAATGGACAACTATTGCCTATCAATCAGAATCAGGCCTTGTTTTCCTTGCTTGGTACGGCCTATGGCGGCAATGGCATGACTACCTTTGCCTTGCCGGATTTGCGTGGCCGCGTTCCCGTTCATTTCGGTCGTTTAGGCGATGAATATATTCTTCTTGGTCAGGCTGGCGGAGAAGAGGGTCATACACTCAGCATTCAGGAGCTTCCTGCACATACCCATTCCGTGAATGCATCCTCGGGTTCTGCTACAGAGGTTTCACCAAAAGATCGGGTATGGGCAGAAAAAGAAAATGCCTATGGAGCATTGACACTGCCGACAAATTCCATGCATGCGTCGGCTATTTCTTCCGTAGGTGGCGGTCAGGCGCATTACAATATGCAGCCATTTTTGGTGCTTAATTTTATCATCGCACTGCAAGGAATCTATCCTTCACAAAATTAGCAAAGGAGTTGAATGGGAATGGTGGATGATGCATTTATCGGAGAAATCCGTATGTTTGCAGGTAATTTTGCACCACAAGGCTGGGCGTTTTGCAATGGGCAATTGTTATCAATTGCGCAGAATACAGCACTTTTTTCCATCTTGGGAGTTACGTATGGAGGAGACGGCAAAACAACCTTCGCTTTACCAAGCTTGAATGCTCGCGCTCCCATGCATGCAGGTCAGGGGAGTGGTCTTACTGATAGAAATCTGGGAGAAGCGGTTGGCTCATCTACTGTTACTTTACAAACCAGTCAGATTCCCGCGCACATCCATCTAGCCAATTGTGTAGACAGTCCCGGAAACACCAATCAACCGCAAGGAGCAGTATGGTCACAAGTACCCGCCCAAGGGAAATTTGTCAAGAAACAAACGCCTATGTACAGCGATACACCAGATGCACAGATGAATATAGCGGCACTGTCAACTACAGGAATGGGACAACCACACTATAACAGACAGCCATACCTGGGAATCAGCTTTATTATTGCCCTAGTTGGTGTTTTTCCGCCAAGATCATAGTTCGTACGGTATTGCTGATATAAGAAGTTAGTGAAACTGATATAGGGAGGGATCGGATTGCCTGTGATTTGGCAGTTTCAAAAAGTAAGAAGAGTACTGGTTGGCTTATTGACCTCTTTGCTTTTGGTAGCAGTGATTTGCATACAATCAACCTATTCAGCCTCCGCATATCTCTGGAAAAGTCCTGGTTCAGCAGGTACAACCTATAGTCTGCAAGGCCTCCATTATGGGGGAGGCGAATGGCTTGCATTGGGGATATCCAACACGATCGTTACCTCCTCGGATGGAAGTGGTTGGACCAGATACAATCCATCGGGTGCTTTCGGAGAATGGAATGATGCCTACTTTGATGGGAACCAATGGATACTGGTCGGAGGAAACGGGAAAATCTACACGTCATCAGGGAGTTCGGCTTCTACAAACAGTTGGAGCTCTAAATCACCATCATCGCATAATGATTTACTAGCGATTACATACGGTTTGAACAATAAGTATTATGCTGTAGGATACGATGGGGAAATCTGGGATTCCTCAAACAAAGAAACGTGGAATGCTCAGACACCATTAAAGAACTCTTTTTCACAAGAAACTAGCAGTCGGCTAACTGATATCATTTATGCGGATGGTCGGATGGTCATTGTCAGTGAAAGCGGGAGCATTTACGTGTCCGCTGATGGGGTTACCTGGACGTATGCGAATAGTAATGTGGCGTCTTCTCCCCTGTATAGCGTGACATATGGCAATGGGAAGTTTGTTGCCGTGGGCGAGAATTCCGTTTCCTATTCTAGCGATGGGAACGTCTGGAATAAGGTAACTGTACCAGGAAATCCGCTGTACTCGGTTACATACGGTAACGGTAAATTTGTTACTGTTGGGGCGGGTGGAGCGATCGTTTCCTCGACAGACGGGATTACATGGAATACCACAGAAACATCCAATACGACGAGCGATTTTTACTCCGTAGCTTATTCTGCTGAGCAGCAACGATTCGTAACAGTCGGAGATAACGCAATCATCAGAACCCAATCACATAACACACAATTGAGCGGATTATCGGTCAGCAGTGGAACACTGACCCCATCATTTACACCAGCTACGACAGCCTACTCGGCCAACGTTGCAAGCAATGTATCAAGTATAACAGTAACACCTGTAAAAGCAGATGTGGAGGCGTCTGTCGAGGTACGAGTCAATAGTGGTGCTTATACACCAGTCACAGGAGCAACAAGCGGAGATTTAAGCCTTGCTGTGGGTGCCAATACGATTGACCTCAAGGTGAAGGCGCAGGATGGGGTTTCCGAAAGGACGTATACGATTACAGTTACACGTGCTGCTCCCAATGCATCTCCAACGGATATTACCCTGACGAATAATCAGATCTCAGAGAATGCTGTGATAGGAACAGTGATCGGAACTCTCGGTGCAACCGATCCAGATTCGGCTGGACCATTCGGGTTTAGTCTTGTTGCAGGCGATACAAGTGCGTTTGTGATAGACAACGGTGTGTTGAAATCCAATGCGGTCTTTAACTATGAAACCAAAAATTCGTACAACGTGACAATTCAGGTGACTGACCCAGGTGGGGCTACCTACAATAAGCCTTTTGTCATTACGGTTACGAATGCAAATGATGTTCCTGTCGTAAGCGATAGTACGAAAACAGGTACAGAGGATGCAGAGCTAGCTTTTAGTGCAACCGATTTTACAAGCAAATTTTATGATGAAGATAGTACTTCCTTAAACAAAATACGGATAGAAAGTCTTCCTGCCAATGGGGGACTTATGCTGGACAATGCGGCGATTGGTCCAACTAATGAGATTACCGCAGCAGATTTATCCAAGTTGAAATTTGTACCGTCGTCTAATTGGAACGGAACAACATCCTTTACGTGGAAAGGTTCGGATGGTGTCGCTTACTCTGCTAGTGCGGCAACAATTACGATTCAACTTACTGGGGTAAATGATGCTCCGAGTGTAAGCAACAGCACCAAGGAGGGTACAGAGGATACGGAGCTATTCTTTGTGGCAAACGACTTCCTTGCACACTTCTCCGATGTGGATCAGACAGATACGTTACAAGGTGTGCAAATTACCAGTCTGCCTGATAAAGGCACAGTAAAGCTGAATGGGAATGCAATAGCTCTCAATCAGGTGATTCCGGTGGCTGACCTGTCCAAACTGAGTTTTGTGCCACCAGCGAACTGGGATGGCTCCACGAGCATTGGTTGGAAAGGAAGCGACGGCAACCTGTATTCTGCTGATCCTGCAACGTTGACGGTTCAGATTCTAGCGGCAAATGACCTGCCAACGGTAAATGACAGTACGAAGGCCGGTAATGAAGATGTCGAAATCACCTTTAAGCTGGATGATTTCACAACGCTCTTTACAGACGAAGAAGGAAGCAGTTTGGCCAAGATTCAGATTGTGACGATGCCGTCCAATGGAACGTTAAAAGTAGGGAACACCGTCCTAACAGCGTCCGATGAAGTTGAGGCAAATCAATTGGATCAGCTCCGCTTTATTCCTTTGGCTGATTGGAACGGGACAACATCCTTTACGTGGAAAGGCACGGATGGTAGTGACTACTCAGCAAGTGCGGCAACACTCACATTGCAATTGGCAGCGGTCAATGACGCTCCTACTGTAAGCAACAGCACGAAAGAGGGCACAGAAGATACGGAACTGTCGTTTGTCGCAGATGACTTCCTGGCGGCATTTTCCGATGTGGATGCGCTGGCCGTTCTGACTGATGTGAAAATTGTCAGTTTGCCAGAACATGGTGCGTTGAAACTGAATGACACCTTGGTAGCAAAAGACGATGTGATCCCGCCCTCAAGCTTGTCACAACTAAAATTCACCCCTGATCCGGACTGGAACGGCGAGACTCCGTTCCAATGGAAGGGTAGCGATGGAACAGTTTACTCAGTGGATGCTGCTGTTCTTACCATCAAGATCAAAGGAATCAACGATCTTCCTATCTCATCCAACGTACAAAAGAGTGGGGCAGAAGATAGTGAAGCAACCTTCACGACAGATGACTTTAGCAGTAAATTCTCTGGTGGAGATGGCGATAGCCTGAGTAAAGTGCAAATCGTCAGCTTGCCAGCTAATGGAACACTCAAGCTTGATGGCAATACAGTTGCTGTAAATCAGGAGATTCCTGTGGGCGAGTTAACCAAACTCAGCTTCATACCAGATGCTAATTGGGCAGGAACAACCGAATTTGATTGGAAAGGCAATGATGGAACGGATTATTCCATCACCTCGGCTAAAGTAACCATCACGGTCACACCAGTAGACGATGTCCCAACAATCACGTCTATTGCTGACCAATCGATCAATGAAGATGAGGAATCCGGTGACATTTCCTTTACAGTAGGTGACGAGGAGAAACCTGCGGAAGAACTGACGGTAACCGTCACTTCTAGTAATGAAACACTCGTTCCTTTAGCCAACGTGATACTGGGTGGCAACGGTACTACACGGACCATTCGCATCAAGCCTGTGGCGAACATGAGTGGAAGAGCAGCTATTACGGTTCAGGTAAGTGATGGTACAAATACGGCTGATGAATCATTCGATGTGACGGTTGTACCAGTTAATGATGCTCCGACTGTAAGTAACAGCAACAAGGAGGGCACAGAGGATACGGAACTGTTCTTTGTGGAAAACGACTTCCTTACGCAATTCTCCGATGTTGATCAGGGCGATACTTTATCTAGAGTACAAATTACAAGTTTGCCAGATAAAGGCGTACTAAATTTGAATGGCACTGCGGTTTCAGTAAATCAGGAGATTCCTGTTGGCGAGTTAACCAAACTCAGCTTCATACCAGATGCCAATTGGTCAGGAACAACCGAATTTGATTGGAAAGGCAATGATGGAACGGATTATTCTATCGCCTCGGCTAAGGTAACCATCACAATCACACCAGTGGATGATGAACCAACAATTACGTCAATCGCTGACCAATCGATCAATGAAGATGAGGAATCCGGTGAAATTTCCTTTGCAGTAGGTGACGAGGAAAAACCCGCCGAGGAATTGACATTAACCGTCACTTCCAGTAATGAAACACTTATTCCTTTAGCCAACGTGATACTGGGTGGCAACGGGACTTTACGAACCATTCGCATCAAGCCTGTGGCGAACAAGAATGGAAGTGCAACCATCACCGTTCAGGTAAGCGATGGTACAAATACGGTTGATGAAACATTCGATGTAACGGTTGTTTCCGTTAACGACGCACCGGTTGCTACGAATGGCAGCCTGTCAGTGACCGCAAATCAGCCGAAGCAAGGTTCGCTTGCAGCGACTGATAGCGATGGTGATTTGCTTACCTATTCCATTGTTCAGCAAGGTACAAAAGGGAATGTCACCGTAGATGGCAGTACAGGTGCGTATACGTATACACCGTCTCCGGGAGCGACAGGAAATGATTCCTTTACATTCATGGTGAACGACGGGACAATTGACTCCAATACAGCAACCGTAACGGTAACGATTACGAACTTGCCGCCGCCAATACCGGTTTATTACCCGCCAACCATCAGTGATATCGGCAATCAAACCATTCAAGAAGATGAGAGCACAAATGACATTGCTTTCGCCGTGAATGATCCGGATACCAATGTAAAACTCCTGACTGTTCAGGCATCATCCAGCAATACAAAACTGGTGCCGAATGATCGTATTGTTCTCGGCGGCAGCGATCAGAATCGTACCATTCAAGTAGTGCCAGCAGCAGATCAGAGCGGGTCGTCAACCATAACAGTAACGGTGAGTGACGGTCAACGATCAGCAACAGATACGTTTACGATCACAGTGTTGGAAGTAAATGATCCACCGGTTGCAAATAACCAAACATTGGTGATCAAAACAGAGGGCGAGACCAAAGGAACTCTCACGGCTAGTGATGGCGAAGGAAATCCATTAACGTATGTTCTCGTCACTAAAGCTTCCAAAGGGAAAGTGATGATCACCAATTCGAAGAAGGGTGAGTTCACGTATACACCGAATCAAGGAGAGCTTGGTGCAGACAGCTTTACATTTAAGGTAAGTGATGGTCTGGCAGACTCCAATGTGGCTACTGTGTCTATCAGCCGTGAGGGCAACAACAATGCTGATTTACGTGCGTTGAAGGTATCCAGTGGAAAACTAAAACCGTCCTTCAGTGCAAAACGTACAGAGTACACAGTAGAGGTAAACAACAAAGTAGATAGCATCAAGGTGACCCCAACCACTTCGAATAAAGATGCAACAGTGAAGGTCAACGGTGTGGCAGTGATCAGCGGGCTACCGAGTGAACCAATTACGCTTCAAACAGGGGCTAACAAAGTGGAAGTGGCTGTTACAGCACAGGACGGTACCGAAAAACTGTACACGATCACCGTCGAGCGTAAATTTGACCCGATTACTGAAATTGTTCTAAACAAGAAACAGCTCTCTCTGACAGTGGGCGATAGACCTGTTATCTTGAAAGCAGAGGTTAAGCCGAACCAAGATTCCGAGCATCTGCTTGTCTGGACATCCAGTTCACCTGATATAGCCACTGTAGACCAGAATGGCAAAGTTGTTCCATTGGGCAAGGGAACGGCAGTGATCACCGTCTCATCTCCAGATGGAAAGGTAACAGATAGTTGTATCGTGGATGTGAAGGAAGGCAAGGTGCTTGCGTTACTCACTGATCCGACCATGCTTGTCATGCAGCCAGATGAATCTGCAACCGTTCAAGTCAGCGCCTTCTTTGGTAATGAAAGCAAGCGGGATGTAACCAAAGACGTGACGTGGACTACCAAAGATAAAAAGGTAGCTACCGTTTCGAAAGGTAAGATTAAAGCGGTAGGAAAGGGATCGACACTGATTACAGCAAGTTATAAAGGGAAAAAGGCAACCATCCTGGTGAACGTATACGACAAGCTATGGGTGGATGAGAGAGAAGTAGAAGTAACCTTGACCCGAAGCGGATCTTCTTCCTATTCCAATCTAAAGGTGGAAGGTAAGATATTGGAAGATGATGACCTTTCCGTGAAGGTCGTGTATGGCAAATCCGTTTATACTGCCAAAGTCGATAAGGATGAGATGACATTTACCTTTGAACGCAAAATAAAAGTGAACAGCAAAACCTCAAAAGAAATCGAGTTACAATTGAAGCCAAAGGGATCAGACGAGGATGAGCAAGTCATTATACTGCCGATTGAGCTGTTTGATCCAGATAGCATTAAAGTGAAAGAGGGTCGAAATGACTCGTACACGATTACTGGTGAGGTATACAATCCGTCGGTTATCAACAAAATTGAAATAGTGGTTGATGGGGAGGTTCTTTCCATTGGTTCCATACAGAAGAACCAGTTTGAGTTGAAGCTGGCGAAATGGAAAGGTGACAAACTCATCTTAAGAGCTACGGCATACAATGGATTTGTTCAGGAGTATGAAGTGGAAGTAGAGTAAATGTAAGAAGGCAGCCCTGCAAGTACGGGGCTGCCTTTTTTGACACTACCTTCCTGAATCCATCTCTCGTGTACGCCCGGGATAGAACATTTTCTCTTCGTTCACCGGGTTTTCTTTTGCTGTAATCGTATGGGCATCGATTCGATAGACTCCCACGGGGTTTCCTCGGGATGAGCGATATTTGCTCACGTGCTCTCTAGCGAGTGGGCTTTCATAGTAGTTGGGCACGTATTTCGTTAACAAGTGATCCAAAGCCTCGGTAGCTTCTTCTAAATCCGTCACCAACTCAGCATTTCCGATTAAGACAACACTCATAAAAGCGGTATCTGTTTCTGCTGGCACGGGATGAGCAATTGTGCCGTATTCCTCACTTATGGTAAAACAGGCAGATGAATTTTGTGCGATCAGGTCAACTTTTCTCCCGTTAGCAGAACCGTGGAAATAAATCCGGTTGTTCCACCACACATAGTTCAAGGGAATGACATAAGGGCGTGAGCCGTCCGTGAGTCCCAGGTATCCAATTCTAGCTGAAGTCAAAAATGCCTCGATTTTTGTTTGATCTGTACATGCACGCATTAATGGAATCATCGTTATTCTCCTTTACACATTCATTTTACCAATGAGGGTAATTGATTTTTGTCATGGAGAAAAGGGGCAAAAATGGTGAAATCGATGGGGTCAGATTAGCGACAGTAAACCCAAAATCGATATGAAAAAACCCACTTCCGAAATGGAAGCGGGCTTTGGTTGTCGCCGAGCCGAGTTTTATGAATGATTATTGTGTAGCTTCGCCTTTGAATTCAGCTTTTTCTTTGCCGTATTCATAGATATACACTTTGGAGGATTTGTTATCACCTTTTTCATCGAATGAAACAGAAGTGAAGAATCCTTTGAAATCAGTTGTACCACGGACAGCAGCAGCGATTTGTTCACGAGATGGCTTTTTGTTGCCGTTGTCTTTAATTGCTTTTTCGATACCGTTCAAAGCAACGAGTGTTGCATCATAAGCGAATGCAGAGAATGCAGCAGGGTCTTTACTGAAAGTAGTTTTGTACTTCTCAACCCATTTCTTGCCTTCATCTGTAGAACGAACGTCACCAACTACAGTTGCGTACACGATACCCTCAGCAGCAGGGCCAGCAATTTTGTAGATATCATTGGACTCGATACCTTCGCCACCCATCAATTTACCAGCAAAGCCTTTTTCTTTTGCCTGTTTTGCAATGATACCAGCTTCTGCATACATACCGCCGAAGAAGATCAGATCAGGTTTTTTCGCAACTACTTGGTTGATTACTGCGCTGTAATCTTTCTCACCAGCAGTTACACCTTCATATCCCAATTCAGTTACGCCGAGTGCTTGGAAACCTTTGCGCACTTCATCAGCAAGACCTTGTCCATAGGCTGTTTTGTCGTGGATAACGAATACGGATTTGATGCCCATTTTATCTACTGCATATTTTGCAGCAGCAGGGGCAATTTTGTCGTTACGAGCAACGAGACGGTTAACGGTTTTCTTGCCGTCTTCTGTTAATTGAACACCTGTGTTAGCAGGAGATACCATAGCGAGAGTTGCTTCTTCATACTTAACGGAAGAAGGAATAGCTACACCAGTATTGTAGTGACCAATAACAGCCATAACATCAGCGTCAGAAATCAACATTTCTGCATTGGATACGCCTTGTTTCGGGTCAGCTTGGTCATCTTGCGGGAACAATTGAATATCGAATCCTAGCTTTTTGAAGTCTTCAGCGCGATCTTTTACAGCCAACTCAGCGCCGAGTTTGATTCCTTCACCTTCCAATGACTGAGGGCCTGAGAGAGGGCTTTGCGTAGCGATTTTAATTACGCTGGAACCTGTAGCAGCACCGCCGCCAGCTCCGCCTGCACCACCAGCATTTCCTCCATTTCCACAGCCAGCGAGAAGGGAACCGACCAGCAATGATGAGAGTAATACAGAAAGCACCTTATTGCGTTTTTGCATATTTATGCAACCCCCACGTATATAAATATTTTGTGTCTACTTTATTAACATATCAGTTGAAAGCGGTTTCGTCAATGTTTGACAAAGACATTTTGTTAGTAAAATCAGTTTTTCTAAAAAATCAGCAATTTATATTATATAATGTTTCAATTAAAATATAGAGAAAAGTTTGTATTTTCAAATAAATTATTCGCATATTAATTATGTTGCTTTAAAGTAGTGAAGTAAAGTGATTGCATTATTTCAATAGAAAAAGGAGCCGTATGGACTCCCTTTTTTAAGATAATTATTATGTTTCCTTTGTCCCTTTTCTTTTTACCTGTATCAAAGGCAGTGTTAGAACGAACTTCACGCCGGTTGCTTCGTTGCGGGCTTGAATGGTTCCTTCATGAGCTTCGATAACTGCTCTGGCGATGGCGAGCCCCAAACCATGTTTTCCGTTTTTTCCTTTGCGGAATCGCTGGAACAGATTGGGGAGAAGGGTCTCGTCAATGGGAGGGCCGTCATTGGCAATCGAGATTTCTGCTTGATCCTGTTTCGAGACAGCTTCGATGACGAGTTTGGTTGCTGCGTAACGCAATTGGTTTTCGAGAATGTTAACCAGTGCTGTGCTGATCTGCTCCCCGTCTCCTTCGACGATGAGCGTTTCGGGAATGTTAATTTCCCACGACACGTGAGGATTCAGCACCTGGAGACGCTGTTGCAGATAATAAAATATTTCTGCAAGCCTCAACGTTGAGATATCCAGCATTTCGTTAACCGACTCGATCTTGGTGATGTAGAGGAGTTGCTCGACGACATGCTCCAATCGTTTGCTCTCTTCCATAATAATTTGCAAGCCTTTTTCGGCCTGAGCTCCCTGGAATACGCCCTCCTGCAAGCCCTGTGCGTATCCTTGAATGGCCATAATCGGCGTTTTCAGTTCGTGTGAAATATTTTGAACAAAATGCCGTTGTGACTCGTCATACTCTTTGAGATGGAGTTTCATGGTGTCAAAGGAGCGGGCAAGCTGACCGATCTCATCCTGACGATTCATCACAAGCGGAATATTGAATTGTCGTTTGGCCAGCTTCTGGCAATACTCATCCAATGCACGCAGTGGTTTGCTCAAATAACGACTGAACCACATGGCGAGAATCCAACTGATAATCAAAAGGACGGTGAAGACAACAAAGAATTCATGCCGAAGGATGGAGTTGATCTCGTTTAGTTCCCGTTCTTTGGAGAACAGAACGAGATAGTACGGATACCCGTGATAATCCATCCGTTTGCTAACGAACAGATACGTTTCTTGTTTGCGGGACAAGGTGCCGTGCTGCAATTTTTGGGGTGGTGCGGTTGACGCTAATTGATAGAAATCCCGCATGTCAAAAGCAGTAATCGGATCTGCGCTGCTGTGGCCAAGGAGTGTCCCGTTTTTATCATAGACGAGTGCGTTAAATGTATAGGTGTAGTTCTCAAGCAAAAGCTGCAGGAAAAAAGGTGCTGACGAGGGAACCCGCAGCAGTTCATTATTTTCGTTAAAGGAAATATGGCCGGACAGCGCTTCGAATTCTTCCTCGAGCAGGTTAAAGGTATTCTGGATCAGATACTGTTTGATCGCAAAAGGATAGAAAACCCCTACACCCGCCCCAAGTACCAATGTGAGCAGCATAAATAATACAAGAATTTGTCGTGAAAGGGGCCAGTTCTTCATTTTAATAGAGAGTTTCATGAGAGCCTCATTTCAAGGTTAATCGATAGCCAAAGCCATACACGGTCTCAAGCGGGAAGTGAGGAAGTTTCTTGCGGATGCGTTTGACGAGATCGTCAACGGCACGATCCGAACCGATATAATCGTCACCCCAGACGGCGGTCAGAATTTGCTCGCGTTGTAGGGCTTGGCCCTGGTTACGAAGCAAGTAAAGAATCAAATCAAATTCTTTGGTGGTGAATTCGATCGGTTCTTCGCCCTCTTTAATCATTCTTCCTTTTTCCGAGATAGAATAAGGTCCTGCCTGTATCCAGTCTTGGTACGTTTGCGAGTGACTGATGGGTGCAGCAGCATTCGTTTTTTCATATGTCCGTAACAGGAGCTTTTGGACACGAATCACCAGCTCACGAGGAAGAAACGGCTTGGCAAGGTAATCATCACTTCCCAGCTCCAAGCCAATGATTTTATCCATGTCTTGATCGCGAGCGGAGATGAAGATTACTGGCACATCCGATTTGGCTTTGATTTGACGTAAAATTTCATATCCATCTATATCTGGCAGCATGATGTCGAGGATCCATAGATGCGGAGTGGATTGCTTCAGCTCTTGCAGGGCTTCCTCACCAGTTTGGAACGCCTTCACTTGGTATCCTGCATTTTCGAGGTAAGGCTTGAGCAGTTGCATTAGATTCACTTCATCTTCAACCAGATAGACTACATACTGTTGAGGTTGACTCATTCGAAAATTCCTCGCTTTCCGATAGTGATCAAAAGTCGGGGAGGTCCATATGGTTCTACAATACAGAATATCATTTACCTGTGGCAACCAGTCGGGAACAAAATGTAAAAGTTAAGGAATTTCCCCTGCCTAAATGAAAAGGGGAGGATAATAATTGCAAGAGAAGAAAAAGTATGTAGTAGAGGAAGTTCAAAAAGTCCGGGAAACATAGCGTTCGAATTTCGGTTGCGCCGCATAGGATGTGCCAGTGTCGGCGTTGCCAACAGGACGTTGGTGCTTTTAGCCGACCGTCGCCCCTCCGCTGCTCACGATGTTCCGCTGCTCGGGTCTTCCGCGCCTTGATCTTCGAGGCTCTGTTTGTGCCCTCTCATCGGGGCATCGAAACATCCTCCTTTTTGAACAAGTTCTAGTAGAAAAAAGTCACAGCAAAAGATAAGGAGCGGTTATATGCTGAAACGAATCCAACAGATACTGCCCTCTGTCCTTCTCAGCACGATGTTGGTGGCCTGCAGTCAAGAGGTTGTGACACAGCCTGTACAACCGAATGTGACACCCCCGGAACAACCAGTGACAATCCATGAGCCAGTACCAACAGTGAAGCCTTATACAGCTCCTTTCACAGGCATCGGGACTGACCAAAAAATCGAGAATCGTCCTATCATGGTGATGGTAAACAATCATCCCTATGCAAGACCACAATCAGGATTGGATAAAGCGGATATTGTCTATGAAATACTTGCGGAAGGAGAAGTTACCCGGTTCGTTGCGATCTATCAAAGTCAGCGGCCAGAGGTAATCGGCCCTGTGCGAAGTATTCGTCCTTACTATATTCAGGTAGGTGCAGGGTTTGATGCAGTCATGGCACATGTTGGCGGAAGCGAGGACGCATTGGAAACACTGGCCCGCTCTGACTACTCAGCGATAAATGAAATCAGCAATGGAAAATATTTTTGGAGAGAAAAGTTCCGCAAAGCCCCTCACAATGTTTATACTGATTTGGGACGAATTGAGCAGGCGATGAAGGACAAAGGAATGCGAGACCGTTCAGAATTGCCTTATTTTCCATTTTTACCGGCAGATTCCCAGATCACTCAAGGTGAAGTTGCTAACACAGTCGATGTCACCTTCCATTCCTTATACAAAGCGAGCTATCGCTATGATTCAGCTTCCAAGAAATATTTGCGATTTACACAAGGGAAGCCGCATATAGATTTGACTACCTCAGAGCAATTGGCTACGACCAATCTGATTGTGATCGCCTCCAAGCATCAAGTGCTTGATAAGGAAGGAAGACGGGCTGTTGATGTGGTAGGTCCTGGCGACGGTTATCTGTTTCAGCAGGGAAAAGCGAGAAAAGTGAAATGGAAACGCAGCGGCGGCGTGATTCGTGTTTATACTGATGCAAGCTATGCTGAAGAGCTTCCGCTTTTGCCGGGAAATACATGGATTAACATTATTCCGACGGCACCCGGTCTAACCAAAGGATTAATCTATAAGTAGATACTTGAATTGTAAGCGTTTTTTAACTAATATAAGGAATGTAGGTCTTTAACGCATAAAAATTTTACAGAGAAAAAACTTTCCCACATATGGGGTGATCGAGATGCAATTGGAGAAGCTGAAGGGAAAAGGAATCGAACAACTTTTTGAAGCAATTCTTTCGCTTGAGTCAGTTGAGGAATGCTATCGTTTTTTTGATGATTTGTGCACGATCAATGAAATGCAGTCACTCGCTCAACGACTGGAAGTAGCACGTATGCTTCGCAAAGGCTATACGTACAACCAGATCGAAGCAGAGACAGGCGCCAGCACCGCAACGATCTCTCGTGTCAAACGTTGTCTAAACTATGGCAACGACGGTTATCAGCTTGCGTTGGAACGAATTGGCAAGTAGTCAGGGGAGGCAGTTTCAGTGATTGATTACAGTGGCTGGCGACATGCTTTCAAGCTGGACCCCGACAAGACGATTTCTGATGAAGCATTGGAAGCAATCTGTGAATCGGGTACTGATGCCATCATCGTAGGTGGGACGCTCGGAGTAACTTTTGAGAATACGCTTGAGCTAATGGCCCGGATTCGAAGATATGCTGTTCCTGCCGTGCTTGAAATCTCGAACTTGCAAGCGGTTGTTCCCGGATTTGATGCGTATTTTATCCCGCTTGTGGTGAATGCAGGTGATCCTGATTGGATTCTGACACCACATGTAAAAGGGATTGCCGAGTACGGAGCATACATTCACTGGGAAGATATTGTCACGGAAGGGTATATCATTTTTAACCAGGAATCGGCTGCTGCCAAAGTAACGGGGGCAAAAGCGATTCAGTCCATAGAAGAAGCAAAAGCGTACACGCAAGTTGCCACCAATATTTGCCGTCTCCCGATTGTCTATGTTGAATACAGCGGGGTGTACGGCGACCCGAAAATGGTACGTGCTTGTCAGTCGGTGATCGGCAAAGCTCACTTGTTCTATGGCGGTGGCATCCGTTCCAAGGAGCAGGCAGTCGAAATGGCGGGCGTTGCTGATACGGTTGTCGTGGGCAATGTGATTTATGACAATCTTGATCTGGCGCTGGACACCGTACAGGCAATAAAACGGTCATGACTGTTCTATTGCCCGCAAGCGGTCATATCGACTTTTATGATAAGGTGCCTCAGCCTAGCATCTGGCTGGCATTTACTTCGGTAAAAACGTCGAGACGTTTTTTACAGAAAAATGGGTAAAATCATCCAAATGAATACATGTCCAAACGTAGTGCGAGGGAGCTCTTGTACTACGTTTTTGTATTTTCTTGGGATCTTACAGAAAGTGGGTAAAAAAAGTGGCAGAGTAAAGTAATGTATGCCAAAATAGGAACATATGATTTCTTTTTTTAAAAAGTATCTTGCACATCGAGTTTTTCCGATTTTGAAAGGTGGCCTAAGAGTTCCATGTCTATCCGTGATCAAGTGTTACATGGTTTAAATCCGCAGCAGAAGGAAGCAGTTGAGAAAACGGAAGGTCCTGTACTGATTCTGGCAGGTGCGGGCAGTGGCAAGACACGTGTCTTGACGCAACGCATTGCCTATTTGATAAAAGAAAAAAATGTGGCTCCATGGAGCATTCTTGCTATCACATTTACCAACAAGGCCGCTCGTGAAATGAGAGAGCGTGTGTCTCGGACTGTTTCACAAGGGGTTGATGATATATGGATTTCGACATTCCACTCCTTATGTGTGCGAATCTTGCGCAGGGACAGTGATCGATTGGGCATCAGCCGCAGTTTCTCCATTCTCGACGCTGGCGATCAGCAGTCCGTTATCAAACAATGTCTGAAGGAATTGAATCTGGACCCGAAAAAGTTCGAGCCAAGAAGCGTGCTTGCGGCGATTAGCGGGGCTAAAAATGAACTGCTTGATGCAAAAACCTACGGTGAACAACGTGTAGGTGATCCTTTCTCCAAGGCAGTAGCTCAAGTGTATGAGCTGTATCAAAAGAAGCTGAAACGCAACCAGTCACTCGACTTCGATGATTTGATCATGACAACTGTCCGTTTGTTTAAAGAAGTGCCAGAGGTGCTGGAATTCTATCAGAAGAAGTTTAGGTACGTCCATGTCGATGAGTATCAGGATACCAACCGTGCGCAGTACCTGCTGATCTCGATGCTTGCTGCCAAATACCGCAATGTCTGCTGTGTAGGGGATGCTGATCAGAGTATTTACAAATGGCGGGGTGCGGATATTTCGATCATCCTGAATTTTGAGAAGGACTACCCGGAAGCAAAAGTGATCAAGCTGGAGCAAAACTATCGTTCTACCAAAACGATTCTGGCAGCAGCCAATGCAGTAATTGAACATAACGTAAACCGGAAAAAGAAGAACTTGTGGACGGAAAATGATGGCGGAGAGAAGATTTTAGTCTTCGAGGGTGACTCAGAGCACGACGAAGCATACTTCATCATTGAAACGATCAAGCAGCAACTGGCAACGTATAAGCGATATGATAAATTTGCCATCCTTTACAGAACCAATGCTCAGTCACGTGTACTTGAGGACGTCTTGATCAAATCGACAATTCCGTACACCATCGTTGGCGGATTGAAGTTCTATGACCGCAAAGAAATCAAGGACATCCTCGCTTACTTGCGCCTGATTTCCAATCCTGACGACGACATCAGCCTGGAGCGGATTATCAATGTGCCAAAACGAAGTATTGGCGATACAACCGTAGATAAAATCCAGGCGTATGCATCCGCTCATGGCATGTCGATGTTTCAAGCGATTCAAGAGGTTGGCTATATGGGACTGCCGGGCCGTACGACCAATGCGATAGCCGCCTTTGGGGAGCTCATCTCCAATCTGATTGGCATGTTAGACTTCCTGAGTGTGACTGAATTGGTGGAAGAGGTATTAACACGCTCGGGATATCGGGATGCACTAAAAGAAGAGAAATCACTGGAATCGGCTGCAAGACTGGAGAACATCGACGAGTTTCTCTCTGTTACCCAAGAGTTCGAGAAGAAGAGCGAAGATCGTACCTTGCTTGCTTTCCTGACTGATTTGGCATTGGTTGCAGACATTGACTCATTGAACGAGACAGAAGAGCCAGCAGATGCTCCTGCGGAAGGGCAGGTTACGCTGATGACCTTGCACAGTGCCAAAGGTCTTGAGTTCCCTGTCGTGTTCCTGGTTGGAATGGAAGAAGGGATTTTCCCGCACAATCGAGCATTATTTGATGATACAGAGATGGAAGAAGAGCGCCGCCTTGCATATGTTGGGATTACCCGTGCCGAAGAGCGGTTGTATCTGACTCGTGCGCGTATGCGTACATTATTTGGACGAACCAATACGAATGCAGCTTCTCGCTTTTTCACTGAAATACCTGCTGAATTGTTAGAAGGAAATGTATCGAGAGAAAGTGCCAGCGGTGGCTGGGGACGCCCTTCCATGGGTGGTGGAACAGGCTACGGTTCGCGATCGACGGATCGATTTGGTCGTCCACAGAACTCTTCATCAGCCCCTGCGACCCCGGCAACGTTTACTCGCCCAACCTTCACGTCGCCAGCGAAGACAGCTTCACATGGGGGAGCAGCCGGGCTTGATCTCAAAACAGGTGATAAGGTATCCCACGCAAAATGGGGGATTGGCACGGTCGTTCGTACAAAGGGCAGCGGAGACGATCTGGAACTCGATATTGCCTTCCCAGCTCCGACTGGAATCAAAAAATTGTTGGCCAAATTTGCACCAATAACCAAAGCGTAAATCAGTTGGCGGACATAGCAAGTTTAGTAAGTTGAAAGGATGATCGGGAATGGAACGGTTGGATGCTGAGAAACGCATCAGTGAACTGAGGAAACAAATTGAGCGACATAACCGTCTTTACTATATAGAAGATAAACCAGAGATTAGCGACCAGGAGTGGGATCAGCTCATGCGTGAATTGCAGGGGCTTGAGGACCTTTTTCCTGATCTGGTTACACCTGATTCTCCTACGCAACGAGTGGGCGGTTCAGCGCTTCCACACTTTGAAAAGGTAGAACATCGGACGCCAATGCTTAGTTTGGGAAATGCGTTTGGTGAAGAGGATTTGCGTGATTTCGACCGTCGTGTACGTCAAGGTGTCGGCAAAGAGGAAGTACGTTATGTCTGTGAGTTGAAAATTGACGGTCTAGCTGTTTCGCTGCGTTACGAAGACGGGATGTTCGTCACAGGAGCTACGCGGGGAGATGGTCAGATTGGAGAAGATATTACGCAAAATCTGAAAACCATTCGTTCGGTCCCGCTTCGCCTGGAACGTCCACTTTCGCTTGAAGTACGTGGAGAGGCGTTTATGCCCAAGCGTGCTTTCGAGAAGCTGAACAAGGAACGTGAAGAACGTGGAGAAGCTTTGTTTGCGAATCCGCGCAACTCGGCAGCAGGTTCTCTGCGTCAACTCGACCCAAAGATTGCATCCAGTCGCTCACTAGATACGTATATCTATGGGATTGGTGAAATCAGCGGTGGGGAGCTTGCTTCACACAGTGAGGGGCTTACCTTGCTGGCTTCGCTCGGGTTTAAAGTGAATCCGGAATGGCGTGTTTTTGACAATATTGAGGAAGTCATCACATTTGTCAACAGTTGGGTAGAGAAGCGGCCGAATCTCCCGTATGAGATTGACGGTATGGTAATCAAGGTTGACAGCTACGCTCAGCAACAGGAGCTTGGTTTCACAGCCAAGAGTCCACGTTGGGCAACAGCGTATAAATTCCCTGCGGAAGAAGCCATTACGATTCTCGAGGATATTGAGCTGAGTGTAGGACGCACAGGGGTTGTCACACCGACTGCGATCCTCAAACCGGTCAGTCTGGCGGGAACGACAGTGAAGCGGGCTTCCTTGCACAACGAAGAGATTATTCGTGAAAAAGGGCTGATGCTCGGGGATCATGTCGTGGTCAAAAAAGCCGGGGACATCATTCCAAAAATCGAAGAAGTACTGGCAGACCGCAGAACAGGGACTGAGCGACCATTCCACATGCCAACGCATTGCCCTGAGTGTAACAGCGAACTGGTACGCTTGGATGATGAAGTAGCACTTCGTTGTATCAATCCGGAGTGTCCAGCCCAGATCCGTGAAGGGATGAGCCATTTCGTTTCGAGAGTGGCGATGAACATTGATGGACTTGGTGAAAAAGTAGTCGCGCAGCTTTTCTCAGAAGGGTTGCTTGCAAGTGTTGCAGATCTGTATTACTTGCATGAAAAACGTGACCAGTTACTACAACTGGAGCGAATGGGAGAGAAGTCAGTCGATAATATGCTGGAGGCAATTGAAAACAGCAAGCTGAACTCCGTTGAAAAACTCCTGTTTGGTTTGGGAATCCGCCTGGTAGGGGCAAAGGCAGCCCGTACACTGGCTGAACACTTTGGTCATTTGAACCAAATCAAGGAAGCCACATTTGAAGAACTCACTTCCATTGATGAGATCGGGCCGAAGATGGCAGACAGTATACTTGCCTATTTCGCTATGCCGCAGGTGCATGTTCTGATTGATCGCTTGCAGCAAGCAGGCGTGAACATGGAGTATAAAGGCGTTCGGACCGATCAGACAGAAGGGTTGCCGTTCACAGGCAAGACGGTTGTACTGACAGGTACACTTGCTGCATTATCCAGACAAGAAGCAGAGGAAAAAATTGCTTCGCTCGGTGGCAAAGTAACCAGCAGCGTTAGCAAGAAAACGGATTTGGTTATTGCCGGAGAAAAGGCTGGTTCCAAGCTGGAAAAAGCAGAGAAATTAGGCATTGAAGTACTTGATGAAGCAGGCTTCTTAAAACTAATCGACTTATCGACATCTCCGTAAGAAGTTAGAATTTCCTCTACGGAAAGGATGATTGATGCATGAAAAAACGCGTCCTAAAGCATATCGGAATCATTAGTGGACTACTGGCTGCCTTGCTTGTCGGATGTGAACCGGCAGATCAAGCTGCGGTGAACAAGGCCGAGGGGCATTCTTCTGCTGTACAGGCAGCTCAAATACCTGGAGACTTGACGTTCCAAGACGTGCTCCAGAAGGGGGAACAAATTCACTTTGTTTCTGTGTCTCCGAAAGAATCGAGGATCCTGCTTGGAACACACGCTGGATTATATGCTTCAGCGAGCGGTAATCTGTGGTCGATCTTTTCTTCTGGATTGGAAAAAAAGGATATTAGCGGATGGTTTACCGATCCTGAGAATCCAAAATGGCTTTACGTCGGTGGAAATCGTGTGAGCCAGTACTCCGATGATGGAGGGAAGACCTGGAGGGAAAGCACAAAAGGTTTGCCGCAAGTACTGAATATTCGTTGTGTCACCGGGGTTCGGGAGAATGAACAAATTATTTTATATGCATATATAGAAAATGAAGGGGTCTTCCAATCTGCTGATGGAGGAAGAAGTTGGGGTAAATTCTCAACAGTCACCTCTGACGTTTATGCTATGGATTACGATCAGTCAGAGTCCAGACTGTACATGTTGACACAAGATGGGCTAATCTATGAGCAGAATGGTCAGTGGAATCAGGAAGCGATTCCTGATGCTACTCAGTTATATTCTTTTTCCGTTGATCGAGAGAATCGGATTATTTATCTGGCATCGGATAAAGGTGTGATGATGAAGCAGGATAATCAATGGGAAATGATGGAGCAGCAACTTCCTGAGCAAGCGATGCTGCTGTCAGCAGGCCCAGCTTCTTATCCGTTAGTGGCTGTGGGCGAGTCTGCTTCGCTTTATACATTGCAAAACAATGAATGGATTAAATGGGAATAATTCTCCCCTGCACACTGAAATCAGTCAAAATGAAGGAGTGGCCATCTGTGGATAAAATTGCTGTGATTGATATGGGTTCAAACTCCATCCGCATGGTCATTTTTCAAGTGGCAGAAGAAATGTATCACCTGATTGACGATACAAAGGAAACGGTGCGTCTCAGTGAAAAAATGGGAGCGGAATTGATGTTGAAGCCCCAGGCAATGAAGCGTGCACTCGCGACATTGACCAGGTTTATGAAAATTTGTCGCTCCCGTAATGTCACAACGATTATTCCCATAACAACGGCTGCAGTACGTCAAGCAAAAAACCAGCGAGAGTTTTTAAGCATGGTAGAGCAAGAAACAGGGCTTCGCTTTCGCGTACTGACCGGACATGAAGAAGGGTATTACGGTTTCTTGGGTATCATCAACAGTTTTGCAATTGAACAGGGCCTTACATTGGATATAGGCGGGGGGAGTTCAGAAGTCACCTTCTTTACAAACCGTGAACTGCAACACAGTGTAAGTTTGCCGTTCGGTGCGATTACCCTTACCGAACGTTTTCGTGATGATGCAAATCAACTGAAGCAATATCTTCGCAATATGTTTTTGGAACTGAGCTGGATTCAGGGAGGCTTGGGTGTACCACTGATCGGATTGGGTGGAACTGTCCGAAATATCGCCCGAATTCATCGTCATCTGATCGGGTATCCGCTGGAAAGTGCTCATCACTATGAAATGAGTAAGGAGCAGGTTGACCAGACGATCAATCATATCGCTTCTTTATCCGTGCAAGAATTACAGAGCTTGCCTGGATTATCCAAAGACAGGGCGGATATCATTCTTGCTGGCGGACTCATTGTCCAAACCTTGATGGAAACATCTCATGCCCCCTCTCTTCTAATCAGTGGAAACGGACTGAGGGAAGGACTCTTTTTTGAGTATTATTACGGGGACAAGGACTACCGAAGTGGAGTAGAAGTCACGATGAGTGATGTTGTTAATATGATGCAGGTGTATAACGTTGACATCAATCACTCCCGTCATGTTGCCTTTCTGGCTGTTCGTCTGTTTGATGAACTACGCTCTCTTCACAATTGGGGCGAACGAGAAAAACAACTGCTTTTGATTGCTGCCTATCTGCACGATGTAGGGGTAGCAGTCAGTTATTACGAGTGGCACAAGCATACCTTTTATGTTCTCCTGCACTCCAAGTTTGCAGGACTCACTCATCGGGAGCGTCTTCTGGTGGCAATGCTTGCTTCTTTCAAAAACAAGAAAAAGATGCGAGAAATGGTCCAGCCGTATCTGATGATTTTGAAGCCGGAGGACGAAGAGACAATTACAAAACTAAGTATTTTGCTCTTGATGGCAAGAGCGTTTGATCGGGCGCTGTCCAAAGATATCGTCGATGTCACATGCAAGCTGCAAAACAAGGAAATACAAATTACTGCCATGACCACCAGCCCTGACATCGATCTGGAACTGAAGGAAGCAAACGAGTTTCAGCCCAGATTTGAAAAAGCGTTCGGATACAAATACAAACTGGTGGCTCAAATGGTGGACTCATGAGAACCTTTTTATTATCCAAAGGAGTTTAGAAAAATGGTACCTATGTACTCCAAACTAAAAGTAGTAACATTGATATGCATTGTCGCACTTCTCGTATCTGCATGCTCTTTCTTTCCAGGCAAGGAGAATACACCCGAGCCTGCAACTCCTTCCATCTCTCCGGTAGTTGAAGTGAGCGAAAACTATTTCAATGGACTTTTTCCTTACAAAGAGAACAAGACACGTGGAATGTTAAGCAAGCTCAAGAATTACCGGATTGATTTTGGACATCTTGAATTGGGATTATTGGAGATTGCGAGAGAGACATTTGAGGAAGAGAATTACTTTTTCCAGGAAGGACAAGTTATTTCTGCTGATCAGGTAGAAGCATGGCTATCTGCGCCTAGTGAAAATCCTGCCGGACTCAATCCTGAAAAGGGCGGCAACTTGCTGGTCCATGTACTCGAGCATGACTATCTGGATAAAGACACAAAAAAACTGTCAGGTATCGTTCTTGGATTAACGCTGTCTCCGAGATACAAGGATGCCTCCGGTCAGGATAAAGAGTATTCTGTACAGGAATTGAGAACTAAAGGACAGCAGTTGGCGGCACATATTGTTACAAAGGTTCGAGCAGAAGCTCCGCAAATACCGATGGTCGTTGCGCTGTATCAAGTGCCAAAGAAAACCTCTACACTGATTCCAGGTCGCTTTATCCTGACAGGAACGGTAAATGCGACAGAGAGCAGTGTGTCGAAGTGGCAAGCAATTGAAGAAGAGTACTTCTTGTTCCCTAGCGACGAGGTTTATAAGGCATACCCGCAAATATCGCTGCAATACGAGAACCTGATGAAGAAAACACAGGCCTTTTTCGGGGAATATATCGGGTTAACTGGAGTAGGCCGATTCATGGATGGACAACTGATTGAGCTGTCCATTACAGCTACCGCAGAGTATGATTCGAGGACAGAGGTTCTGCAATTCACCCAGTATACGGCAGCACTGATCAACCAACTGTTTGACAAGAAGGTGCATTTAAATCTCTATGTTCAGTCAATCAGCCAGCCGTTGGCGATCTATGTTCGACCGTCTGAGGGTGAAGGGTATATGCATATCTACCGTAGATAAACTAGCTTTGACACATGTGTTCAAATGTTCAAGATTAGTCATTTTTGGACACATGTGTTTAAAGGCACATAACTACTTCGATCGGATGGAATGTCGAAGGAACGGTAACACTAGGATTGAGTTTTTTGTGGAATAGTTGGTACGATCCTTGCATTTATAAATTTGCGAATCAGCAGAAGGAAATAGGAGGCGAAATTCGTGCAAGTAGAATTCAAGAATGAACCGTTTGTTAATTTTAGATTACCTGAGAATAAGCAAGCCTTTGAAGCAGCTCTTGCAAAAGTTGAGGGTGAAATGGGTCGTGAATACGATATCATCATCGGTGGCGAGCGCATCAGAACAGAAAAGAAATCGAAATCCATTAACCCTTCCAATAAAGAGCAAGTGGTGGGTGTAGTATCTCAAGCAACTCAAGAGTTGGCTGAAAAAGCAATCCAAACTGCTTTTGCTACATTCCAAACTTGGAAAGATGTAAACCCTAGCGCTCGTGCTCGCATTCTTTATAAAGCAGCAGCAATCATGCGTCGTCGCAAGCATGAATTCTCGGCTTATCTTGTAAAAGAAGCTGGAAAAAGCTGGCCAGAAGCAGATGCTGACACAGCAGAAGCAATTGACTTCATGGAATACTATGGCCGTCAAATGGAGAAGCTTGCTGATCGTCATCCATTGACTCGCATTCCTACTGAGGACAACGAATTGTACTATGTTGGTCTTGGTGTAGGTATCGTAATCCCGCCTTGGAACTTCCCATTGGCAATCATGGTTGGTATGACAACTGCAGCACTTGTTGCTGGTAACACAGTTGTATTGAAACCAGCTTCTACAACTCCAGTAATTGCAGCGAAATTCATGGAAATCCTTGAAGATGCTGGTCTTCCTGCTGGTGTAGTTAACTTCGTACCTGGTAGCGGTGCTGAAGTGGGTGACTACCTCGTTGAGCATCCATTGACTCGTTTCATCAGCTTCACAGGTTCCCGCGATGTAGGTCTTCGCATCAACGAATTGGCTGCGAAACCTAAAAAAGGCCAAAAATGGATCAAACGCCTGATCGCTGAGATGGGTGGTAAAGATTCCATTATTGTTGACAATGACTGCGATTTGGAAGCAGCAGCACAAGCAATCGTAGCATCTGCATTCGGTTTCTCCGGACAAAAATGCTCTGCTTGCTCCCGTGCAATCGTTCACCAAGACGTGTACGATCAAGTGTTGAACCGTGTAGTAGAATTGACTAAAGAATTGACAGTGGGCGATGTTGTTAACCCTGAGTTCTACACAGGTCCTGTTGTTGATGCGAAAGCATATAACAAAATCCTTGAGTACATTGAGATCGGTAAAACTGAAGGTAAATTGATGGCTGGCGGCGAGAAAGGTCCAGAGCAAGGATACTTCATCATGCCAACTGTAATTGCTGACGTTGCACCAGATGCTCGTCTCATGCAAGAAGAGATCTTCGGACCAGTTGTTGCTTTCTGCAAAGCAAAAGACTTCGATCATGCGTTGGAAATTGGTAACAACACAGAATACGGATTAACTGGTTCCGTATTTGCTCGTAGCCGTGAGAAACTCGAAAGAGCACGCAACGAGTTCTTCGTAGGTAACCTGTACCTCAACCGCAAATGTACTGGTGCGCTTGTTGGTGTTCATCCATTTGGTGGATTCAACATGTCCGGTACTGACTCCAAAGCAGGTGGCCCAGACTACTTGTTGCTCTTCACACAAGCGAAACTGGTTTCTGAGCTTCTCTAATCAGAACCCTCAACGAAATAAAAACAAATCAAGCCATTCTCTCGGGTTCGGGGGAATGGCTTTTCCTATGAAAAAATGATACAAAAAGGTAAGTAAGATGCTCGTGGTCTGGAAGTAGCATAGGAGGTTTGCAGGATGAAACGGGACCCCCATATCGTAGTCCATCGTTTTTTTAACAAGCTGATCGGAAAAAAGGGCTGTATTGAAAGTGTACCGATTTTCAGCCAGTTAACAGACAAGGAAATAGATGAGGTGCTGAAGGTTGCGATCAGTCGAAAGTTTGGCAAAGGAGATATTATTTTTTCTCCGGGGGAAATTTCTGAGGATTTATTTATCGTCTATAAAGGGAAGGTCAAGATATCAAGAATTTCTGCATCAGGGAAAGAACAAATACTGCGGATTCTGGAACCAGGAGATTTTACCGGAGAGCTTTCTTTATTTGGTCAATCTCCATCCAAAAATATGGCTGAGGCACTAGAAAAAACAGTAGTATGTCTCGTTCGTGGTCAGGAAATCAAGCAACTGGTGCTGAAAGCTCCGAATATTGCATTAAAAATTCTGGAGGAATACACGCAGAGATTCGAACGACTAGAAAACGTCATCGAACAGTTCGGGCTGCATGATGTCGAGCAACGTGTAGCAGGTATCCTGTTACAGCTAGCTGCCAAACATACCGGTGAAACTGAAAACGGTGTTGATATTACATTATCGATTAGCAAAGGGGATCTGGCCTCACTTATAGGAACCACTCAGGAATCATTAAGCAGGAAATTATCCGCTTTTCAGGAGCAAGGCTGGATCAAACTGATCGGGCAACGACGTATTCTCATTCTGGATCAAGACAGTCTGCGCCGGATCATATCTTCCTAGTTCTAACAGCTTCATCCCCCAGGGCGTACCGTAGGGGGCGAAGCAACACGATGTTTTTAGAAAGAATTAGTGTCCATGACTATTTTGAACCGGGGCTGCGTCGGCATGATTACTTTTTTCCCCTTCGCCACCTTCTCCGTGTGCAGGTGCTGCCGTTGCATCACTGTAGATCTGATAAATATATTTTTGGAATAAAAGCGAGGCTTCTGCGTATTCTCTTGACGCATCGACATCATTTAGTGAGGCCAGCTTTCTTTTTTCCATTACCTCCATAAAGCGATGATCGATTTCTTTTTCGAGCGTTTGTAAAAGCAATTCCTTCACGTGATCGGTAGACCCCTTTGTAATCGCCTGTTCAGCAGCTTCTAGAGCAGGTCCATAATCCATCCCCGCAGGTTTCAAGCCGGTAAAATCGGCTCCTTCTCCCAGACGGTGGACACGTACTACCGTTTCGTAAAACCAGTTGTCAACCAGTTCCTTCACTTGTGGCCCTTCTTTGCGGGCTTTCATCGTTTTCTCAAATGCCGCTTTCACTTCACCTTCGCCATCTTTAAATACGAAGGGAAGAGCGTAATTTACATTGCCTGTGTCCAGTGCTTTCTTTGCAGCTGTTACGACAGGGCCATCAACTGCATCACAATGAGCGGACGCCTTTCCTTCAGGAAGCAATAGTGCTGCTGTTAATACAACAGCCGGTAGTGATAGCAAAGCCCATTTCCCAAATTTTTTTGAGTTGGTTGGTAACTTCATTTTTTTTACCTCCAAGATAAAATTCCCCAATGTCTGGGGTTGACGATGCCAATATATCATGGAGGTTTCTTTTGAAACTTTGATCAATATCAAAAATTTCATTTTTTTATTATTTTGCTATCAACTTTTCTTGTTCGTTTACATCCCCCTCATCTAGCCCAAACTAGTAAGAAGATCTGACTTAGGGGGTGGGCGCTTGTATTTATACCTCATTGGATTGTTGTCCTCATTTTTTCTGGTGTACATACTCATTCCGGTAGCAAAGAAATTTGCCTGGAAGGTTCGATTACTGGACATGCCTACGGGACGAAAAGCACATGGGCGCCCTATGCCATTATCGGGCGGAATCGCGATGTATGCCGGGATTGGACTGATTCTTCTCTTGCTTGCAGGTGACGAGCCCCTGGTTTGGATGCTGCTATTCGGGGGAGCATTATTGATAGGTGTAGGAACGGTAGATGATTGGTTCAAGGCGAATCAACTCGAATTTCCTGTCTCTCCAAAGCTGATTGTGCAAATGATCGTTGCACTGATGGCGTTTGTGATGGATATTCGTTTCGAGGGAATGAATCTGTCCCTGTTTGCTGACCAACCAAATGTTGTTGTATTTCCGCTTTGGCTCTCTCTTATTGCGACGATCATCTGGATTGTAGGGCTGATCAATATGGTGAACTTCCTGGATGGAGCAGACGGGTTGGCGGGCGGGGTTGTCACACTTTCAGCGACGACGATGTTTTTTATCTCCTATGTAAAACAACAGGATTTAACTGCAATGATAGCCATTGTACTGGTTGGCGGCACGTTGGCATTTTTGCGCTTTAATTTCTATCCGGCACAGTTGTTCATGGGTGATGCGGGTGCAACATTCCTTGGGCTTTGTTTGGCACTTATTTCACTGGAGGGAGTCATGAAAGGAGCCACATTACTTTCCTTGGTGGTTACGGTGCTTGCCTTGGGTCTACCCGTGATGGATACCTTGCAAGTGATGGTCAGTCGGATGTTGGCAGGCAAGCCAATGTATCAAGCTGATCGAAGGCACATGCATCATCGGTTGATGTCCAAAGGATTAACTGCCAAGCAGACAGTAGTGGTTCTATATATTATCAGTGTGTTTTTTTCAGCAGTTTCATTATTACTATTCCTATATATGATTTAAACTGGTATATTCAGTAAATATACTCTTGATTTTGTCATTTTCTATCTATTCATCTTGCTTTTTTGGTATGATAATGTAGTATAAGCTCGAGTTTTGCAAAGAGAGAGAGCGGGAATATACATAGGGTAACAGGTTCTCGACATGTACAGGGGAGGAAGTGCTGGATGATTAACTCACTAATGAATCTGGTCCGAAATACATTAACAAACAAAGATGGTTTCATGATCTTTATTTTATGGAATCATCTATGGATTGCCGGGGTTATAGCCTACTATTATGGTGTTTCGTACTGGAGCACAGTTTCTGTCGGACTTATCATTACATTGCTCGTTTCCCCTTGGTATTTTATTAAGAAAGATAGCGTGTTTAATCGTTATGCAGTCGCTTTGGGTCTGGTGTTCTATGCTTTATCCTTTAACCATACAACAGACCATGCAGAGATTAGTTATTTGGTGTTCATGAGTTTAGGTATTCTAGCTTGCTATCTGGACTGGAAGCTGATCGTAACTACCGGCTCCCTGTATGTCGTTTCCTATATTTCTGGCTATTTCACCGAAATGTATGATTTGTTCGATGGTTCTGATTCACTGGCTAATCTTGAGCTGGAAATTGTGAGTATTGTATTGATGTGTATTGGCTTGGTGTATTTGTGTTTGTCCGGACAAGCTACCTTGAAACAAGCGATGAATGCACGCAAGGACGCAGAAGAAAAGCAACACAAAATCAGTATGCTGCTGGAAGAAGTAACACATGTTACGAAATCCCTTGATGAAACGTCTAACCATGTAAATGCAAATGCTGACGTCACTCGCCGCAATACAGACGACATGATGAGCGCCTTCCGCGAAGTAGCTTCAGGTATGGAATCGCAAGCGAATTCGACTTGCAAAATTGAAGAAGAAATTCAGTCAATTGACGGTGAAATTACAGTAGTAAATGAACAATCTATGGCGATGAAAAATGAAGCGGAGAAAAATAACCGCCGTTTGACCAACGGTATTGAGATGATGCAGGAATTGTCTACCCAAATGAATCATATTGTAGATACCGTACGAATCGCTTCTGCTACCATCTATCAATTGAATGAACGTACGGAAAAGGTAGAAAGCATCGTAAGTGCAATCAATCAAATTGCAACACAGACGAACCTTCTTGCTCTCAATGCTGCTATTGAATCTGCAAGAGCGGGTGAGCATGGCAAAGGCTTTGCAGTAGTAGCAGATGAAGTGCGTAAGCTGGCAGAGCAGAGTGCGAACGCAACACAAGAGATTACGACGATTCTTGATTCCCTCCGTGTAGAGAGTCAAAATGCCGTGAAACAAATGCAACAGGGCGAAGCATCCGTATTTAAAGGTCAGGAGATTGCGACCAATACGACCAATTCCATGGAAAAAATCAAACACGGCATGGAGTCCTTCATGTTATCGGTTGAAGCTGTTCGTACCAGTATGGATAAGGTAAAACGCCGTTCCAGTGAAGTGGCTGATGAGATGTCCAACATTACGTCGATTACCGAGGAATCGGTAGCCAGCCTGGAAGAAGTATTCGCAACGGCAGAGTCTCAGCGTGAGAAGATTGCAGAGATTGCAGAAGAGATCCATGTATTGAATGAATTGTCTTCTACATTGCAGAAGACACTGAAATAACGAGGCACAACAAGGAGTTGCTTTATGAAGAAACGCTTGATCAGTGGCATCATCCATCGACTCCCGCAAAACTCAATGTCACGCACGATGGGTAAAATTATGGCAACAAGATTTAGCAGACTCGCCATTCGCCATTATATTCGCATGTACAATATTGATTTATCACAGGTTGAAAAGCCGGTTCACGAATACCGTTCTCTCAAGGATTTCTTCATTCGCCGATTAAAACCGGGTGCTCGACCGATTGATGCGGACAAAAAAGTCATTGTCAGTCCTGTTGATGGAACGGTGTCTCAATTGGGTGACATTCATGAAGGGACACTGATTCAAGCCAAAGGGAAAAACTACAAAGTGTCAGAACTGCTTGGAAATGATCCAGATACGGCCAAACGCTTCGTTGGCGGCTCTTTCATTACGATCTATTTGAGTCCACGTGATTACCATCGGATACATGCTCCTGTAGAAGGAACACTGACCAAATACTCCTATCTGCCGGGGAGACTGTATCCGGTTAACCAGATGGGTGTAGAGAACGTCGAAAGCTTGTTTGCACGTAATGAACGTCTCATTACGTTTATCCGAAATGAACAGCTTGGCTGTGTAGCTGTGATCAAGGTAGGAGCATTGTTTGTCGGCAGTGTGAAGGTTGCCTATAATCGTGCGACCACGAATGTTCGTGGAGGCCGCCAAATTACGGAGGAAATTCTCGGTACTCCCCAAGTAAGCAAAGGGGATGAGCTCGGCTGGTTCGAATTCGGCTCGACCGTAATCCTGTTGTTTGAGAAAGATCAGATTGAGTGGACTGCACAGGTTCGGGAAGGTGCAACCTTACGAATGGGCCAAAAACTTGCTGTGCAAAAATAATTGGCATACAGATGCCAAAAATGCTATAAGTGCAAAAAATGTATGCGCTGTGTAAAATGAATAAAATACTGTTACAAAATTGACCTTGAGCGAAAATTTGCTACAGGTCAATTTTATTTTGCTGATTGACAGGCTTGTGTAAAATTGACGAATGCTGTTTTTTTCAAGTATCATCAAAGTTATGGATATTAGATGCTGGGGGTGTATAGAATGAGTGCCATTACTAGAGAACAGGTTGAACACGTCGCCAACCTGGCACGACTTCAGTTAACAGAGGAAGAAACCGAGCGATATACAAAGGATTTGAATGCGATCCTTGACTTTGCTGCCAAATTAAATGAATTAGATACATCGAACGTGCCTCCTACTAGTCATGCAATCGACGTGAAAAACGTCATGCGGGAAGATGTGGTTCGTCCATCGGTTTCACGAGAGGATGCACTCCGCAATGCGGCCGACAAAGAAGACGGCCAGTTCAAGGTTCCCGCAGTGTTCGAATAAGGTTGAAGGAGAAGGGAGAACACGTACATGTCTTTATTTAGCAAACGATTAACTGAGATACACAGTGATTTGCGAAAGAAGGAAATTTCGGTCACTGATCTTGTACAAGCTTCATTGTCTCGTATTACACAAGTAGACGGAAAAGTAAAATCAGTCCTTGCCGTAAATGAAGAAGATGCACTTCGTCAGGCAAAGCAACTGGACGAGCGACTGGCCAAAGGGGACAGTGAACTCGGTCTATTGTTTGGATTGCCTGTTGGTCTCAAGGATAACATTGTGACACAGGGTATGAAGTCCACTTGCGCAAGCAAATTGCTCGCAACGTATGATCCGATTTATGACTCTACCGTTACCAAAAAGCTGAGAGCGGCTGACTCTGTCATCGTAGCGAAACTGAACATGGATGAATTCGCAATGGGTGGCTCCAACGAAAACTCCGGATTCTTCCCTGCTTGCAACCCGTGGAACCTTGACTATGTCCCAGGTGGATCAAGCGGTGGCTCTGCTGCGGCGATGGCTGCTGACGAGTTCTTTTTCACGTTGGGCTCTGATACTGGCGGCTCGATCCGTCAGCCTGCAGCGTTTTGTGGCGTTGTCGGGTTGAAACCAACCTATGGACGTGTATCCCGATTTGGCTTGGTTGCATTTGCTTCGTCTCTTGATCAAATTGGTCCGTTAACTAAAAATGTTGAGGATTCCGCTTACGTACTTCAGGCGATTTCAGGCTACGATGAGTTCGACTCTACTTCTGCGAATGTTGAAGTGCCTGACTATCTCTCCGCATTGACAGGTGATGTCAAAGGACTTCGCATCGGGGTACCAAAAGAGCTTCTCGGGGAAGGTATTGATCCAGAAATTCGCAATGCTACCCTGGCAGCTTTGAAGCAATTGGAAAGCATGGGTGCTACCTGGAGTGAGGTATCGATGCCTCATACCGAGTATGCTGTACCTGCTTACTATCTCCTTGCATCTTCGGAAGCATCTTCGAACTTGGCCCGCTTTGACGGTGTTCGCTATGGTGTGCGTGCGGATAATGATGAAAACTTGATTCAGTTGTATAAAGAGACACGCAGCCAAGGCTTCGGCTCAGAAGTGAAGCGTCGCATTATGCTGGGAACATATGCCCTTTCTTCTGGCTACTACGATGCGTACTACAAAAAAGCACAACAGGTTCGCACCTTGATCATTCGTGATTTCCAAGAGGTTTTTGCGAAATTCGACGTGATTATCCATCCAACAACTCCAACGACTGCATTCAAACTGGGCGAGAAGATTGATGATCCAGTGAAAATGTACCTGGAGGATATTTGTACGGTTCCGGTCAACCTGGCTGGCTTGCCTGCGATCAGTGTTCCGTGTGGTTACTCTTCGAATGGACTGCCAATTGGCTTACAGATTGTCGGTAAAGCATTTGATGAGGCTACCATTCTTCGTGTAGCACACGCATACGAGCAAGCGAATGATTTCCACACGCGGAAACCGGGATTGTAAGGGGGGATAACCATGACGAAATTTGAAACAGTAATCGGCTTAGAAGTGCACGCTGAGCTTTCGACGAACACAAAAATCTTTTGTGGATGTCCGACAGAATTCGGTGCACCGCCTAATACACATACATGTCCAATCTGTCTGGGTCATCCGGGAGTACTGCCTGTAACCAACAAGCAAGCAGTTGAATTTGCGATGAAAGCATCCATGGCATTGAACTGCGAGATTTCCCGTGAGACCAAGTTCGACCGCAAAAACTACTTCTATCCTGACTTGCCAAAAGCGTATCAGATTTCCCAGTTCGATAAACCAATTGGTGTGAACGGTTGGATCGACATCGAAGTAAATGGGGAGAAGAAGCGGATTCGCATCAACCGTCTGCATCTGGAAGAGGATGCAGGTAAATTGACTCACGCCGATTATGGCGGCGGCACACTGGTAGACTACAACCGTGTCGGTGTACCACTTGTGGAGATCGTATCGGAGCCAGATATCAGCTCACCAGAAGAAGCGAAGGCATATCTGGAGAAGCTCAAGGCGATTCTTCAATACACAGAAGTATCAGACGTAAAAATGGAGCAAGGCTCCCTTCGTTGTGATGCCAACGTCTCCATCCGCCCTGTCGGTCAAAAAGAACTGGGCACGAAGACAGAATTGAAAAACATGAACTCTTTCCGCAACGTACAAGTCGGTTTGGAATATGAAGTAGAGCGCCAACGTCAAGTGGTTCTCGCTGGCGGTAAAATTACACAAGAAACTCGTCGTTGGGATGAGGGCGGGCGCAAAACAATCGTGATGCGTTCCAAAGAAGAAGCGCACGACTATCGTTATTTCCCAGACCCTGATCTGGTTACGATGCATATTTCAGAAGAATGGATTGAAGCAGTCAAGAAGTCCATTCCGGAGCTTCCTGATGCACGTCAGGAACGCTACACCACTCAATATGGTCTTTCTAGCCAGGATGCGGGTGTTATCACCATTTCCAAGGAGTCTGCTGATTTCTTTGATCAGGCAGTAGCCACAGGTGCCGATCCGAAAGCAGTTGCCAACTGGTTGATGGGTGAATTGTTCGCTTACCTGAATGCCAATAATCAGGAATTGAAAGACATCAAGCTTACTCCGCAAGGTCTGGGAGAAATGGTTAAGCTGATTGAGCAAGGCACCATTTCTACCAAAATTGCCAAAACCGTCTTCAAGGAAATGATTGAAACGGGTAAAGAACCAACCAAAATCGTTGAAGAGCAAGGGCTTGTCCAGATCAGTGACGAGGGTGAACTGAAACGCATCATCGATGATCTGCTGACCGCCAACCCACAACCAATTGAGGATTACAAGGCAGGAAATGATCGTGCGCTTGGCTTCTACGTGGGTCAGATTATGAAGCAAACCAAAGGGAAGGCGAATCCAGGAGTAGTAAACAAGCTGCTGATGGAAGCCATCGAAAAATTGTAGGCTAAGAATAATAACAAACTGGTGTTGATTGTATGGACGCTCCCGAGAAATCGGGGGCGTTTTTTTGTATGGGTAATAAATTGTAAGTTTAAGGATGCCTCCATCTTACAGGATATCTTAATGATTGTTTTAATAGTAAATTATTTGTAACATTTACTAAAATTTAGTCGTATTATAATTGGATACATATATTTCCAGTGGAGGTGTTTATTTTTGTTACATAGCAAATTATTTAAAACGCTGTTAGTGCTTCCTTTGTTAACAGCGATGTTCTCACCTGCCGTCCTGGCGCAAACGGGAGAGACTGCTTCGTCGCAAGAAAAGACTCAAGCAGATCGAGTGGAAGGTGAATGGATTGTTCAATTCAAACAGTCCAAGCCCTACGCCAAGCTCTCTTCCCAAGCACTCAACAAATTGCAGGAATTCGAACGGACTGAAGTTCAAAACAGCGGACAGACATTATTGGTAAAAGGCAATGACGATCAGTTAACTGAACTGAAAAAGGAATTGGAGAAAGATCCAGAGGTAGCATTTGTAGAACCGAACTATCGTTACTATACGACGGATGTCACTTCCAAACCAAACGATCCCAAGATAGGCCAGCAATGGGGGCTAGAACAGGTTTCGGCACTGCAAGCATGGGATACAATTCGTAACTGGAACGGCGAAATGAAAGAGTCTGTTACCGTAGCGGTTATTGACACGGGGATTGACCTAGGCCATCCCGATCTGAAAAACCGGTACATCCCCGGCTACAGTACGCTGGAAAATAGTCCTGATTTTACTGATGATGTTGGTCACGGTACACATGTTGCCGGAATAATCGCTGCCGATACGAACAACGGCAAAGGAATTGCGGGTGTATCTGGTGAATCACCGGTCAAGATTTTACCGATTCGAGCTTTGGGGAAACAAGGGGGTACATCACTTACTGTTGCCTCAGGGATCGAGCGTGCGATCGAAGCGAAGGTAGATGTGATTAACCTGAGCCTTGGTGGCAGGGGATATAGCCAGTTATTGCGGCAAACGATCAAAAAAGCAACTGATCAGGGAATCCTTGTTGTCGTCGCAGCAGGCAATGCTAACACCAATACTGACAATTACTTCCCTGCGGGCTTCAGCGAGTGTTTGACCGTTGCTGCTGTTAATGAGAAAATCAAACCTTCTTCGTTTAGCAATTATGGATCTGCCGTCGATCTGGCTGCTCCAGGCGAGCAGATTCTCAGTACTGTTCTTGATGACCAATACGAGCAATATAACGGAACGTCAATGGCGACTCCGTTCGTTAGCGCTGCAGCCGCTTTAGTCAAATTGACCCACCCAGATTGGGGTACAGAAGAGATTCGTAATGCGCTGGAAACCTCTGCTCGTGATATCGGATCATCTGGATTTGACGCCACGACAGGACATGGGTTGCTGGATGTGAATCAAGCGATCCTGGCTCAGCAAAATGTGCCTTTGCAGGTAGAATCACCAGCCTTTGGCAGCCAAGTTTTCGGCAAGGTTACTATGAACCTAGTAATTTTCGATGATTCCGTGCGACAGGTTCGTCTCTCCACAAAAGAGGGCAAACTGCTGGGAACGGCGCAGGTGGAGAACAAAAGAGCAACTGTGACGTGGGATACGAACTTGCTTCAATCGGGACGAACCAGCCTGATCATCGAAGCATTTGATCAGATGTCAAGCAAACCGATTGGTGATGCCAGGGAATGGATAGTCGTTATTCGCGACCAGGAAAAACAAGGCTTGGGTATTAGCGCTACGAAGCCGTCAGGTGAACCTGCAAAAGGAACGATGTTAATGTTGTTCAAAAAGAATCAACGTTCCCCAATTTATCAAGGTTATGTAAATGATCAGGGGCAAACATTCTTGCCCAAATTAACCCTTTTGCCAGGAGAGACATACGGTCTGTATGCTACTTACAAAGATGATGTAACTGGCGAGAATTACCTGCAATTCTATCCTGTTACATCAAAAACTACTTCTTTGACAATTGACTTTGGCCAGACTCACCCCGTCCAAATCGAATTGATGAAAAACGGAAAATCGCTGATAGGGAACAATGATCTTGAGGCAACGCTTTATTTAAATGCAGTATCTGACGAAAATAGGTTTCTTCCAGCATATGTGAATTATCAAGTGGAAATTAAAGATGGACAAGTCGTCTTACCCCGTCTTGCCCCAGGCACCTATGAGGTCGAACTGCAAGGATCTGTAGGTAATCAATACCACTTCTTGCTAAACCAGAAGGTCGAGATTACGAAACAGAATGGAAAAATAACTTTCGATTTAAATGATGCTTCAAAAATTGACTTTAAGTTACCAGAATGGGCAGACAGTATGATGATTGCCTATCAATGGATGCAGGCGCCTTATTTACCGATTCGTAAAAGCGGCAGCGTCTTTGTAACCAAAGAAGAGAGCGGAGAACTTATCCTGCTGCTCCAGCAGAAAACAAAGGACAAGGTATGGCTCTACGGAGTTAACGCATTAAATTTGGATACTACTCGAAATCGAACGGTCGATCTCTCAAAACCGCCAGTCATTGAATACAGGGAATATGAGCATCAGAAGGTAACAGGAGGAGGGTATCTTTACATTCCGGTAGATTTCAAGTTATCAGAAGATACGTACATCAATTCGATCTATTGGATGAACGCTTCAGATTGGGAATCGCTCTCTGCACAGCATGTGCTTACTCCGCCTGCATCTGATAAAGAGTTGACTTCTCAATTCTTGACTGTAGACAATGGTTTTGTTCAAGGAGATCCAGAGACGAATCCATTCTATTTTGACGGTCCCGAAACATACCTCACAGACAGCAAAGGAAATGAGGTTACCCGCTGGAAATTTGCATACGGAAGCGAAATACCCAATGATTCTACGCTCATCGATGGAATCTATCAAGTAAATGTGGACCTCTCTAAAGTGCCGCTTCCGATAGCTGTTCCACGAGTAAAAATTTGTGATATTGAATTCGTCCAGTCTGTTCCAAAGGTTACTGTTCTTGACCCGAACGGGCAGGTGTTCGAAGATGCAGATTTAATCGTAAGTGATCCAGAGACAGGAGAAAAACTGGCGCACATGGGTATCATCATGGTGATAACCGGAGGGAAAAATCCCGTTTTGGAATTTCCGCAGTTGGTCCCCGGCAAACCATGCCGGATCACGATCTTTGGCTTCACTAAAGATAAAGGATATGTTTTCTTTGACCATGAGATGCCTTTCCCAGGGGGACATTCTACACTGGATCTATCACAGGCACCACACCGTCCAAATAAAGTTCAGATCAACTGGGAAGAAAAAGATGATTCAGTGATCCTCTCTCGCAAGATAACGGAGGGTGATCAATTTTTAAGAGAATTTACTCCTGAATTTACTGGGGAATTATGGCTTGATCAAGGGACCTACTATTCGTTAGTGATGCGAAATAGTGGAGATAAACCGTTTGCTCAATCAAAAGAATTAATCATCTCACCTGATTCTACTGAAATACAGGTGGAACCGGATTACAATAAGTTAATCAAAGTACAGATTGAAGGAAGCAAACCTGCCAATACCGATTGGCTTATTGGCACCAGCTTGCAGATTACATCAGAAAAAGGTAACATGATGTTCCTGCTGAAGGCAGATGAGTCTCAGTCGGTTTACGTGCCTGCAGATCAAAAGGAATTTCAAGTTGTACAGTCAGTCACTGTTGATCAAGGTCAGGTAATCACTGTCATGGATGCCAAGTCGCGCAAATCGAAAGATGGTTACCGTCTGAAAGTGGGTGGTAAGCTTTCAGCCAAGGTTAGCGCACAACAACAAGAGTATGCACCAGGCGATAATGCAGAGTTTTCCGTTAACGTCTCAGATCAGTATGGCAATAAAGTAACAAATGGCAATGTCCAAGTGGATGCTCCTCTGAAGGATCTCGACCTTCCACTGGTGCTAACGAATAAGGGCGATCATGAGTGGGAGTTAGCATACTATGATATCCAGAAGAAGGAGTACGAAAAAATAAGTTGGCAGCTCATCGAACCGAAAATCCAGCTGAAAAAGGGGGATGAGATTGTGTTGGAGGAAAGTGGATATAGTTTTTGGACAAATCCGACACTCCAGCTTCCTGATGACCTGGAGCCTGGAACATACGAAGTTGTGTGGAGTACGCCTCTTCCCGTAGAATTGATCGCCACTACTCAATTTGAAGTAAAAGCAAATAAGCAGTAACGTAAAAACACAAAGTCGCTTTGTCATAAAATGATATGCACCCCTTAAGGTAGACATTGGGAAAACCTCTACGGTTACCGATGAAAACTTTAGGGGGTGCATTTTTGTGCCAGCAAAGAAAGGTCAGAGGTCAGGGGCGGATTACTCGAATAATGGTCATACTAGAAACATATCTAATTTTGCAGGGGTACTACAGTCTTTATCGACCATGAACTATATACTATAATTAACGTGTAAATAAGAAATAAGGAGTGACCGTATAAATGAATATTCTATCTGTTGAGGGAGGAAGTCTTCCAGCGGGTAAAGGTGGTTCACCATCTGATACGTTTGATGAATCAGTAGTAACCTACCAGGAGGGCAAAGAAACCAAAACATTGACCGTTACATATGTTCGCTACTTTCAAACTGTTTTAGCTGAGCAAGGAATTTACGATCATGAAAAGGAAGAGATTCCTCTATACAAGATCGTTGCTCTGCTTTATTTGGAGAAGTACCCGAATAGTAAGGAAAGCCGCCATTATTACAACGACACAAAGCATTTCCTCCAACTGTTTGAAGGCTTTTCCGTGCAAGCGTTTAAAGAGAAATATGCTACTAAACTTGCCCTTGTGTCCTAGCACAAGGGCTTTTGCATAAAGGCATTTATCAATAGAGTCATGGAAAAACTCACAGGATATAATTAGAACAAGTGTTTTATTATAATAATTATAATTTAGTATTGATTTTAAAATTATAGTTGTTATTATAGAATTATGACAATGTTCTTACTAAATCTTATGAGGTGATGTGTTCCATGAGTACAGATAAAAACAAGTTAACAACCAGTTGGGGTGCTCCCGTCGGAGATAATCAAAACTCCATAACAGCAGGTTCCCGTGGACCAACCTTGATTCAAGATGTTCATCTATTAGAAAAATTGGCTCACTTCAACAGAGAGCGTGTTCCAGAGCGTGTCGTCCATGCCAAAGGAGCAGGTGCACATGGGTATTTTGAAGTCACCAATGATCTTTCCAAATATACAAAAGCAAAGTTCTTGTCTGAAGTAGGCAAGCAAACACCGATGTTTATTCGCTTTTCTACAGTAGCAGGTGAACTTGGATCCGCCGATACCGTTCGTGACCCCCGTGGATTTGCGGTGAAGTTCTACACGGAGGAAGGCAATTACGATTTGGTGGGCAACAACACACCAGTATTCTTCATTCGTGATGCGATCAAGTTTCCTGACTTTATTCACACACAAAAGCGTGATCCAAAGACACATCTGAAAAACCCGACAGCCGTTTGGGATTTCTGGTCCCTGTCACCGGAAGCACTGCATCAGGTGACGATTCTTATGTCTGACCGTGGGATTCCTGCGACCTATCGTCACATGCATGGATTTGGCAGCCATACATTCAAATGGGTGAACGCAGTGGGCGAAGGTGTTTGGGTGAAATATCACTTCAAGACCGAGCAAGGCATCAAAAACCTGTCCAATGAAGTCGCAGCCCAGCTTGCGGGTGAAAATCCTGATTATCATACAGAAGATCTGTTCAATTCCATTGAAAAAGGAGACTTCCCGTCCTGGAAGCTGTATGTACAAATCATGCCACTGGAAGATGCCGATACGTATCGCTTTGACCCATTCGATGTGACAAAGGTATGGTCGCAAAAGAATTACCCATTGATCGAAGTGGGACGCATGGTGCTGAATCGCAATCCAGAAAACTATTTCGCTGAAGTGGAGCAGGCGACTTTCTCCCCAGGTAATTTCGTGCCAGGCATTGAGCCTTCACCGGATAAAATGTTGCAAGGACGCCTTTTCGCTTATGCCGATGCCCATCGTTATCGTGTCGGTGTAAACCATAACCATTTGCCGATCAATCGTCCGCTATCAGGGGCAAATCACTACCAACGGGATGGTCAAATGCGCTTTGACAACAATGGCGGTGGCTCTGTCTACTACGAACCAAACAGCTTCGGAGGGCCGAAAGAATCACCAGAAAACAAGCAAGCTCCTTACCCTGTAACTGGTGAGACCGGCAGTGTGGCGTATGATCATCATGATCACTATACGCAGGCGGGTGACCTGTATCGTTTGCTGTCAGAGGATGAGCGTACTCGTTTGGTTCAAAATATCGTGGCATCGATGAAGCCTGTTTCCAAGGAAGAAATCAAGCTACGTCAAATCCAGCACTTCTATAAAGCGGATCCTGATTATGGCAAGCGAATCGCTGAGGGACTTGGTCTATCGGTTCCAGAAGAAGCGGAATAGAGGTCAAACTGTCGTGTCCACTTGCCAGATATGACAATGAAGTGAAAAAATAGGAAGAGGAAAACAAGTTGGGTTATAATACCGATATCAACAAGGAAAGTAAGTGAGGAACGAACATGAGAAAAACCGGAATACTAGTCATCGGGCATGGTTCCAGCAACCCCTCTTGGGTAGAAATGGTGGATCAGGCAGTTCAAGAGTTGAAGACAGACGCTCCAGTCGCCACATGTTTCTTGGAGATGGTGGAAGGAAGACTGATTGAAGACGGTATTCGGGAGTTAGAGCAACAAGGTGTAGAACGCATTGTTGCGATACCACTGTTCGTTGCTTCCGGCAGTACACATATTGATGAGATTGGATGTTTACTGGGTGTCTACCAGATGAACGAAGCAATGACAGATGAAGGCATTGAGGCAATAGCGACAAAGGCAGAAATAATCTACTGTCCACCCATGGACGATCATCCACTTATCATAGAGATACTGGAACAGCGGATTCGAGAGCTCTCGGCAAACCCGGCTCAGGAGACACTACTCTTGGTTGGACACGGAGCAGATGAAGGAGAAAATCATGCTAAGTGGGAACGTGTGATGCAAAGCATGGCCGTATCGCTGAGAGAACGGTTTGGTTTCAAGGGTGTCAGCTATGGGACGCTTCATCCTGACAATCTGCGCTCCCGAACTCAGGCTTTATCCAGAAAGAACCAAACCATTGTTGTACCTCTTTTCTTAAGTGAAGGGTATTTCACCAAACGAGTGATTCCATCCCGCTTGGAAGGGTTATCCTATACGTATAATGGCAAAACATATCTTCCGCATCCCAATATATCCCACTGGTTACAGGACATTATCGATCGGGAGCTTGAGCGAAGCTGTCAGCCAACTAAGTAAATGAAAAGGATCTCCTGGTGATGTGGGAGGTCCTTTCGCTTCTTTTTCGAAACCAACCAGCTTCCCTGGTCGTAGCATAAAGTATGAATAAAATGGAAGGAGGGTCTGATTGCCGTGATTGAGCTGAATAGAGTTTCCAAGCGCTTTGGCTCGTTCCTTGCCGTTGATCAGCTTTCATTTGATGTGAAACCGGGGGAAGTGCTGGGGTTGTTGGGAGAGAACGGAGCAGGAAAGACGACAACCATGCGAATGATGGCCACATTGCTTGTACCGACAGACGGGGAAATACGAATCAATGGATTTTCTGTACGCAAGGACCCGATGCAGGTTCGCAGGCAGGTAGGCTTGTTGTTTGGTGGAGATGTAGGACTGTACGCCAGATTGACAGCGAGAGAGAACATTGAGTACTTTGGCAGACTGTACGATATGTCGCAAAAATCATTACAGGCAAGAGTGGATGAGCTTGGCCAAACGCTTGGAATGGAAGAATATCTGGAACGGCGTGTTGGCGCTTTTTCACGAGGAATGAAACAAAAGGTAGCCATTGCCCGTGCGTTGGTACACGATCCGCAGGTGATTTTGTTCGATGAGCCGACCACGGGGCTGGACGTGACGGCAGCGCAGGTATTTCGCACACTGATTCAGCATTTGCGTGACTCAGGAAAAACAATCCTCTTCTCCAGCCACAATATGGGAGAGGTAGAAAAGCTGTGCCACCGAGTGGTTATCATACATAAAGGCAAACAACGTTTTGAGGGAACTCTGCCTGCTCTGAAACAAGCCTATGCAAGCAATGATCTGGACGAAATCTTCATGCAGGTAGTAGGAGGTGGAAGAGCGTGAACGGAAAGCACATCAGCATCATTTTTCGCAAAGAATGCATCGACCTGCTCCGGGATCGCAAGACATGGATTGGTGCTTTTGTCATCCCACTGTTTGTCATTCCGCTCGTCTTTTTCCTGTTGGGTTCCAGTATTCAGAACGTTGAAAAGGAAGCGAAGGCGTATGTTCCGATCATGATCAAGGGGGATGTGAGCCACCCGTTAGCCAAGCGATTGCTGTCTATCCCGAATGCCAAAAGCATCACAGCGGAGAATCCAGAGCTGGCACTTCAAGCAGCGGAGATTCGGGCGATCATCGAGATTCCGCAAAATCTGGAGTCATCCATCACCTCCAAGCAATCAGTCAATATCCCCATCTGGTACGACCCTTCCAATCAAAAATCGGAATATGCGCTTGGAGTCATTGAAGACGTGATTGAGAAATACGAATCTGAGATTGTCGCAAAGCGCTTGACATCTGTCGGATTGTCAACGGAGGCAATTCAACCACTCAAGACCCAGATGACAAGTGTGGCAAGTGAAGAAAAAATGTCTGGCAGTATACTCGCCACGATCATTCCATTGATGCTCATGCTTTCACTAGCTTCAGGAGGGATTCCAGCCGCTACTGATCTCGTGGCAGGTGAGCGGGAGAGAGGAACATTGGAGTCACTCGTCAGTTCGCCAGTGGCAGGGGGCAGTATCCTGTTTGCCAAGCTGCTGACAACGATGATTATGAGCATCATCAGCGCATCGGCTTCGCTCGTCAGCTTGTCGATTGTACTTTCCACTGCTGGATTCGGTGCTGCGGAGGCGAAGCTGTCTCTTGGATTTCTGCAGCCTCTATCGGTGGGTGTCCTGTTCCTGATGATAATGCTTTTGTCAGCAATGTTTGCCGGATTGGAACTGTCGATCAGTTCCTTTGCGAGGTCCTTTAAAGAAGCACAGACGTATATGACACCAATAGCAATCCTTGCCGTCGTACCATCTTACATGTTGATGCCAGTCAATCCAGTGGATATTCCGGTTTTTTATTACTTACTGCCTGTTTTCAACGGGGCGGCCATCTTCAAGGAGATTTTTTACGGAGATTTGCTGCTTGGTCATTTTCTCATGGCTGCAGGGTCATCTGCCCTCTACGTAGGTGCTGCGATCTGGATCGCTTCCTACTTTTTTCGCAAGGAGGGTGTAATAGTCCGATAATTTTGTATAATATCAGTTATAACATTATCGGATAAGGTAGGTCATTCCTGTGGGTCAGTTCTATGTCGGTGTTCTGTATATTGTATTGTCTGCTGCTGCATTCGGGGTCATGCCCATTTTTGCTGTGTATGCCTATCAAGGCGGGAGTAATGTAGTTTCTTTGCTTGCGTTGCGCTTCCTGATGGCTGCCGTTCTCTTCCTGCTGGTCATCTTGTTTACTCGCAAGCGATGGGGGCTTACAGTGAAGCAGGTTTTGTCGCTCTTCGTGATGGGCGGCATTCTGTATACGGTTCAGTCATTTTCGTACCTCTCTGCGGTGCAGTACATACCTGCATCTCTTGCGGCGCTTTTGCTGTACACATTTCCGATTTACGTTGCGATTTTGGCTTATTTCATCGAAAAAGAAGCACTGAACAAACAAACCGTCTTCTCCATTCTTTTGTCGATTGGCGGGCTTGTCCTTATTTTGGGTACATCGTTTGGACAAATTAACCTGATGGGAATTATGCTTGCGCTGCTTGCAGCAGTTGTCTATGCCGTCTACATCATTACGGGGAATCGGTTGATCAAGGACATTCCCCCGTTGTTTGCCACGGTTTGTATCAGCTTTTTTGCGTCCTTGTCATTTTTTACAGTGGGCTGGTCAACAAATCAGCTTCATTTTAACTTTACAGAAGGAGCATGGTGGTCTATTGCCGGGATTGCCGTGATTTCTACGGTTGTTGCCATGTTTACTTTTTTCAAGGGCTTGGAGCTGATCGGGTCAACAAAGTCATCCATTCTCAGTACGGTTGAGCCGGTTATCACGATTGCTGCATCCACATTTTTGTTAAAAGAGCACATTACATGGATGCAGCTTCTCGGTGGGGTGGCTGTCTTGACGGGGGCGTTGCTCGTGGTTGCTACCCGTTCGAAGTCAGCAGAAGATTCAAGTGGAGATGTCGAGAATAGTGAAGTAAGTAAAGTGAAGGTGAAAAAAGTTCAATAGGGACTACGCGTCCAACAATTGTAGTATGCCTTTCGTATCGATCACGGTTGCGAATTCATCGTGCAGGCTGACCAGAGCCAAATTATGTATATCTTCGGCCCGGTATAGCTCTCCATCAAAGCTGATTCTGTCAAAAGTAGCTGTCGCATCAGACACAATGAACGGGTTGAACCCGAGGTTTTTGGCCATTCTCGTCGTCGTGGAAACACAGTGGTCCGTTGTCAGACCGACGATCACCAGTGATTCTATGCCGGAATCTTTTAGATAATTTTCAAGGTTGGTACCAATAAAGGAACTGTTCACATTTTTAATCATAACGGGTTCGTGTGGCAGCGGGGCAACGATCTCTTTAATGTCACGACCGGGGTGATGAGGTAAAGATGGGTTGCTGATATGCTGGATGTGGATGATTGGACGATTCGTTTTTCGCCACATCTGCAACAGTGCCGCCATGTTTTCCTCTGCATCCGGGTTGTTTCGTCTGCCAAGTGATCGATCATCAAAATGATTTTGTACATCGATCAAGAGCAATGCGGTGTTTGCGGTTATTTTCATACAGTAACTCCTTCTGCTCGGTAGCGGGTATTATTTCAGAAATCCCATCATTCGTTTTACATTGTTTGTATTTTCAGTGGAAGTAAGCGACTCAAGCAGGGTAAAGGCTACATCAAAAGCAGTAGCAGGATTATAAGAAGTGATGACATTGTTGTCGATGACAATGGACTGATCGGGAATCACATTGGCCCCCATTTCAGCTAATTGTTTTTGTCGTTTGCCACTGCCGAGATTGTAGGTTGTCGCGTTTCTTCCCTGTAATACGCCACTTTTGCCAACCACCAATGCACCCACACAGATTGAGGCGATCACTTTGCCTTGTCGATCGAATTCGCGGATAAACTCAAGAACATCGGGACGAAAGGCATCTTCATAAAAGCCTGCAGTCTCGAAGCCACCTGGCAGGGCTAATGCATCAAATTCATCTACGGTTACATCTGAAATGACTTTCTCCGGGATTACTGTAAAATTCCATGTGCATTTCAGTTCGTTTCGGGTGCCCACGGTAATGAGTTCGGTTGAGCCGTCCCCAAGGTTCAGGTTCCAGCCAATGACATCGGTAAACACACTTGCCTCAACTGCTTCAAAACCATTCGGTAATAGCAAACATACTCTTTTCATACAATCAGCTCCCCAAAAAAGTTTAGAAAAATTTTTTGTTGTGGAAATCCATTCACACAAGGATCATATGATACAATGAATCATTAGTAAAATTGAAATATCCAATAAAAACATTTGGGAATTCTGATAACAAAGCAAGCTGATGGGGGGATTCACCATCGACATCCGGCAATTTCAAACATTTAAAACCGTAGCTGAATTGAGTAGCTTCACAAAAGCAGCACAAGCACTACAGTACTCCCAGGCCACAATCACTTCTCATATTCAGCAACTGGAGGAAGAGTTGGGAGTTCCTTTGTTTGACCGATTGGGAAAGAGAATTCAGCTCACTGCGGCAGGGCATGAGTTGGTTCCGTATGTAGGGGAGTTGCTGGCCGCACACGCCAAGATCAAACAGATTTCTTCTGATGATATGAATTTGAAAGGCGAGCTTCGCATCGGTGCGTCAGAAACGATGACCGTTTACAAGCTAGGGCCTGTGCTGTCTCAGTTTAAAAAGAGTTATCCAGAAGTTACGATTTCTCTCATCAACGATAATTGTCTGCCGTTGCGAGAGAGGCTCCATTCGGGAGAACTGGACATAGCGATTACATTGGAGCCAAAAGTAAGTGATCCGCAATTGGCTACAGCCGTCTGCTCAGAAGAGCCGTTAGTCTTTGTTGGGGGTAATAATCTTTCTATTTCCAACATCTCCGAATTAAACGGTGAGTGTATTATTTTTAGTGAGAAAAATTGTGCGCTGCGGCGGTTTTTTGATGGTTACTTGTCGGGCAGAGGAATCATGGCAGGTAATTATCTGGAGTTTTCCAGTATGGAAGCAATGAAACAGTGTATAGTTAGCGGGTTAGGGATTAGTTTGATGCCGTACATCAGTGTAGAAGGGCTTCTACGAGAGGGAAAAATGAAGGTGATCGAGTATGTGCCAGATGAGCCATTACTGTTTTACGGGCAAGTCTCGTATCACAAAAACAAATGGCTGTCCAAAGCCAACAAGAAGTTCATCGAAATGGTATTGGCTTGATTCAGCCAAAAAGAAAAGGATGACATATAGTAGTCATGTCTACTATTGATCATCCTTTTATGATTATCTTGAGATTATTGTTGAGAATGTACCAGCCATGCCGCACCGATCACACCAGCGTCATTGCCTGTTGTAGCGGGAAGGATCTCGCAGGCACGAAAAGCAATTGGCAAAGTAAACTTCTGAAAAGATTGGCGGATTCGATCAAACAGGAAATCTCCTGCTGCAGATACACCGCCACCGATGACAATTTTGGCAGGGTTGAGAATGTTGGCGAGCTGGGAAAGGCCAAATCCGAGATAATGTGCCGCCTGATCAACAATAGCGAGGGCTGCTTCATCTCCAGCTAATGCCGCATCAAAAACATCCTTTGCATTCACTTTTCCGTTGGTGGACAGTCGCTCGGCCAGGAATGGGCTGGATTGGTCCTTGGCGACACGCATTCCTTCCCGGATAATTCCTGTGGCGGAAGCGTAGTTCTCCAGGCAGCCTGTTTTACCGCAATTGCACGGAGGGCCTCCAGTAGGTTCAACCGTGATATGACCAATTTCTCCGCCTGCTCCCGTCACGCCCTGGATCACGCGGCCCTCAACAATGACTCCTCCGCCAACACCCGTTCCCAGTGTGATGGCTACGAGATCAGTTGCGCCTTGGCCTGCACCTTGCCACATTTCGCCTAAAGCAGCATTATTGGCATCATTTCCTACGTAGACAGGAACTTTTGTGAGATGTTCGAGCTTTTCACGGAGTGGGACGTGCGTTTTCCAATGCAGATTGACTGCTTCAAACACAATACCAGACTTGTTATCAACAAACCCGGGTACACCGACGCCAATCCCCAATAGCTGTACATCGGGTGTGTTCAACTGACTGATTAGGTGTTGAATCGTCTTGTGAACGCTTTCAATAATAGCATCTACTCCGCCTGCTACGGGAGTAGGTTCTTGTGTCTTGAGCAGCATGCTGCCCGCTTGATCGAAAAGAGCGATTTTAATGGCTGTTCCACCTACATCTACTCCTGCAATAATGCCAGTCGTCACGTGACCCACCCCTATAAAAAATAGTATGAATTCCCATATTTATCTTACCATGTGCCCCCTTGTTGACAAAGAGAAATGAGAAGAAAAGCACGATGTCCCAACAATTGAGGCATAGCGATTCCCAAATTCGGCTATACAGGATATGATGGATAGAAGATAGCACGGAAATGTTTGGATGGAAGAAGGGAAAAGAGTGAAAATAAAAAGAGCGCGACTCATCTACAATCCTAGTTCGGGAAGAGAAGGGATTCGCCGCCAGTTACCCTACATCCTGGATATACTAGAAGATGCCGGATTTGAAACATCATGCTATGCGACCAAAGGAGCAGGAGATGCAACCAAGGAAGCAGCAGAAGCAGTTAGTCGAGGCTTCGATGTGATTATTGCGGCAGGTGGTGACGGGACCTTATATGAAGTCGTCAACGGGATTGCAGATAAGCCGAATCGCCCTGCCTTAGGGATTATTCCGGCGGGCACGAGCAACGATTTTGCCCGAGCACTCGGAATCCCCAAATCCCTCAGCAAATCGGCTGAAATCATCGCCAAACAAAAAACCAAGAAAATTGATATTGGGCGAATCAACAATCGCTACTTTATTAATATAGCGGGTGGCGGCTCTTTGACGGAGCTAACCTATGAAGTGCCTAGTAAATTAAAGACGGTCATCGGACAGCTCGCCTATTATGTGAAAGGGATGGAGAAGCTGCCATCGATCCACCCGACCCACGTACGAATCGAGACCCGTGATCAGGTCGTTATCGACGATGAGATCATGATGTTCCTGGTCGCCAACAGCCATTCTGTCGGGGGTTTCGACAAGCTGGCACCTCTGGCCGATTTATCAGATGGCAAGTTCGACTGTCTGGTTGTCAAAAAAATGAGTTTGCCCGAATTTATCCGTCTTTCCACCCATGCGGTCAAGGGAGATCATTTGAAGGACCCGAACATCATGTACTTCCAAACAAGCTATTTAAAAGCAACAACACAAGGGAGTGCCAAAATGCAACTCAACCTGGATGGCGAACTGGGCGGACAACTGCCGTGTGAATGCCAGGCATTGCATAATCATCAGCGGGTTTACGTGCCATAGAATTTTCAAAATGAACTTCAAAAAGGAGCAAGACATCTCGTGTCCAAAGGAACCAAACCTACGAAAAAATCGAAAAACAGATCGAATCCTTCTTCGAGAAGCGGTTTGAGAGATAAGGCAAAAAAACATTCGGGACATCATTCTACAGCTCAACCTGTGAAAGAGCGCAATTATCCCGTGCAAAACGATCAGATTCTTGAGTTGGAAATTACCGGTCTCAATCATGAGGGAGCAGGAGTAGGACGCCATGAAGGCTATACCTTGTTCGTCGCTGGAGCATTGCCAGGGGAAAAGGTACGTGTACAAGTGGAGCATACCAAAAAGAATTTTGGTTTTGCCCGTTTACTCGAAGTTATGGAGCAAAGTGCCGAGCGAGTGACGCCTCCCTGTCCTGTTTACGATCAGTGCGGAGGCTGTTCCTTACAGCACGTTTCCTACGCAGAGCAGCTTCGTCATAAAAGGCGAATTGTGGAAGAAAACCTGAAGCGCATCGGAGATTTTGATCTGGAGGGCGCAGGTATCACGGTTCATCCGACGCTTGGGATGGAAGAACCGTGGCGCTACCGCAATAAGGCACAAGTGCCGATTGGTGAAGAGGAAGGCGGACTGGTCGGTGGATTTTATGCGGAGAAATCTCATCGCATTATCGACATGGATGAGTGCCTGATCCAACATCAAGCTAACGACGAAGTGGTACGGGTGGTAAAGCAGGCGGCAAGTAAGCTGGGGATTCAGCCGTATGACGAAGTAAAGCATACTGGCTTGCTTCGTCATGTTGTGGTGCGTGTGGGAGCGAACACAGGTGAAGTGATGGTCGTGTTGATTACGACTGAGTCGTTTATACCGAGCCGGGATCATTTCATCGAGTCAATTCGCACGCAAATTCCGAATGTGAAAAGCATTGTGCAAAACATTAACGAGAAGCGGACAAACGTTATTTTTGGAGATACAACTAATACGCTGTGGGGCAGTGACGTCATTTACGACACAATAGGCCCTGTGAAATTTGCGATTTCGGCAAGGTCATTCTACCAGGTGAACCCGACGCAAACCGAGGTGCTGTATAACAAGACATTGGAATACGCCGGGCTTACGGGTGAAGAAAGCGTGATCGATGCGTACTGCGGAATCGGTACTATCTCCCTTTTCCTAGCACAGAAAGCCAAGCATGTCTACGGCGTGGAAATCGTGCCGGAAGCCATTTCTGACGCACATCGCAATGCGGAACTGAATGGGATAACGAATGCTAGTTTTGCGGTCGGAGCCGCTGAAGAGGTTATTCCTGCTTGGAAGGAAAAAGGGATACGGCCTGATGTGATTGTGGTTGATCCGCCTCGTAAGGGATGCGATGAGGCGCTGTTGACGACTATTTTGCAGATGAAGCCGAAGCGGGTGGTTTATGTGTCATGTAATCCTTCGACCTTAGCGAGGGATTTGAAGGTGCTTGGTGATTTGTATGAGTTAAAGGAAGTGCAGCCGGTGGATATGTTTCCGCATACGGGACATGTGGAGTGTACAGTGTTACTTAAATGGAAAGGGGCTTCTGATTAAGCCCCTTGCAATAAATCACCCATTTCCTGAGGGTGGGCAATGTTGTAGTGAATTTTAATAGTGCTGTCTTGATGAACTTCTATTTTCTGAATAACCTGATGAAGCAGTTGTTTTAGAACTTGCTCGTCATCAATGTCAAGCTGTGCAAATAACGCAATTTTCTTCTGAAAGGCACGGAATTGCTCTTCCGTGTCTTTTTGTGTTTCGAGAACGGATTCCAATTCCGCTTTGCGTTTGGCAAGGGCTTGTTGTTCTTCCTGATTCCGTTGATTTTGGGCGGTAAACTGCTCAAGGGTAAGAGCCTGATTGGAGAAGAGAGTTATAAGCCCCTGTACATTCTTCTCTAGCTGTTCTTGTTGCTTATTCAGCTTGTTTAACTCTTTGATTAGAGCAGTTTGTTTTAGACCAACATTCCCTTTCACAGCATCGAATAACCTATCCAATCTGACGTTACTGTCAATCAATTCCCTCAGGTCATTCTTCACAGTCGCGAGTAACGTATCATACCCGATGATGTGAGAAGAACAGAATGCCTTCCCACGTTTGACGTAACCACAACAGACATACGCTCCGCTCTGCATCTTTAGTCTATCCTTACGGTATGTCATACCCTGACCACAATCAGGACACAGCATAAGGTGTGCGAATAGGCTTTCTTGACCGTTACTGTGGCTCTTTCCCTTTGATTTCATAAGGTCTTGTACGGCTTGGAAATCTTCCTTTGAAATCAGGGCAGGGTGGGCATTCTCGAAGATAATCTGTTTATCTTCGGGAATTTTAACCCGTTCTTTAGACATGTGACTTATTACTTCTTCACGATGTTGGCATAGTGTTCCGGTGTAGGTGACGTTGGTCAAAATAAATTTTATACTTGATTGTTGCCAAACCGTCCCCTGATTACCTGCATTAGACACTGTTCTTGGTGTAGGGTAGCCGTGTTCAGTCAAGTAGTTACTGATTTTCTGCATTCCCCACCCGTCATGTAAATACCAGTGAAAAATGCTTTGTACATTTGGGGTGGTCAATTCATCAGGGACTAAGTTTCCGTTCTCATCCCGTCTGTAACCATATGCAGGCAATGAAGCCTGATACTTTCCCCGTTTAGCACTCCCTTGTCTTCCTATCTTAATTCTACGTGAGAAAGTAGCACTATCCTCTTCCGCTAACAAAGCACGAATATTGAAATTAAATTTACTTTGACTTGTAGCAGAATCGTAATTGTCCTCAGGAAGAATCAAACGAGCACCGGAACTAACGAGAATGTCTGCCGTCTGCAAGTTTTCAACTAAATTCCTCCCAAGTCGAGAAACGGATTTAGCTATAACCGCATCAAACTTCTTCTTTTTCGCATCGGCAAGTAATCGTTGCATTTGTGCACGATTTTTTACTTTTAGCCCACTAATACCATTGTCGATGTAAGTACCTGCTACCGTCCATCCTTTGCTTGTAACCCAATCCGTTGCATAGGCAATCTGATTGTCAATGCTGTCTTTTTGAGCATCCCGTGTGGTACTTACACGTGCATAAATCGCTACTTTCAAACTCATATTAACTCGCCATCCCTTCAGTGTCCGTTGAAGGAATGGTGTTTGCTCTATTCTCATCGTATTCAGGCTTGTTCAGCTTGTCAATGTGAGCCTTAATAATCGAAAGCAGAATATCCTCTAAGTTATTGCTTCCGTTAAATGTCCGTTCTACCTTCATAATTATCAACCCCCTCACAAGTAATCGTCGTTCTATGTCCGCGATTCGTTGCGATGGGCTTTAATTTATACCCCAATTCATCATTATTGATTTCGGAAAGGATATGCGTTTTGTTCAGATGGTAACTCGTTATTATCACAGAATGTATCTACGTTAATGCCCCGATTTTCTTTGAAATAGGTTAGCTTCGTGCTCTCTCCACTTTCCTGAACTAAATGAGCCGATATTATCGAAAATTATTGATTTTACCTTATTTGTACAAGCCTTTGTTATTCATACCGCCTGATTACTTATATTGGGTATGTAACAAATTCACAACCGAAAGGGGCGGTTCTCTATGGAACGTTTATACACTATCCGTGAGGTCATGGATATTCTACAGCTATCTTACACAACGGTTTACGGGCTGTGTAACAATGGCGGTCTGCCAAGCTGTAAAGTTGGGGGTTCGATTCGGATTCCTCAGGAAAGTCTCAGGAACTTCATTCTCAATAACACTACAGGAGGTCAGTAATAATGGAAGACATGAAAACGTATCTAGGACGCTTGTACAGCGCAGACGAGGTAGCCAAGCTATTGAACATTGAAATGGTCACCTGCTATAAGTGGCTCAATGACGGACGGATTAAAGCAATGAAGTTAGGTGGCTCTTTATGGCGTGTACGTGAAGCCGATTTAAGAACCTTCATTGAGGAATCCATTAAAGAAGGGAGACGTTAATCATGGAAAAGTATTACACCGTTGCTACAATCGCTCAAAGACTGTCTATAAACAGCCGCCGCATGGTCAGTGATGAAGCGGTCTATGGTTGGATTAGACAAGGTAAGCTACAGGTCGAACGAATCTCAGGCAACATTCGGGGCGTTGGCAAGTATCCCTACTATGTTGAGAGGGCGAATCTAAAGGTATTTCTACAGGATATGAATTATGACTTTGACAGAATCTTTCCTGAGAACGAGTAGCCGCCCCGACTGGATGCAAAAAAGCCCCTGCTGAGTCATGCAGGGGCGGAGAATAAGGACGTGTCTTTATTATAGGCATTTTCCTTCGCAACTAAACGCCCTCATGCAACGATTACTTATTGTGTGAGGGCATTTTTTTAGCCTTCAATGTCACTAGCTTATACCACTCCAAGGGGGAACAGGACATGAAAGAAATATTGAGTCGCAAAGAAGCCGCAAAAATTGCAGGAGTAAGCCCTAGGACGATACTAAGAGCCATACAAGCACGTCACCTAGAAGCTGTGAAGATTGGTGAGGGTAAGACCTGCTCTTACATGATAAGCCGCTCAGACGTTGCAGAGTACATTCAGAGAAGGGGGCGGAAGTAATGACGGGCAGATTCATCCTGTATCATACTGGATTCTACTCCCTTCCTAATGAAGTAGCATGTTGTAACCGCCTAACAGGTGATTCATTGAAATTGCTTGGACTTATTGTCAATCGGGTTAAAGTAGCCAATGTCCAACTTCCAACTACTGTAGCCATGTCAAGACTTCTTCTAAAAAGAGTATTCGGAAACAAAGATGACAAGACATTAAAAAACTATGCCAAACGCTTGAAGGAACTTGGGTTTATCAATTCCTACTCCCTTCAAGGTGGGGACGGTGGCGAGTTTATTTTTGCCATCAATGACTACCCTGAGAATAATCCGTTCGTGCTTCTTAGCCGAATCGAGAATGAAGTGATTGCGAACACTGAGTTACAGATAGGACATGGAGCGGATAGCCTTCTACAAGCCTTTACAGCCGCCGTTCAAGCAGTAGAACACGATTATGTCAATAGCCTAATGAACGTCACTGAGAGCCAACGTGAGATGATTCTAACAGCGTATCGTAGTTACCTTAGTGAGAAACTTCAAGCTGATGGGGCTTCAGTAGGTACTAGACAAGCAAAACCTAAGATTAAGATTAACAAAGCCAAGTCTTTACCAACAGAGACCCATTTACCTGATGATGTGCAGTCATGGTCATATCCTGAATTTACAAGGTACTTCCTTCAAGAGTACAGGAAGGTCACTGGTAAGATTCACAGCACTAGAAAAAGCCAAAAGACTGGTAAAAGTGTTGAGGATTGCATCAAGGACTTACAGCATCATTATAGAGACCATGAAAGAGCCGTGCAAAAACCAACAATGAAGAAGCACATTGAAAACTTCTTTGTGAACTATCCGCCCACTGATAAAATCACCCCAACAGCATTTCTAATGGCTGACTGTGATGCGCTTTATAATGTCCAACGCTACTTAGAGACGGGAAGCAAACATACCCCGTATGAAGAGCGTACATTTAAAGACAGGAAAGGCAAAAGCCAAGCTGAGATAAAAGCACAGCAAGCACAAGAAGCAAAACAAGAGAACACAGGCATGACACTTGAACAACTTAAAGAGCGATTGGCTAGTCGGCGTTGATTGAAATGACAAGGAAAATAAATTCCATACACAAGGAAAAATATTTCCCTGTACACGGAATTTATTTTCCCTCTAACTCTATATTGAAGGAAATATATTTCCCTCTCATGCTCATTTTCCCTAGGTAATACCTAGGCATATTGCTTCCCTAAGAACTTACATTATAAGAACAGAGAAAAGAACTGAGAACAAGTAGTACAGCACGACAGGGGAAGTTCGTTGACAGTAAGTAAAGTCGGCAGATTTGAAATACAGCTTTACGTTACAGCATGCTTTACATAACGTCCCCTAATTTCCGATTGTACCAAGTGCGGCACAGCCGCCTTTATCATAGCCTTTACTGAGCCGAAGCGTTTTCCAGTAAAAGGACATACGAAGTTAGGCTTTACCTCTACTTGTGATATGTCACCGCCCTTCGGGAACAGCACACGCAAGAATGACTCTCTAGCCCTCTCCAATACCTCAGGGGCGGCTGATTCCTCAAAGGAAGCAAAAATAGACCAAAACTCCTCGGCTTCCTTCCTATGTACAATCTTATGCTCAACATGATTCAAGTTACCTATTTCATAAATTGGTATAATTTCAGTTTTGATTAAAGTCACTTCATTCATAAGACTCTGAATATATGCCGCTACTGTTGGCTCTCCTGATGATTCAATCTGATTCCATTGTTCTTCCGTTAGTGTCAGTGACACCTTCCGAGTTATCCCCTGTGCTTTGCGTCCTGCACCTAATCGCACTCCGCACCTTGGCATATTCCTTTCCCTCCCTATGCTTGTTTCTAAAAGGCGGTACGAAAACGATTGTTTATGAAACGATTCCGAAACAGCTTGAAAAGTTCCCTATTCCGCTTGTATGTCGGTACGTTACTCGTTTCAAAATCATATTTACGTAAAGGTACGTTTATGATACTATGTAATTACTGATAAAGACAAAGGGGAACGTAAACAATGAGAATAGCTTACGCAAGGGTGTCAACCGCTGACCAGTCACTCAATTCACAAATGGACGCATTAGAAAAATTCGGATATGACCGTATCTACACTGAGAAAGCAAGCGGCGGCAAAGATAACCGCCCCGAACTTGAAAAGGCTTTAGATATGCTTCGTGAAGGCGACACTTTCATTGTTTACAAACTTGACCGCCTAGCACGTTCAACTCTAAAGCTAATAGCAACACTTGACGAACTGAAAAAGAAAGGCGTTGAGTTCGTAAGCCTTTCCGATAACATAGATACATCTACAGCGGCAGGAAAGGCGATGTTCGGCATGATGGCTGTATTTGCGGAGTTTGAGAAATCAATCATCCATGAACGAACTGTGGCAGGGCTTGAAGCGGCTAGGGCACGTGGACGTAAAGGAGGTCGCCCTAAGACTGATAATAAGAAGTTAGACAAAGCAGTCAAGTTGCATGAGAGTGGAGAGTTTACAGTAACACAAATTGAGGAAATGACAGGTGTAAGCAAGGGTTCGCTATATCGTGAACTTAATCGACGGAAGCAAGAAGTAACACAAGTGACTGAAACTGTCTGAGAGCCGTTGAGAGGCTTTATACGGTCAAAGCTGAACAGAGTAAACCGGAAGTAAGTGGGCGGCTCTGTTCAGCTTGTAGGGCGTATTATTGACCCCACCCAGTGCCTAGTGAATCGCTTTTTGTTGTCGCTTCAGAGTTTACCCCCATTTGCTCCGTACAAAATTTTTTCGAATTACCTTTGTACGCACATTTTAGTCGATATTGACACGAACTACGAAGGTTGATATATTATTGAAAGTAGTAACTGAATAGGCGATGGAGTTCGCCATTAACCGCCTTTGTGCTAATGACTCCTACCAGTTTATGTTTATTTGACATGAACTGGTAGGAGTTTTTTGTTTTTATCTGAATTATTGAAGGAGAGACAAAAATTGAAAAAATTCTTTGAAGGGCAAGCGTTAAGAGTTAGGGGCTATGCTGAAAGGTGGATTCACGTTGGAATCCTTGCTTCCTTGCTCAAGTGGATTGTATTAAGTGGGCTTGTAGGTATCTTTACTGGTTCAGCGTCTGCTCTTTTCTTGGCGAGTTTGGATTGGGCAACGAACACACGAACTTCCCATTCATGGTTATTATGGCTTCTTCCTGTCGGTGGGGCTGTCGTCAGTTACTTTTATTTGAAGTTCGGAAAGAATTCGTCAAAAGGCAATAACCTCATCCTAGAGCAGATTCACGAAGGTAATGGGACTATCCCATTCCGAATGGCACCCCTCGTTCTCTTTGGAACGATTGTGACACATTTGTTCGGCGGTTCGGCAGGACGAGAAGGAACAGCGGTACAAATGGGGGGGAGTTTTTCCGAATGGATTGGTAAAGTTTTTAAGCTAAACCCACTCGACAGGAAAATCATTTTGATGTGTGGAATAAGTAGCGGCTTCGGTTCTGTGTTCGGCACTCCCTTAGCAGGTACGGTATTTGGTCTTGAGGTTCTTGTTGTTGGTCTTATCCGATACGAAGCCCTGATTCCCTGCTTTATCGCAAGTTTCGTAGGCGATAAGGTTACGACAGCTTGGGGAATTCATCATCTGCATTATCAAATGGGAGATGTACCTGACTTTAGTACCTCCCTCTTGTTAAAAATCCTTTTTGCATCCGTCTTGTTCGGGTTAGTAGGTTTGCTCTTCAGTGAATTGACCCACCGTCTAAAGGCACTCTTTACGAAGGTATTCAAGAACCCCGTCACTAAAAGTTTTTGCGGCGGATTCGTCATCATTGGTTTGGTGTACCTCTTCGGCACAAGAGATTATCTAGGCTTGGGCATTCCGCTCATTCAGCAGTCATTCAATGAAAGTGTAGCCCCGTTCACCTTCTTGCTTAAAACAATCTTTACGTCACTCACACTAGGAGCAGGGTTTCAAGGTGGTGAAGTAACCCCATTATTTGTAATTGGCTCGACTTTGGGAAGTGCACTTGCACATTATTTGCAACTATCCGCCCCATTCCTAGCGGCAATTGGTTTTATCTCCGTTTTCAGCGGTGCAACTAATACTCCTATTGCCTGTTTCATTATGGGAATCGAACTATTCGGGGCGGAAGGTGCGCTGTATATGTTCATCGGTTGCATCATTAGTTACTTGTTCTCCGGTCATACCGGAATTTATGTAGCCCAAAGACTAGGTATTTCCAAAAGTAGAGCAGTCGCCATTGAGGAAAATGCTACTCTTGGCTCTCTGCACATCAAAAAATAACATTCATTCAGAGATAGGGGAAATACTTTTGAAAAAGAGCGGAGTTATATTTCGGAACTTTTCAGGTGAAGGGATTCTTACCGGACAGTTCCGATTAGGATGCAGTACCTTCATGCTTCCAATAGAAGTTGGCAAATATAAGCTAACGATTACCGTCACACAAGGAGGTGTAAACCTAAATCATGGGGAATATTGTATGGAGGGGCTAGAAGCAGACCCCAAAGACAGACCCCTAAGATATGAGTTCAGAGAACCGGAATCATACTGCATTGAACTAGATGTAAGAAGCGTTGACGGTGTTACTGACCGTCTTACCTTACTGAATCCTAGTCTGTCTAAAATCACACGATTTATCTTTTCGATTGATGAGGTATCCTAACATGAGAATATCGAACACTTATTGGAGGTCAATTCTTGCCCTAGCCATACCTGCAATTGCCGAGAATTTCCTGCAAAGCATGGTCGGGTTTGTAGATACTTTGTTCATTTCAAAATTAGGGCTAGCTGAGGTGGCTTCTGTAGGCATTGCAAACACAATATTGCAGATATATTTTGCTGTGTTCCTTGCCATCGCAACATGTTCCACAATATTAGTATCCCGATTCAAAGGGGAAGGAAATAATAATCAGATAATTAAAGTTAGTTCCAACTCGATTATCTTAACTTTGATGATTGGTATATTATTTGGGTTGTTGTCGTTCTTCTTTGCAGAGGACTTATTGAAGGTGATGGGCGCTAGTCCCGAAGTATTAGCATCAGGTGTTACATATTTTCGCATTGTAGCAACCCCTTCAATATTTATCTCGATGATGTACACCCTTGGAGCATTATTTAGAGGAACAGGAGACACCAAAACACCATTAAAAATTGGGATGATTATGAACGTCATTCATATTGTGCTCGATTACGTACTGATTTTTGGCGTGTTCTTTCAAGGTTTTGGTATCGTCGGGGCGGCAGTTGCTACGGTATCAGCACGAATAATAGGTGTCCTTCTCTTGTTTAGGCAGTTGCACAAAAAGAATCTTATCTCATGGTCGGCTCATGTATGGCAATTGAACCGACATATTATGCAGTCCTTAATCCGTCTTGGTATTCCTGCATCATTAGAACGTCTGTTCATGAGATTTGGGCAGGTTGTTTATTTTGGGATGATAATAAGAATGGGTGTAGAAGTATATTCCGCCCATACACTGGCAGGGAACTTCACTATATTCCCGACAATAATCGGAACTGGAATCGCAACGGCAACGGCAACACTCATCGGTCAAAGTATCGGGGCTAAAGATATTCAAGCTGTTAGACGGTACAGCAGGGCTTCCGTACTGCTTCTAATGCTCGTCATGACGATTACATTACTAATACTTTTCCTTAGTTCAAGCGTAACCGCAAGAATATTTACGGATAACAAAAGCGTTATTCTACTCATTGTCACAGTATTGGGGATTGATACCTTGACCCAACCTGCAACAGCCGTTGTCACTTCATTAACGTCTGTCTTACAGGCAGGAGGAGACACAAAATACCCGATGTACGTTACAGCCGCAGGAATTTGGGTGATTAGAACACTCGGTGTTTACTTGCTTGGTGTTTACTTCGGGTTTGGACTGATAGGGGTTTGGGTAGCAATCGGATTAGATAATTACATCCGTGCACTATTCTTATGGCAAAGATACCGCTCATTCAAGTGGATACGAAGCGTATGACGAAAGGAGTTTGTTACTTTTACAATTTTGATTTAATCACGCCTCCGACAAGTATAGGTGCATGTAGAATGGGCAAATTACAGTCATTGTGGTATACTGAGGTTATAATTCAATACTTGCATGAATCGGTGGAGTCTGCGCAAAGCAGGCTCTTTCTGCGTTTTTATGGTCATGCGGAAGGGTGGTAAAATTAAATGGAATTCTTTTTACAATTATTGATTATCATCTTGAGCACAAAAATTGCAGGTGATGTAGCAGTACGATTAGGTCAACCCTCAGTGCTTGGCAAACTCATTATCGGCGTGATAATCGGGCCTGCTGTTTTTGGGTGGGTGCATCCCTCTGATGTCGTCTCAACCTTTAGTAATATTGGCGTACTATTGCTGATGTTCTTTGCAGGATTGGAGACAGACTTGAAGGAACTGAACAATAATCGTAATGCTTCTGTTGCTGTAGCGGTTGGAGGTATTATATTACCCCTGAGCCTTGGGTACATTAGTGGAATCGCTATTGGAATGGAAAGCGCACATGCTCTATTTCTCGGCTTGTTGCTATCCGCGACTTCTGTCAGTATCTCAGTTCAAACTTTTAAGGAACTTGGTAAACTAAAGAGCCGCGAGAGTACCACCGTTCTTGGTGCGGCTTTGGTCGATGACATTCTTGTCGTCATTTCCTTGGCAGTAGTAATGAGTTTGTTATCGACAGAAGAAGTTCACTTGGGTATGGTGATTCTAAAGAAAATTATCTTCTTTGCTTTAGTCATACTCATTGGGTGGAAAATTGTACCGTGGGTTATGCGTAAACTCGCCCCCCTTAAGGTTACGGAATCAGTCATTAGTATTGGAATCGTAGTTTGTCTCTTTTTTGCTTATATGGCTGAGTATCTTGGAGTCGCAGGAATTATCGGTGCATTTGCCGCAGGCATTGCTATCTCTAGAACTGAATATAAAAAGGAAGTTGAAGAGAAACTTGAACCAATAGCTTACGCTATCTTTGTACCTGTGTTCTTTGTAAGTATCGGTCTATCTGTAACGTTTGATGGGTTCGTGTCTCAACTACTCGTAATAATCACTTTAACACTTGTGGCTATATTGGCGAAGATAGTCGGGGCAGGTTTCGGGGCTAAATTAACTGGTTTTAATTGGCGTTCATCTGCCGTTATAGGAGCAGGTATGGTATCACGTGGAGAAGTCGCACTGATAATAGCGGCTATTGGTCTAGAGTCAGGCTTGTTAAGTCAAAAATACTTTACTTCGGTGATTGTTGTTGTCATACTTACGACAATAGTTACTCCACCATTATTAAAGGCTCTCTTCAAAGAATCACCATTAAAAGAGGAAACAAGATAATGGGGGCTATAGCCCCCATTCAGAGCAAACACCATAACAGCGGACACAATAAATTAGAATTGTTTTCACTGTATACTCGTCACATGTGGAGTGTGTAATATTGATGGTTCGTAAAGAATAGATGAGATGTGTGAATCTTGAAATGAATTAGTGAAAGAGGCAAGGTGTTCGACTCCCCTCGCCTACACCATGAAAAGCCCGACTTCATGCGGTCTGGGCTGGGCTTTTCTATTGTTCGAAAATGTAGACGGTACGTAGAACGTAAAAAATAAATTTAGGATGGAATTTATCGTGTTAAGAATAAGTAATATTAAGCTTCGTGCTGATTTTGACCCAAGTAAGGAAAATGAACTTTTAGCTCAGAAAATCCAAAAAATATTAAGGGTCAAACAGAACAAAATATTGTCTTTTAATATTTCTAAGAAGTCGATCGACGCAAGGGAAAAAAATAATGTCCTACTTGTTTATTCAGTTGATATTGAAATTGAAAACGAGAAGTCATATTTAGGAATAAAGGATGTTTCTTTCTATGAACCATTAGAATATGTAATCAAGAAGGCTCAAAGAGCCACTCGTCCTATCGTAGTAGGTAGTGGACCTGCCGGCCTTTTCTGTGCGTTGCTATTGGCAGAGCATGGTTTAAACCCAATTGTAGTAGAGCAAGGAATGGACGTCGATCGGAGAAAGTTAGCTGTTGAAAAATTTTGGAAATACGGTGTGCTTGATACCAATACAAATGTCCAATTTGGTGAAGGTGGAGCAGGAACGTTTTCAGATGGTAAATTAACAACTGGCATAAAAAATACCCGTATTCCGAAAGTATTAAAGGAATTAGTAGAGGCTGGTGCTCCTAGGGAGATATCTTATTTATCAAAACCGCATATAGGAACTGACATTTTGATAACGGTTGTTAGAAATATTCGTAAAAAAATAGAACGACTTGGTGGGGAAGTGCGTTTCGAAACGAAAATGAAGGAACTTATCATCGAAAATGGTGAAGTTAGAGGCGTGTTGCTAGAAGGACAAGGAAACACAGAGACAATTGAAACTGATGCTGTAGTATTGGCGATTGGGCATAGTGCTCGCGATACTTTTTATATGCTGAAGGATCTAGGGGTTGACATGACACCGAAAGCATTTGCAGTAGGTGTGCGTATTGAACATCATCAAAAAGACATTGATTTACAGCAATTCGGTAGTTGTACAATTAATCCACTCCTTGGTGCAGCTGAATATAAGTTGAATGCGCATCTTCCAAACGGTCGAGGTGTTTACTCTTTTTGTATGTGCCCTGGAGGTCATGTCGTTGCTGCCGCATCGGAAAAAAATTCGGTAGTTTCAAATGGTATGAGCTATAGCGCAAGGAGTGGCGAAAATGCTAATAGTGCCATACTTGTCTCTATAACTCCAAATGATATGAATGGGGATGTATTGGCGGCTGTAGAGTTTCAAAGAAAACTTGAGCGAAAAGCATTTGAACTAGGTGGAAGAAATTATTTTGCACCAGTACAATTGGTTGGCGATTTCTTAGCGGATAAGGGTAGTAAACAACTTGGCGATATTGTACCAACTTATAGCCCAGGTGTTACACCAACGGACTTAAGAGAATGTCTTGATGATTTTATCGTTGATAGTTTAAAAGACGGGTTGCGATCAATGGATAAAAAACTAGCTGGCTTTATCAAACATGATGCAGTTTTAACAGCTGTAGAAAGCCGAAGTTCATCACCAGTTACAATTAAGCGAAATCCGCTGACCTTTGAGTCGAACATAAAAGGACTATACCCTTGTGGAGAAGGTGCGGGTTATGCTGGCGGTATCACGTCTAGTGCTGTTGACGGCATAAAATGTGCAGAAGCACTAATGGAGATTGAAGTTTAGTTTTGATACACACATCGAAAATGATAGGTTGTTCGTTTTGTGTATTGTGACTGTGAAACTAGTACAACACATGTGGAGTGCTGTTCACTATTAGTGCGGAATAACTAGTATACAAGATGCAAAAGTGTCTAGCCCCCTTATTTCGAGGGGGCTTTCTTATGTGAATTGGATAAATGATAAGGGAAAAAATGGTCGTTCAGTTTGCGAGGCATGATAATATAGAAATGAGGTACAATACACGATTTTATCTAAAAAGGTGAGTCAGTGAAAATCAGAGTGGATGATGAAGAGCGACAAGTAATAATTGATGATTATTTTCGTATAGGTGGGGCGATCGTTCCAAAAAGCCAATGTGAAGACTGCGGAAGTATAATCATCTATTACGATAAATATGACAATGAGTTCTGTCCCTCCTGTAATAAATGGTTGTTTGCTCCCTGTGGAGACCCATCTTGTATTTATTGTAAAGTGCGACCAATTAAAGCTTTAGAAATCAAAACTTTTGCTGATAAGTATCATGAAAATATGGAGTAACAGAATATGAAGATGATGTGGTGTTGGCGTTGTAAAAGTGAAATGCCTATGTTAGATGAAGCGGAATATGTTCAGATTCATAAATTGTTTAGTAAATGTATGGAAGCATCAGACGAGTTTAGACAAGAGCATGGGTTATCATTTGAAAAGATTTCTATGGTTGAGAGATTCAGTCCTGTCATTAAGGAATACGAAAGAATGACTGGGATTTCAGGCGTTCATCATAATGCAATAATGCACCATCGAATATCTTTATTTGGCGACCCTTGCCAATATTGTGGAAAGCCATTGAGAACACCAAACGCAAAGCTGTGTGCTAGTTGTGGTCAGCCAAAGTAATAGTTGATTTCTGAGGAAAAAGAAAGGTAAGTGTTAAATGAACCGGCATAATTGCCCTTGTTGCGGTTACCCCACACTAGAAGAAAGACGGGGTTGGGAGATTTGTTGTTTATGTGATTGGGAGGATGATGGGCAAGAAGAGGAATAGCAATACTGTGTTTTGGCCATGTTGCAAGAATACACAGAGCGGTTAATAAGCAACTGATTATCCCGCTTATTAATGATGCATTAAGTGATGAAAGTAAGTTTGTTAGAGGGCATGCTCATTCAGCTTTAGATGATATAAAATTGTTTTGCAAATAAATACGCTTCAGAGGTGTCGATTAAACCCATGTTCGTATCTTAGGTACATCGGTTTGTTGATAAGATAAGTTTGTAATTCCTTTTTCCAGAAACAACACTCTCTTAAAAATTGGGAATAATGATTTCTATTGGGCAAAACATATTATCCGAGGGAGAATCTAACATGCCAAAGAGTAATGAAACCAGCAACAAAAAGGAGTTGTCACCTGAACAACGTGAAGAACTACTCGGAACATTGAAAGCCCGCTTTGAGAAAAATATGAACCGTCATCAAGGCCTTGAATGGGCTAATGTTCAAGCAAAGCTCGAAGCTAATACGGAAAAACTGTGGTCACTGTATGAAATGGAAAAAACTAGCGGAGAACCAGATGTTGTTGGTCATGATGAAAAGTCGGGCGAATACATTTTTTATGATTGTTCAACGGAAAGTCCTAAAGGTCGCAGAAGTGTTTGTTACGACCGTGAAGCGCTGGAGTCAAGGAAAGAACATAAACCACAAAATAACGCTATTGATATGGCTGCTGCCATGGGCGTTGAGCTTTTAACGGAAGAACAATACCGGGAGCTGCAGAAACTTGGAAATTTCGATACGAAATCATCGAGCTGGGTGAAAACACCTGCTACTATTAGAAAGCTCGGCGGGGCTATCTTCTGTGATCGTCGCTACGACACTGTCTTTGTGTACCACAATGGAGCAGAATCCTACTATGCTGTCAGGGGTTTCCGTGGCTCGCTAAGGGTCTAAAAATGGTGTGATGAAAGGTAAGTAAGTACGATTATAGTTAAAGAAGGTAGTGTAAAACCATGAATGTAGAAATGGTCATGCAGGAGCTTGAAGCTCTCGGCAAGGAACGACTCAAGAAAATGTACTTGTCCAATGGAGCGCACGAACCGCTTTTTGGCGTGGCGACAGGTGCCATGAAGCCCATTGCCAAGAAAATCAAAATCAATCAACCTTTGGCTGAGCAGCTTTACGCCACAGGAAACTACGATGCCATGTACTTTGCGGGCATTATTGCAGATCCGAAAGCAATGACCGAGGCAGATTTTGAGCGTTGGATGGATGGGGCTTATTTTTATATGCTTTCCGATTACGTGGTTGCGGTAACCTTGGCGGAAACCAATATTGCGCAAGAAGTTGCCGATAAATGGATCGCAAGCGGCGACGAGCTTAAAATGTCAGCGGGATGGAGTTGTTATTGCTGGCTTTTGGGCAGTCGGCCGGATTGTGAGTTTGCTGAAAGCAAAATTGCTACCATGTTGGAGATTGTGGAAAAAACGATTCACGATTCTCCCGAACGAACGAAATCCTCGATGAATAACTTTATGTACACAGTAGGGGTATCCTATCTGCCTCTCCATGATAAGGCGGTCGAGACCGCAAAGGCAGTAGGCCCAGTAGAAGTTAAACGGGACAAGAAAAAAAGCAGTATCTTACTCGCTTCCGAAAGTATTCAAAAAGCGGTAGAAAAAGAGCAACTTGGTTTCAAACGCAAATATGTTAGATGTTAAACACTTTCCTTGAGTACGAATATCGACAACCAGACATACTATGATGCTCTAGTTCACAAAAATTCGGATTACGAACATAATTTCTATAAAAATAGCCAGAAACCTACGCTTTCAAGGGTTTCTGGCTATTTTCATCGAGTAGGATATTTTTTTAGATGGAACCTTGTTTGATATTACTTCGACAAGATGATAGGGAGCATTGGACTGATTTGACGATTGATAACACTTAATTTTGAACCTTTTATTTTTGATCAATTTTTAATACTATAATTACTATTGAATATAATTACCAAATAACGGATTAATTGTTATACATTACATAAGAAATGAGGGTATTCCATGACTACGATAGGTATTGATTTGGGAACTTCGAATAGTCTGGTAGCTTTTTGGAGTGATAACGGTCCCGAGCTAATACCGAATGCGTTGGGAGAACACCTTACTCCATCTGTTGTAAGCATCGATGACAATGGTGAAATTCTGGTCGGCCAAATTGCAAAAGAGCGTCTCATTACCCATCCCCATGTAACCGCATCAGCCTTTAAACGGTATATGGGTACGGAAAAGCTGTTTAAGTTGGGGCAGTATTCATTTTCTCCTGAAGAGCTTTCCTCCTTCGTCCTGAAAGCCTTGAAGGCAGATGCGGAAGCATTTTTTGGATATGAGGTTACGGAAGCGGTGATTAGCGTTCCGGCTTATTTTAATGACTCCCAGCGAAAGGCAACCAAGCGTGCTGCCGAATTAGCCGGATTAAAAGTGGAGAGGCTCATCAGTGAACCTACTGCTGCTGCGATCGCATATGGGCTTCATCAAGAAGAGTCCGATACTAAATTCCTGGTCTTTGATTTGGGTGGAGGAACCTTCGACGTGTCTATACTCGAATTTTTTGAAGGAGTCATGGAGGTCAAATCGATCGCAGGAGATAACTATCTCGGGGGCGAGGACTTCACAAAAATACTCGCTGCCTATTTTGTTGAAAAAACAGGGATGGATTTTGAGGCTCTAGATGCCAAAGCACATTCTGCCATTTTCAAACAGGCGGAGCTTTGTAAACGGATGATTGGCCGAGATCTGATCGGAAAAATGAGCTTTACCATAGACGGCAAAACACATGAAATCAGCTTGGATCGAAATGAATATGAGAAGCTAGCAAGTCAGCTCTTGCTGCGTTTGCGCCACCCGATCGAGCGAGCATTGAGAGACGCATCTCTTACTCCTGAGGAGCTGGATGCTGTCATTCTCATCGGTGGTGCCACCAGAATGCCGATCATCAAGTCGATTGTTAGCAAAATGTTTGGACGCTTTCCATACTCGCAAATCAACCCGGATGAAGCAGTAGCGATGGGAGCTGCGATTCAAGTTGCTCTCAAGGAGAGAAACGAAGCCCTAAAAGAGATTATTCTGACGGATGTATGCCCTTATACACTTGGAACCGATATTGTGAAAAGAACGGCAAACGGCTTTGAGGATGGGCATTATCTGCCGATCATTGAACGTAACACGCCCATTCCTGTGAGCAAAGTTGAGCGTCTCTATACAGTCAATGATGATCAGACTGCGATTCTCATTGAAATATACCAGGGTGAGAGCCGCCGTGTCGAGAACAACATCAAACTGGGGGAGCTCAGAGTAGATGTGCCAAAAGGCCCCGCAGGCCAGCAGTCTATCGATATCCGCTATACCTATGATATTAATGGGATTTTGGAGGTTGAAGTTACGATAGTCAGTACTGGCTTGAAAAAGAACATGATTATCGAGAAAAATCCAGGAAGTCTGTCACCTGAGGACATCCAAGCTCGTCTGAACGAATTGAGAGATATCAAAATTCATCCGCGTGACAGGGCCGAAAATAGACTGTTGCTTGCTCGGGGTGAACGGATGTATGAAGAATCCCTTGGGGACAGACGCACAGAAATTGCCTATTTACTGGAAAAGTTCGAAGCTGTGTTAGCCACACAAGATCAGCAACTGATAAAAAAGGCGACGTTAGCGTTTAAAAAACAACTGGATCATTTAGAAGGGTGGTTCGACTATTAATGGGTGTGTGGGAAGTACTGGGGATTGAACCCACCGAAGATATTCCATCGATTAAAAAAGCCTACTCCCAAAAACTGAAGGTTCACCACCCAGAGGATGACCCAGAAGGCTATCAAAGGCTAAGAGAAGCTTATGACTATGCAATGAAGGCTGCGAAAAAGGGAGCCGTTAAAGAAACTAGGCCGTCGTTCAGCGATGAAAACAACATCCATATCTGGCCTAATCCTTCCAACATGGTTGAGTTAACAGTTGAAACGATAGATCCACCAGAAGAAATCGACCCAGTAGATGAATTCATGGAACAGGTGGAAGAGGTTTATTCTGATTTTTCTTCCCGTATCAACCTTGATCAATGGTCAAGGCTGCTGAATTCCGACATTGTCTGGGATGTAAGGCTTAAAGAAATCGTAGAAGAAACATTATTGGATTTCTTACATGAACATCGGTTTCTCCCTAAAAGAGTTTGGGAATCCATCGAATACTGTTTTCGTTGGCGCGAACTAGCTACAGAAGCTCCGGATGATCGAATGGAGTATTTCACGGAAGAGTTTTACCATTTTTATTGCAGACAATTGGATGAACCTGCTCTTCGTTATACCTTTCTACAACATGCAGTTGATTTAGACTACGATGAGTTTCTGAACAAGCGGGAGACGGCCTATCAGGCACTTAAAGAGAACAATCTGGAACTGGCAGGTCGATCGCTTGATGAAGCATATGCGATGTATTCAGATGATCCTGACTTGCTTCGGCTACAGGGTGAATACTTTCTTCGTATGGGTGACAAGAAGTCTGCTCTTGCTGCCATGGAGCAGGGAATCCGCATTTATCCAGAGGACATCGATTGGTATCTGATTCGGTCCCGGATATGGTATGAAAGCCTTCAATTCGTAGAAGCAAAAGACGAATGTCTGTACATCCTCTCACGAATGCCTGCCAATATGGGTACCCTGCGTCTGTTGGGGAAAATCTTCATTCAGCTTGGTGAGTTAGAGAAGGCAGAGGAGAACTACTTGAAGGTATTGGAGAGTTATCCGAATGATATCGATGCCATAACAAGCCTTGCCCATATCCGTTCTGATATGGTGGAGCGGGCTAAGCAGGGGAACTTTTTCACCAGAAGATCAGTCAAAAAGAGATTGTATAAGAAGCTTGGAAAGCCGAATTTTTTTGGCAGTGTGAAACTGTTTTGGATGCAGTTGCCCAAAACAGGTGTCGTAATCACTCTATCCTTAATTCTTTTTCTACATGTTTTGTTATCTAATCCTTTCATCAATGATACGGGTTTAACACCTGTCTCCTATCTAAAAAATATGATTCATCCTGTAGAACTAGCTTCGACTGAGATGCTGAATCAAGCAGATAGTTCCGATATCGTCCAAATAAAGCTGCCCAGTGTTCATTTTCTGGGAATAACAGAGTATCAAGCCAAAGCCGAGACCGGTGCTATCAGTACTCGATATAATTCTTCCTACGACCCAAAACGTAATTGGGCGAAAAGCATCCTCCCCACAGGATGGTTTTATGTGGCAAAGCTTGATAACTCATCAATCGTTTTATTGGTCTCAGATGCCAATCAAGCAGTGCAGATACAAAAAAGTAATTCTATTGATTCGCCAGGAACAATCGTGAAAATGCCGCAAGAGTTACCTGAGTATGTATGGGAGGTTTTGCAGATTACAGACTTTGGCTCCAAATACAAAGATTCCAAATTTGTTGCCGATAAACTAATTGTTGTACATAATGTCACTAATGAAATTCTCGTTAAAGCAGTGATTTATTCCGTATTGTTACTAGTTCTCTATGCATTTTTGCTTCGACTGCTTGTCAGAACCTACAAAACGGTCCGATTCTAATAAGGAGGAACCAATGGCACCCACCGTTCTTACATATAATCAGAAGGATCACAGGTTATTTCTGCGAGCTCTTTCGTCTGTTTGCTTTAGCAAAAGTGGAGCCTACTATTATGCGTTATATCATGAAAATTTAAGTAGACGAAAGTGCCTTTTTCTTCTTAAGGAACAACAGATTACAGATAAGTTTGCACTAATCGATACAATAAAATGGCTCCTATCGGAAGGAAAGAGGGAAGAATTCAATCGTCTCCGTCATGTCTTATTTACTTTTTCCGAATCAGAACGAACAGCATACATTCAAGCGTTACCCGAGGACCATCAATCGAAATCAAAGTTGCTTCTTGTTGATTACTATTCGAGATGTCTTCCTTCAGAGGGGATTGCTGCCCATGACTATGCTTGGAGTGTCCTTTTATCCAGAGCTGGGTTGAAACTGGGTTACTTGTATAACGATGAGGCAATGGAATATATGTTGAGTGCTGCAAGGCTGGCACAACAAGCGTATTCCGGATGGAGTGAATATATTGCCGGTTTTGTGGCAGGAATTGATTTTTCAATTCCGGATACGTCTTTCCGAACTACTAAAGAAAATCGAGGTTTCTACACCAAGCTGCTCGCCTCTAGGCACAGCCCCATGCGTCAAGTTGATTGGAATGTAGCTCTTAATGGTAACGAATGATGAATACGCCCACCCCCCTGCTCGTAAGAAAGGAACATAGCCGTATGTGAATATAATTCCAAACAAGTAAAAATACTAGGTCTTGAAGAAAGCATAGTCTAGTGGAGGGAGCATATGTCATTTCAGAAACCTCAAGTAAAACCAACGAACATCGAATTTAGTTGTACGGAAATCGGAGGACTTTGGGGCGTTTATATTCAAGAAAGCATGGCGGTATGTTTCCTAACATACTTTCTGCATCATCTTCAAGATGGTCAGATTGTTCCTTTGGCTGAAGAAGCGTTGGAAATTTCAAAAGAACGATTAGAAAAAATAAAAGGATTCTTTCTTTCAGAAAATTTCCCGATACCGGCTGGTTTTTCGGAAGGTGATGTGAATTTGGCGGCTCCTCCGCTTTTTCATGACACGTTTACCCTAAGTTTTATCTACATGATGAATCGGTTGGGAATGATTAATTTTGCTTTTACGGCTTCCAATAACGTCAGGCTCGATGTGTTGGATTTTTTCAACGAATGCATTCACATATCTACCGAGATGTTCGGAAAAGCAGTGCGAATGATGTTGGAGAAAGGGATTTATGACCGCCCGCCAAAGATGAACTACCCCAACAAAATTGAGTATGTTGAGAAAATCTCATTCTTAGACGGGGTATTGGGTATGAAGCGGCCTCTCAATGCTATTGAGTTATCGGAAATATTTTTTAATATTGAGCGGAATTACTTTTCAGTTATTATCATGCTTGGATTTGCACAAGTAATGGAAGATAAAAAATTAAAAGATTTAATCATCAGAGGCAAAAAAATCAGTGAGGAACAGATTGAGTTATTTAACACCCTGCTCATGCAGGAGGATTTGCTCGGAACGGTAACAGTAAGCATGGAAGTTACAGCTTCTACTGTTTCTCCGTTTTCTGAAAAGCTTATCATGTCGATGATTAATATATTAAATTCAGTAGATATTCTCTTGATTTCACATGCTTTAGCTCTGACTATGCGAGCCGATCTTACTGCTCATTACTCCAAAATCATTGCAAAGGTGATGGCGTACGCTAAAGATACATATGACATTATGGTACAACGGAAATGGCTCGAACAACCGCCTCTTACGACAAACAGAAAGCAACTGATTCAATCCTAAAATGTACTACGCTACGCATCTTGATGAAAGATCGAGCTGATAGGTATAGCTCTCGTTGTGATAAGTGAAAACAGTGGTTATGGAATACGAAAGACGCAAAAGCTGTGGATCACGAGCTACTATCGCTTTTGCGTCTTTTTGCCTTTAAGATGAAATGATGTCGAGATTTACTGTTTAGTTCTAAATGAAGCAAAGGAAACGGCCGTCCCGATCCATCTAATTCGGAACGTCCCACGTGCACAAAACCATACCGCTTGTAGAAAGCGTGTGCGCCCTCATTTTGCTCGTTGACATCGACTTTGAGATTTCTGCCGTATTTTGCTTCCGCATGTTTAATTAGTCGGCTGCCAATCCCCTTTCCGTGGTAAGTAGGGTCAACGAACAACATCTCTATTTTCGATCCTTCAAGCCCTATAAAGCCTGTAGGTTCTTTGCTCTCGTTTATTTCCAACCATATCTCAACTTCTTTTAAGGCTGAATGCTGAACGATGTTTCTATAAAATTCAATATCCTCTTCTGTCAAAAAAGTGTGAGTGTGACGTACCGCTCGATACCAAATATCCACCAATTGATCATGATAGTTTTCATGATAAGGGACGATTTCGCTGCTCATTATGAATCCTCCACAAATTACAATTTAAGAGCGCTCTTGGGAACCAATTATACATACTGCATAGAGGCTTTCCTACCCTATTCACCAATATTTTATCCTCCCATAATATTCTGATAATTCATCCGAAAGAGAGGAAATGAGCGAAACTTGCAGTTTGACAGGCCCCATACTAAGGAATCATCCAGCAAAAAGGGGTATAATAAATTGGAAGAAGCAGACAATACAATCAGAGTCTGTTGCATTGTCATACAAGCCAATCTCTTCAAAAATCAAAAAATACCGACGATTTTAGATTTCAGTAATAAAACCCAAGGCATAAAAATTAAAGCAGAGAGGGAGACAGAATGACAGAGAGAAAAGCAACAATCGAAACAGGATGGAACCTGGACAACAGTTATGGACGTCTGCCGAAAGTATTTTTCACCAGCCAAGGCCCGACCCCGGTACAATCACCGAATCTGATCAAGCTTAATGCTTCTTTGGCGGCATCTCTCGGTTTAAATGCAGAGGCGCTACAAAGCAAGGATGGTGTCTCCGTTTTTGCTGGCAATCGAATTCCCGAAGGCGCCTCGCCTCTTGCTCAGGCTTATGCCGGACATCAATTCGGGCATTTTACCATGTTGGGCGATGGCCGGGCGATACTCCTGGGCGAACAGATGACGCCCCAGGGGCAGCGGTTTGATATTCAGCTCAAGGGCTCAGGTCGGACGCTGTACTCCCGCAGTGGCGATGGCCGGGCGGCACTTGGGCCGATGCTGCGTGAATACATCATCAGCGAAGCGATGCATGGGCTTGGTATCCCTACTACTCGCAGTCTGGCGGTGGTGACAACGGGTGAAACCATCTTCCGAGAAACCATGCAGCCTGGCGCTATTCTCACCCGGATTGCTGCTAGTCATCTGCGTGTCGGCACCTTCCAATATGCGGCCCAATGGGGGACTGTAGACGATCTGCGGGCATTGGCTGACTACACATTGCAAAGACATTTTCCAGACTTTGAAATGGATGGAAACCGCTATCTTTCCTTACTACAGGGAGTGATCAAGCGTCAGGCATCGCTGGTTGCCAAATGGCTGCTGGTCGGCTTTATTCACGGGGTAATGAACACCGACAACATGGCGATCAGTGGAGAGACTATTGATTATGGCCCGTGTGCTTTTATGGACAACTACGATCCGGCAACGGTATTCAGCTCGATAGATTATCAGGGCCGCTATGCCTATGGCAATCAGCCGCAAATTGCGGCGTGGAACCTTGCGAGATTGGCCGAAGCGTTATTGCCGCTCTTGCATGACGACGAGGATCAGGCTGTCAAACTGGCAGAGGATGCGATTTCGGATTTTGGGAAGTTATTTAATCAAAACTGGTTGGCGGGAATGAGAGCGAAGCTGGGCATATTCAATGAGGAGCCACAGGACGAGACCTTGATTCAAGACCTCCTGCAAATGATGCAAAATCATCGGGCGGACTACACGAATACCTTCCGTGCACTCAAGTTGGAGAAGCCAGAGGATACGGCTCTCTATGGCACTACGGAATTTGCTCAGTGGCATGAGCAGTGGCAGGCGAGACTGGGCAGGCAGCAGGAATCGAAAGCTGCATCACTTGAATTGATGCAAAGATCCAATCCCGCAATCATCCCTCGAAACCATCGGGTAGAAGAGGCCCTCAAAGCAGCAGTAGAGAAGGAAGATTACAGTGTAATGGAACGGCTGCTTGAAGCTCTGTCAAACCCCTTTGCATACTCATCCGAACAGGCGGAGTACTCGATACTGCCTGAGCCAACTACTCGTCCGTACCGAACCTTTTGTGGCACCTAATTAACTGCTAATAGAAAAAGGGCATATCGGCCCTTTTTCTATTTGTCTCGGTCGAGGGATTTGATTATGAAGGTGTAATTTGCAATATTGGGTACAAAGGGTAATATTAGTTTATTTTTAAAATAAGAAATTTATTTGAATAACCGAATGCCTGCTTATAAAGTGAAGAGAGAGAACAGAACGACTGAACAGTTGTATCAGAAGGGAGCAATCGGTCATGGAAATCACTGTAAACCCAAAAGGCGATTCAAAAGTAGCCATCATTTCAAGTGACAGTCTCGTCATAGAAAATGTACAAGATGCCCTGGATCTAATGGCAAACGTTCAGTACAACGGTTTTGATAAAATGCTTTTGCGAAAAGAAAATATCATTGATGATTTCTTTGAATTGAAAACAAGGTTAGCAGGGGAAATCTTGCAGAAATATACAAACTACCGGATGAAGGTCGCTATCGTTGGAGATTTTAGTGTCTATAACAGTAAAAGCCTGAATGACTTTATTTATGAAAGCAACAAAGGAAATCAAGTATTGTTTAAGGCAACAGAATCTGAGGCGCTGGAAGGACTTCATCAGCTCTGATACGAAAAGAGAGTTTTTGTTTTTTGATCCTGGAATGGATAGTAGAAAAGGTAGAAGAGGTATTTCAAATTTTTGAGGAACAAGATAATGGGCAAGGAGCGAATTTCGCGTTATGAAAATTCAAAAGATAAAGAATAGAAGTGTGTTGTTTACGAAGAGTATGCCTGCGAGTTGGGATTTAAACCTTCACCTGATTCTGGGGGATCGATACAACTATATGATCGATACTGGTCTTGGCTCTGCAACCATTGCGCACATCAAGGAATACATCAAGCATGATAACAAACCGATTATTGTGATAAATACACATTATCATTGGGACCACATTTGGGGAAACCATTGTTTCCGTGGGTCCACGATCGTATCTCACAAGCGTTGCAGAGAGATGATCGAGCAGAATTGGGAAGAGATGCTCCAAAAGTACAAGCACTTTTTGGATGGTGAAGCTGAAATGCTTCTTCCCAATTTGACATTTGAAGATGAGTTGTATTTTCCGGAAGATAAAATCAGACTCATCTATACACCAGGGCATACCGTTGATTCTATCAGCGTAATTGATGAGGTTGATAAGGTCATCAATGTAGCAGATAATGTCGGAGATTCACTAGATGACATTATCCCTAGCCTAAAGTGTGAAAAAGAAGAGTACAGAAACACTCTGTTAACCTATCGAGAAATCGACTTTGATACTTGCATATCTGGACACAATATCGTTTTGGACAAGCAAGTCATTGAGCAGATATTAAACAAGCTGTAGAATTTGAAAACTTCTTCCATGCTGAGAGAGTGAAGAAATATTATTTGCCAGTTTCGCCAAAAACCTAACTTTAGTTAGGTTTTTTTTGGATTCCTTTTTGCTAGTCTCTCAATGGAAGTAGCACTGCTGGTGTTACTTAGAGGCAGTTTGACAAAACGGATAATAGGAGTGGGGTCAATGTTAGAGAAGCTAGGTTTAGGTGTAGTCACGTACTTGATCGTAATGGTAGCCTTGGTTATCCCAGGTTTTTTTAACGAAAACCTGTTAATATTCAAGTCTGAAAAACGCAATAAAGCAGTAATCAAATGGTATTTTATCCTTGGGAGCATTTTGGCAATCACCATTGCTGTTTATGTAGTGAAGGGGGATTACTGATTGTACCGTTCGGTTAGAATAGGTTAATAGGCACTCTCAGATTCAAGAGTTGTGCATGGATAATAATGGGGGATGAAATCATGACTGACACGGCATTTGTGTATGTTACCTATATTGCAACCACACCGGAAAAGCTATGGGAAGCCTTGACCAGCAGTGATTATACGGAGAAATATTTCTTCGGGAGCAAAATTCAATCAGACTGGAAGGAAGGCTCAAGGGTTGCCTATTCACGCAATGGGGAAGTCTCTGATTTTGGAACCATATTGAAGTGTGTACCGCAGCGTGTTCTGTCGTTTACGTGGACGTATGTTGGTGATAAAATTGCTCGAGAAGAGCCGTCACGAGTCACGTTTGAGCTAAAGCCGTTGAATGAAACTGTGAAGCTGACGCTTACGCATGACAATCTGTTGCCAACAGATTTCGTGTACGAAGACAATACCTTTGAAGGATTAAACAATGGATGGCCTGCCATTTTAAGCAACCTGAAAAGTTTGCTAGAAACGGGGAAAACCTTGCCGCCGCTTTCAATATAATCGCATCTAGTATTTTAAATAGCAACCAGGGAGGATTACACGGGATGATTTCTGAAAAAAGCATTGTTGATAAACTAAACTTCAATAAATATCCTGCTAAGCTGATCCTCAATAAACCAGAAGATATCAATGATTTTAACGATATTTCGTATGACTCCACCATCGAAAAAGAGAAATATGATGTAATCCTCATTTTTATTTTTCACCTTGAAGAGTTCTCCCAGCACGTACAACAGCTTATTCAAAAGCAATTGGTTGCAGATAAAGGATACGTATTTTTTGCTTATCCAAAAAAGAACAACCCTCAATATGACAGTTATATTGACCGTGACAGTTTTTTCAAGCAGATGCCTGTAGATGAGGAAGGGTATATTCAGGACAGCAACTTGAAATTTGCCAAAATGGTCAGCATGAATGATGTTTTTACCGTGATCGGACTGAAATCAGAGGTCAAGAAGACGAAAAAAACCTCAACTGCACAGAAGAGTCAGCGTGTGGATGATTATATCGACAATGTAGAAGACATTAAGCTGCATTTAAAGAGCAACGAAGAGCTGTTACAGAAATACAACGAATTGGCTTTTGGATACCAGAAAGATTGGGCCCGTTATGTGTACAGTGCAAAGAAGAAAGAAACACAAGAGAAGCGGTTAGTAGAAATGGAATCCATTCTAGCAGAAGGCTATAAGTCAATCGATTTGTATAGGTTGAATAAGAAATAGAAGAACAAAGTCCTCCCCTCCATTTGGTGTTGGGAGGATTTTTTTATGGAAAATCCGAGATAGGTCAGGTCTAGTAATGTGATAAAATAAGTAGTCAAGAGTTTGGAGGATAGACAGTTGAAAGGCGGGAAACCATGGCAAGGGAAAAACTAGCAAGTGACCTGTCTGTGATGTATTCCAAGCCACTTCCCGCATCCAGAAGCGGAGCACTTTATTCAGCATTCTCCTATCCTACGAAAATTTCACCAGAATCGATTGCGGTATTTATTGCTTCACATACATCCCCCGGTGATACGGTGGTCGACACGTTCGGAGGAAGCGGGACGACCGGGTTGGCTGCGCATTTATGTTCGAGTCCTACCGAGGAAGTGATCGAACTGGCAAAACAACTGGAGGCCCCTGTTGTGTGGGGACCACGCAAGGCAGTTATTTATGAGTTGAGTGTGTTGGGAGCATTCGTCGCACGAACGATGTCCAACCCGCCCGATGCTAACCATTTTCTACGAGCGGTAGAAGAACTAATTGCTGCCTGCGAACAAAAGGCAGGCTTCGCCTATTCGGCAGCCGATGACCGAGGAAACAAAGGCTTCGTTCGCTACAATATATGGAGCGATATTCTCCAATGCAGTGACTGTGAGCATCAGGTTTCTTTTTGGGATGCAGCGGTAAGTTTTGACCCGATTGCCATCTCATCTGAATTTGTCTGTCCAGCTTGCGGAAAAAAGGAGGGACTGGACGAAGCAGAACGTGTGTTGGAACAGGTGCTGGACCCGCTGACGGGAGAGCCGATGACTCGTCGAAAGCGAGTGTTGAAACGGGTCTATGGGCAAACAGGCAAAAGAAAGTGGTTCCGTCCGGCTTTGCCAGAAGATGAATTACTGGCGGACAAGGTCGCTTCAACTCCTTTACCCCCAAACATTCCGTTGGTAGAGATGAATTGGGGAGATCTGTATCGGAGCGGCTATCACAAGGGGATAACCCACGCCCATCATTTTTACACGCCTCGCAATTTGCTGGTGATGGCAACGCTTTGGGAGCAAATCGAAGCAGCACCTGAGGAGCTTCAGGATGCGCTAAAGCTGCTTGTGCTAAGTTACAATGCGAGCCACGCAACCTTGATGACACGAGTTGTGGTGAAATCGGGTCAAACGGATTTTGTTCTGACAGGAGCGCAGCCTGGCGTCCTCTATATCAGCAGTCTGCCCGTTGAAAAAAACATGTTTGAGGGTATGCGCCGAAAAGCCAAAACGATTGCCAAGGCATTTGGCGTCATCCAGGATAGTACCAGTCACGTCACTGTTGTTCAAGGAAGCAGTACCAAGCTTGATCTACCCGATCAATCGGTTGATTACGTGTTTACGGACCCGCCGTTCGGTGATTACATTCCCTATGCCGAAATTAATTTTCTCAATGAGGTCTGGCTCGGCAAAACCACGGATAATTCGGAAGAAATCGTTGTCAGCCCGTCGCAGAAAAAAACGGTGTCCATCTATGGTGAACTGATGGCAGATGTATTTCGGGAAATATCCCGAACGTTAAAAGATGAAGGAAAAGCCACGCTTGTGTTTCATTCTGCACGAGCCGATGTATGGAAAGCACTCCAAGAGGCTTACCAACAGGCTGGATTGCGGGTGGAGCAGTCCAGTGTGCTCGATAAGATACAAGGAAGCTTCAAGCAGGTGACTTCGACGATTTCAGTAAAAGGGGACCCGCTGCTTTACCTTTCAAAAGATACAGCAACAAAACAGGGAGGGACTGGCTCTTCCGTGCTGCTTCAACCCGATCAGGTCATTCAGGAACTGATCGATCAGGCAGCACTGTCGCCAGACACCAAAGAACAGACAAAAGAAAGACTGTACTCCCGATTTGTAGCCATGTATTTGGAACAGGGAGTGGCTGTTCCACTTGATGCATCCCGATTTTATGAAAGACTGAAACAACTGACGGAGGGGTAATCATGTCGACAACAAGCACGTTCTCTTCGGGGATTGCCGCTGATCGGCGCAAGCGTCTTGGTCAATACTTCACCGGAGCAAAACTGGCAAAGCTGCTCTGCATGCTCGCTAATGGAGAGCGAATTCATTCAGCGATTGACCCGATGTGCGGCAGTGGTGACATGCTTCTTGCCGTGAAAGACATGTCTCCATCTGCACAGATAACAGGAATGGATATTGACCCGCTTGTTCTCGATTTGTGCAGGACACGATTGGCAGAAGGGGATAGGAACAGGACAAATCTCATTCAAGGGAATGTCTTTGATTGGGCGACGATCGCCGGGTTGCCTTCCTCTTCGTTTGATTTGGTCATTACAAATCCCCCGTACGTTCGCTACCAGCAAATGGCGGGAAATGGTCAAGACGGGATGGATAACGTGCCTGATGCCGAGACCGTACGCAAAGGATTGCAAGAAATAGCTGAAAACCTGCAAGGACTGGGTGACCAGGAACGACACGTATTCAAGACACTGATTCGTGAGTATTCCGGTTTGTCCGATCTTGCGGTGCCATCCTGGATTTTATGTGCGATGCTTACGGCTGTTGGGGGCAAGCTGGCCATGGTCGTCCCGGAATCCTGGTTGACCAGAGATTATGCCAATCCGATTCATTACCTGCTAGTTAAGCTGTTTCGGATCCGATACGTGATTGAAGACGAACACAGCATTTGGTTCGATGAGGCTCTGGTAAAAACGAATTTACTGGTTGCGGAAAGAATACATCCAGCATCTGATATTCGAGAAGAGTGCGCAGGCAAACAGTACCTGCATGTCACACTTCCTAAATCTACGATTGACGCGAGAAGTACTGTTGGTAATCTGTACCCGGACGCACAGGAACCGGAAGCGGTTTTTGTGAACGAACTCCAACGGTTTCATGTCAATGATGACACAGATACACCAAATGGTTACAAAGTGACAAAATACAGTCTGGAAGCAAAAGTAATGAATTTGGTTGCCGCCTCGGCCAGATCAGCTTGGCTGAAAAAATGTGAGCCCCAATTGGTTCAATCCATAGGAACGACGAACCAGGCTCATGATGGAGCAGAGCTTCCTCAACCACTCATTGACTTACTGAGTAAGGCTGATCCGAGTGATTTTACTACCCTGGAGCGCTTGGGGTGGAAAATTGGACAGGGGCTCAGGACAGGTGCCAATCAATTTTTCTACTGTGAACGAATTTCGGTGACAGGGGAAAACTGTTTGATCAACCCGAGTCGTATCTTTGGGCTTCCGAATCTGTTATTTCCAGCCAAGGCTCTGCTTCCTGTGTTGCGTAAGCAAAACGAGGCACCTGAAACTTATCGATTGGATCGGTCAAAGGTACAGGGCAGGGTATTGATGCTTGAAGACTTCGTCCATCCAGATGACCTGCAAGAGTCAACTGACCAGGGGAGATTAGCACCGATCAAGCGTCAGGTAATGCTTCCAGCGTTAACAACCTATGTAACTGTAGCAAAAGAAACAAATATCGGAACGAAAGAACAGCCGAAATGGATTCCTGAATTATCCGCAGTCAGAACGAACGTATCCAAACCAAAAGGGGACAGAGCAGAGCGGTATTGGTATATGCTGCCTGCCTTAGCCCAAAGACACGTCCCTGATCTGTTTGTCCCACGAGTAAATCATCTGCATCCGAAAGTCATGATGAACTCGCCTGAGAAGGTTGTCATTGACGCCAATTTCTCTACCCTTTGGGCAGAGCAAGAAGCGAAGATTGATGCTTTCAGTGTGCTTTCCTTTCTGAATAGCACCTGGATCATCGCTGCGATGGAGTTGAGTGCAGCCGTAATGGGTGGAGGGGCACTGAAACTGGAGGCCACTCATTTGAGAAGACTGCCTGTTCCCAAGCTCTCTGACCAATCGTGGGCAAAACTGTCCGAGTTGGGACAAAAGCTTGTATCTGCGCAAAATCCTTCAGAAATTCTTGATCAGATCGATCAAATCATGTCCGAAGAGCTTTTTGGACTGGAGCGAGCCCACGTAGGACTACAGCAGCTTAAAATGATTTGTAATGAAAAACGGGGAGCAAGGATAGGGTAGGAAAATACGGGGTCTAGGTAAATACGTACCAAACGTCTCCTTTTTTCGGAGGCGTTTTTTCATTTGTATAGCTTTTCTACTATTAATAGAGGCAAGAAATCATGCATATTTCGTTGTATAATATTACTATTGAAAAAAAGTTCGATTAGAAACACTAACCGAAATTTTAGTTTGAATATTCTGGTAAATAGACTGGAATCATAATCTGTCTTGAAAAGGAAGAGGTCTTTTATGAAAATGGGGGAGGAAAATGGAGAAGCATACCATATCACAATCTCCGATATTGGCAACAAAGCTTTATATGCCGAGGTGTCCATCAGGTCTTGTTTCAAGATACCGGCTGATTGAAAAGATGAACGGAAGCTTGTCAAGGAAACTGACAATCGTTTCGGCACCTGCCGGATTTGGCAAATCTACATTGTTGAGTGAGTGGGCACAACACGTCTCTGTTTCGATTGGATGGGTTTCTCTGGATAAGGGGGAAAACGATGTTATTCGTTTTTGGTCATACGTCATCTCAGCATTGCAAGGAATCGAAGCTGGGGTTGGTGATCGGTCTTTGCGCTTGCTCCAATCGGCAATGGGGACCCCGGTAGATGAAGCAATTGTGATATTGGTTAATGATATGGTAACCATCTCTACAAATTTTGTGCTGATCCTTGACGACTTTCATTTAATCAAAGCACAAGATGTACTTGATTCTTTATCGTTTCTGCTAGCCCGAATGCCATCTCAGATGCATGTGTGTCTTGCCAGTCGCCAAGAAGTACCACTGCCACTGGCGAATCTGCGGATGAAAGGCGAACTGGTCGAAATCGGGACGGTGGAAATGAGGTTTACTGGCGAGGAGATTTTTTCGTACTGGCAACAGCAAGTAGGCGGTTCCCTTTCTAGTGGAGAGCTGGAGCTTCTCGAAGCACAGACGGAAGGCTGGGTAGCCGGATTACAGTTAACGGCGCTGTCGGGAAAGGACAAACCAACTGGATCTCAAGTGATTCGTCAATTTTCGGGGAGTAATCGATTTGTGGAAGATTATTTGATAGAGGAGGTATTTCAGCATCTGACCGAAGAGATGCAGTCCTTTTTGCTATCGACGTCCATTCTTGAACGCATGAATCAATCACTTTGTACGGCAGTGACTGGAGTGGATGGACAACAGATGCTGAAGCGACTGGAACAAGCCAATCTCTTTCTCATCCCTCTTGATGAGGATCGTTATTGGTATCGCTATCACCATATCTTTGCTGATTTCCTGCTTAAGCGGTTGAAGACAAGACATTCTGATCAGGTTTCCATACTATTTCGCAAGGCAAGCGAATGGTTTGAGCAACATCAATATTACGGAGAGGCTATCGATTATTTATTGATGGGTAAGGACTTTACGAATGCAGCCCGTCTGATCGAGAAGGAAGCCCCGAATTTCTTGAAAAACAGGGAAATTAGCACACTTCACAGGTGGTTGGAGCAGCTTCCTGAATCCTTGATGACTCCGATGTTGACGGTTGTATTAACATGGACCCATATGATGCAACAGAAATACAAAGATGTTCCTTTTCTAATAGAGAAAATAAATGCCAAGCTGGAAGCTTCTGCAGAATCAATCACTTCTGAATTTTATGCACAAATCGTTGAAGAGATTTTTGTGATCAGAAACTATTTGGCATTCTTTCAAGGAGATTATGAGGCAAATTGCCAACTACTAAGCGAAATGTTTGTGCGTGAGGTGGATTTTACCCAGAATTATATGACGAATTTGCTGTTTGTGAACGGCATTGAGCAAAATGATGGATCTGACTCGCTTCTCAAAGGTATTTACGGGTTTTACGGCAGAGTGAATAAATCAGCAAGTTATATTCAAGCTTATTCAGCGGTTACTAAAAAACATGCGTTGCAGGAATTTCATTTTAGCGCATATGCTCATTCAATTGAAAGTGAGCTGAGCTACGAAAAAAACAAGTTAACCGAAGCTTTGAGTAAAGCAAAATATGCGATTGATGTAGCCTATCGAACAAGGAATCTAGGGGCGTTTGTTCCGGCTGTCTTGACATTGGCCAAGATATTCATGGCTAATGGTCATCCGGAAGAGGCAATCAAACGTGTTCGGCGAGCTATTGAGGAAATCAAGGATTTGTATCAGCACAAGGATTTGCATCAGCATCATCGTGTCTTGGTCACCATTTTCCAGGCTTTTCTTACACGTTTGTATGTGGAAATGGGGAATCAGGAAGAGATAGAACAATGGCTGAAAAACAGTTGTATAACCATAAATCGGGATATTAGCATTTTCCAGGAGTACGAGAATATTACATTTTTGCGTGTTCTGATATTTCAAGAGCATTATGAAGAAGCCTGGGAATTTTCCCAACGCCTTTTGCAAAATGCAGAGCAGGAAGGGCGAATCACATGCATCTTGGAACTCAATTTACTGCAAGCTGCTATCCTCTATCACCGGAGCGATTTGGATCAAGCAGTTCGCAAACTTCATCAAGCACTCAAGCTTGGGGAGGAAGAAGGGTATCTTCGCATATTTTTAAATGAACGGGTACTTTTGAGTGAAGTAATGAAAAGCTATATAGAACTTCGGAAAAATCGGTATATTCCTGAATTGCATTCGGACGTATCATTACGTTATGTAGAGAAACTGTATACTTTAATGGGGGAAGATGAAGCAAATCTTGCAGCAACAAAACAAAGCAAGTCAGGTATGGTTTCCCCTCTGACAAAACGAGAGATGGAAGTTTTAGGATTGCTGGCCCTAGGTAAGTCGAACAAGGAAATTGCTGAAAAGCTGGTTCTGACGGAAGGGACCGTCAAGCTCCATCTTAACCGGATCTATAGCAAGCTGATGTGTTCCAATCGCATACAGGCGCTGAAAAAAGCGAAGCAACTTCATTTGTTGCCATGATGAATAATCAAGGATATATACCCATACTGGCAACTAAATTGTTTGTTCCACACAGCTCAGGAGTTTTGATCGACCGCCCTAGACTTGTCGAAGGTTTACTCCGTGCGCTCGAATGTAAAGTGACTGTTGTCTCAGCTCCGCCTGGCTATGGCAAGTCATCTTTATTGAGCGAATGGGTCAATCAACTGCAAGTGCCTGTGGGATGGCTGTCGATGGAGAGTACTGACAATGACGTAATCCGATTTTGGGTATATGTGATTGCAGCACTGCAGAAGGTAAGGCCAAGGTTAGGGAGCCAAGCGCTGGCACTTCTCCACACTCAGCCGGATTTGGAGAATGTCATGACGCTTCTCGTCAATGATCTGATCACGGTCGAAGAAGATATCGTCCTGGTTCTTGATGACTACCACGTGATCGAAGAGCCTGAAGTTCACCGGTCGATGATGCTGTTTATCGGTCGCTTGCCTGCCAATATGCATGTGTGTCTGGCATCACGGAAGGATGTACCATTGTCGCTGGGAAGTCTGCGGGTGAAAGGTCAACTATATGAGATAGGCATTTCTGATCTTCGATTTACCAGCGATGAGATCCGTACGTATTGGAATAAACAGGTGGGAATTGAACCGAATGATAGCCTGTTGAGGATACTGGAGCAGCGTACGGAAGGGTGGGTTGCCGGACTGAAGCTGGCAGCACTTTTCGGAGGGGGGCAATCTGCTGCAAGTGCAGATATCAGCATTTTTTCCGGAAGACACCGTTATGTTGTCGATTATCTGTTAGAAGAAGCGTTTCTTCATTTACCCGAGCAAATCCAGAAATTTCTGTTACAAACCTCTATACTCGAACGTATGAATAGCTCTCTCTGTTCTGCGGTTACAGGGGAGGAAAGTGCATCCTTACTGAATTGGCTGGAGCAGGCCAATTTGTTTCTCATTCCACTAGATAATGAACGGTTTTGGTACCGATACCATCATTTGTTTTCGGAATTTTTAGAAGAACGCCTCCGGAAGCAGGCTGCTCCTGATATCTCCCAACTCCATTTGAAAGCGAGTAAGTGGTACGAAAAGCAACAGTTTATCTATGAAGCGGTTCATCACGCGATCCGTGCTGAGGAATATGAAAGAGCGTCATGGCTGATTGAGAAGCATGCGGCATCCTTTTTGAAGCGCAGAGAACTGGTTACCCTTAACAAATGGGTTGAGCAATTGCCGGAAGGTATAGCAAACAGGGCTAATCTGTTGATTATCAAGGTTTGGACAACGTTACTGGTGGGAGACGTGAAGATGACGTTGGAGCTTCTTGCGTTTCTTCACGAGAAGATTAAAGTTGATGAGGATCAGCTATCGGAAGGTTTTGTCTCCAGGATATGGGAAGAAACTTATATTATTAATAATTTTCTCGCATTATTCCGAAAGGACTTTGAAGACGCTTACCAGCGTATGGAGTGGATGACAGGCCGAAATGATATCAATGAAATACGCCCCCAGTTGGATAGGGAAGTTTTCTTGGTTGATGGAATCGAGCTGAACGCTGGATACTCTGCCATTACCCAGGGGTTTTACGGATTTTTCGGAAGGTTGAAGCAAGCAGAAGCGTATCATTTGTTATACAGCCAGTTTCTCGAAAAAAACGACATGATGGACTATCACTTTACGGCAAACAATTTTGGAGCATTATGTGAAGTCTATTATGAAAAAAATGAATGCAGCCGCTCTCGGGAAATAGGCAAAAAGGGATGCAGCATTGCCTTGAGAAAAGGAAATATCGGTGCCTATGTACCTGCCTCGATTACCATTGCCCGTACATACTGGGTGGAAGGGAAGCAGGACAAAGCGATAGAGTACGTAGAAGCTGCACTGGATACCTTGCATCAGTTAGGTGAAGAGCATTATTCCCGCTGGCATCATTTTTACCATGCATACTTGACGCGTTGTTATATCGTTCAGGGGAATGAAGTGAAAGTAGAGCAATGGTTGCAATCAACCAGGTTAAGCTCCAGCAGGGAACTGACGATTTATCAGGAATATGAGAATTTTACGTTGCTGCGTGTCATGATGCACCGACAGCAGTATGAGGAAGGGCTAATCCTTGCCAAAAGCATGTTGAAGGTGGCAGAACAGTCCAGGCAGATTGGCAGTATTCTGGAAAACCTGCTGATGCTAGCAGCTTTCCTTCATGCCCTTGGTGATCTTCACCAGGCCGCTCTTAGACTTCACGATGCACTGCTGCTGGCAGAGTCGGAAGGATATTTTCGTACTATTCTTGATGAAGGTCCCATTCTGTTTGGCATGATGAGCAAATATATGGAGTTTCGGAAATATCATCTGATTCCTGCTCTCCATAATGGTGTGTCACTGCGCTATGTAGAGAAGCTGTATATCCTTATGGGGAATGAGAAAGCAAACTGGGTAGAAACCAAAACAGCCATAAACGAGCTGGTTTCACCGCTTACGAAACGGGAATTGGAAGTATTGGGATTAGTTGCTCAGGGCATGTCCAATAAGGAGATTGCAGAAAATCTTGCCCTCTCCGAAGGAACAATCAAGCTTCACCTGAATCGCATCTACAGCAAGCTGATGTGCAACAATCGTTTACAGGCGCTGCAAAAGGCGAAGCAACTTCATTTGCTGCCATGACAAATAATTGAATCAAGACTGTCTTGCCAGAGGGTGAGGCAGTCTTTTTTCCTATTTTCCAAAACTTACATCCTTTTATATAACCTTCGTTAGATTTCAGCATGCACCGGATGGTATAAGATCAGTAAAGTTTCCAGCTATTTTGCTGATTAATGTACGATGAGGTGATCAAGGTTGAGAATCATGAGAGTATTGGTAAGCATTGTTCTGTTACTGGGGCTATGGCCTTTGCAAGGTGCTGCTGCAGGGGGGGTGACTAAAATATCGGGACATACTTATCACACCTTGGCGTTGATGGACGACGGAACCGTCTGGGCCTGGGGCCGAAACGAAGCGGGGCAATTAGGGAATGGGAATGCGACAAATTCCAATACTCCTGAAAAAGTATCCGGATTGAGCGATATCATTGATGTTTTCGCAAAAGCCTTCAACTCCTACGCATTGAAACGAGATGGCACGGTTTGGGCATGGGGAGGTAATGCCAACGGCGAGCTTGGGAATGGTTCGAAAGGGTACCCTAGCTATACACCAGTTAAGGTCGTGGGGGCAGGAGGAACAGGTGCTCTGGGCGGCATTACTTCCATTGCATCAGGACAAAGTCACGCCATCGCACTGAAAAATGACGGAACCGTTTGGGCATGGGGAGACAATGGCTCCGGGCAATTGGGCAACGGAAAGTATGTAGACAGTTATACTCCTGTACAAGTAAAAGATCCCGATAATCCTTCTCAACCTCTCTCAGACGTTATCTCTATTTATGCATCGGAGTTTACCTCTGTAGCTCTCAAGAGTGATGGTACAGTTTGGACCTGGGGTATTAATTACGAAGGTACTTTGGGAAATGATACAGACACCACCACAACTAGCAATCTTCCTGTTCAGGTAGTTGATAAAGATGATCCAACTGGTTTTCTTACCGATGTGAAGCAAGTCTCTGCAGGTGTATATCATGTCCTTGCTTTAAAAGGAGATGGTTCCGTCATGGCATGGGGATCCAATTTCTTTGGGCAATTGGGGATTGGCAACGGGACTGATTTCAGCAATACTGCTGTTCCTGTCTTGAGAAGTGAAGGAGCAGGTAAACTGACCAATATCAAAACCATTGGGGGCGCATTTAACCATTCGTTCGCTGTCGGCAAGGATGGCACCTTGTGGGGATGGGGTGATAATGCGTACGGAGCATTGAGCATTGTTACCGATTCTAATGAAGTATATTATCCGATTCAGACAGCAATGAGCGGCGTAACGAAAGCGGTGGGCGGTGTCCGCTACTCGATTTTTATGAAAAATGATGGAACTGTTTGGGGAGTGGGCTTCAACGAACAAGGGGAACTGGGAGATGGAACCAACTCCAATACAACGACGCCCGTACAAACAAAGCTCGGCGGCTCAACAAATCCAACGAATAAACCGCCAATCGCTACGGGTTCAACATTTACCACATCTATCAATCAATCGTTCTCTGGCTACTTACAGGCGAGTGACGCAGATAACGATCCATTAACATACAGCATCGATACAACCGGAACAAACGGAACCGTCTCGTTAGGCAACTCGTCTACGGGAGCGTTCACCTACACGCCGAAAACAGGGCAAACCGGCACTGATACGTTTACGTTCAAGGTAAATGACGGCAAGGTAGATTCCAATACCGCCACAGTAACCATTAGCATTACCAGTACACCACCTCCACCTGTTACTGGAATCAAGTTGAATCAAACAGAGATGGTCCTCGTAGAAAATGGATCTCCTGTGAAATTGAAGGCAACGATCATTCCAGAGGATGCAACTGACTATGAGATCGTTTGGAAAAGCAGCGACAGACAGGTAGCCGAAGTTGATCAGAATGGTCTAGTAACACCGCTTGAGACAGGGGAAGCTACTATCACTGCGATGGAAAAAGAGAGCGGTGTGGAAGCGGAATGTATCGTCACGGTTGTGCCGGAAGGAAACGTCACACTGGAGGTATCGGAGAAAAATCTGCTGCTCATGCCGAGCAATAGAGCCAAGCTTACTATTTATGCGGTAACGGAAGATGGAATGAGGAAAAACGTTACCTTTGACAAAGATACCGTGTTTGCCAGCGACGATCAGGAGCTTGTCACGATCCAACAGAACGTGGTTACTGCAGGGAAAAAGCTGGGAGAAACGACAATTACGGTCACATATCAAGGGAATATGGTCACAATACCGGTCACCGTTTCAAAGATTGGTGTAACGAAACTGAGAGCTGAAGAAAAGTGGATCACGCTCCAGGAAGGTGATTCGGAGCAATTGGACGTGATCGCCCAGTTCACGAATAAAAAGACCGAAAATGTTACGGATTTGGCAACCTGGTTAAGCTATCAACCGAGTATCGTTGAGGTAATAGATGGGGAAATACATGCACTCAAAGAGGGCAAGGCAAAAATCAGGGCCACTTACGGCGGAAAAAGCTTCTTGATCTATGTAACCGTGAAGTAGTAAGGATAATGACAAAAGTTCTAATCAAGACTGTCTTGCCAAAAGGTGAGATAGTCTTTTTTTCCTGTTTTTTAAAAACATATACCCCTCTATATATCCTTCGTTAGATTTCAATATAAATCGGATGTAATAAGATCAGTAGCGTTTCCACTTCTTTTTTGGAAATAAATGTACAAGAGGTGATGAAGGTTGCGAATATTGAGGGTATTGTTAAGCATCGCACTATTATTCGGGTTGTTGCCCTTGCAAAGTGCTGAAGCTGCAGGAGGAATTACAAAAATATCAGGGGACATTGAGCACAACCTGGCGTTGAAGGACGACGGAACTGTTTGGGCCTGGGGCAAAAACAATTTTGGACAATTGGGGAATGACAGTATCACCAATTCCAACGTCCCGGTTAAAGTATCCGGATTGGATACTGTTATTGATATTTCCGCTGGCGGCGAAAATTCCTATGCATTGAAAGCGGATGGCACAGTTTGGTCTTGGGGAAATAACGGGGTTGGTGAATTAGGGAATGGCAACATTGGGAGCTTCCATATGAAACCAGTACAGGTAGTGGGCCCTGGAGGAGTAGGTGTTCTCCAGGAAATAACGTCCATTGCAGGAGGGTATAAATTCGCCCTTGCCCTGAAAAATGACGGAACCGTTTGGGCTTGGGGAAACAATGGGAATGGCACATTGGGAAATGGAACGGGGGTATCATCTAGTACACCTGTGCAAGTGAAAGATCCTGGTGATCCGTCACAACCTCTCACAAACGTTGTTGCTATTTCTGCATCGAAATATGCCGTTGCGGCTGTCAAGGCTGATGGCACCGTCTGGACTTGGGGAGCCAATATCTATGGCGGCTTGGGTATGGGAGTGGACTCCAGTGTAACTCCGAGAAGCAATCTGCCCGTTCAGGTAAAAGACTCGAACGAAGCAGGCGGTTTTCTTACTGGTGTGAAACAGATCTCAGCAGGAGATGCTCATTTCCTTGCCTTGAAAACGGATGGAACTTTACGAGCATGGGGTAATTGTGTATATGGGCAATTGGGTGCTGGCTCGTTCGGACCCGGAATTGATGGAAGCACAACAGCTGTAATTGTCAGGGGACCAAGCGGAGAGAGCGGCAGTTCTTTGACAAACATCAAAAATATTGGGACAGGTGAAAATCACTCCCTCGCCGTCGATCAAGACGGAAACTTGTGGGCTTGGGGATATAATGGTTACGGAGCTTTGGGCGCAAGTACCCCAGGTGACCAGACGTATCCGCTCGCAACAGGCATTACCGGGATGAAACAAGCAATAGGGGGCAAGTATTACTCTATTGGTTTAAAAAATGACGGAACGCTTTGGGGCTGGGGCTACAATGCAAATGGCCAACTGGGGAATGGCACCAACACGAATAGTGTAGCGCCGGTACAAACATTAATTGCCTCAAGCAATGCCAACCTGAGCAATCTGACGGAACCAAGCGGTATAATTACTTTCGATCCAAACCAGACGACTTACACCATCTTTTATGACGGTTCAAGCACAACTGTGACACCAACCGCCGCTGACGCAGGTGCGACAATCGCCCTTGTCATTAACGGGGGTCCACCTCAACCGATTGCAAGCGGCACAACGAGTGATCCGATACCACTCAACGAGAGAGCAAACAAGATCGATGTGATCGTGACCGCCGAAGATGGTGTTACGAAAAAAACATACACAATCAACATATCAAAATCCAATCCAGCAAACACTCCGCCAGTCGCTGTCAATTCATCATTTACCACAACGGTCAGCAATGCAGTCTATGGTACCCTGAGTGCCAGTGACGTAGATAACGATTTGTTGACATTCAGCATCGTGACAGATGGAGCAAAAGGAGACGCCTCTCTAAGCAATGCTACTACGGGCGCCTTTAGCTATACGCCTAATGCAGGGGAAACCGGCACGGATACGTTTACGTTCAAGGTAAATGACGGCAAGGTGGACTCCAATATCGCTATTGTTACAGTGACAATCGAGGAACCGCAAGTCAACCAGCAGCCTACAGCACATAATGCCACTTACACCACACAGGTTGGCAAACCGATCTCGGGAACTTTGTCAGCAAGTGATCCGGACAATGACTCACTCACATACAAAATTTCAACCAATCCGGACAAGGGGTCAGTTTCATTGACGAATCCGGCAACGGGTGCTTTTACCTACACTCCTGGAGAGACGGGAAGCACGTCCTTTACCTTTGTCGCAAACGATAGCAAGGATGATTCCAATGTTGCGACAGTAACCATTAACATTACCAGCACACCGCCGCCGCCACCGCCACCGCCGCCTCCGTACTATCCGGTTACTGAAGTAAAACTGGATAAAACAGAGCTGAATCTGATTGCAGGCGGTTCCGTGGAAACGCTGATTCCAACCATTCTTCCTGAGTACGCCAGTAACAAACAGGTGACGTGGAGCAGCAGTAATCCAGCGGTAGCAAGGGTTTTGGATAACGGGATCGTTGAACCATTAAAAGCGGGAGAAGCGATCATTACAGTTACCTCCGTGGATGGCAAGAAAACGGCCGAATGCAGGGTTACAGTAACTGCTCCCATAAAACCTGGCATTGAGCTGGATAAAACAAGGCTGCCTCTCATGATTAATGGTGCGCCGGTTAAATTGAATGCAACGATCATCCCGGTGAATGCCGACTATGAGATCATCTGGAAAAGCAGTGATGAGCGGGTAGCAAAAGTTGATGATGATGGCATGGTTACCCCTGTTGCGCTGGGGCAGGCTACCGTAACGGCGAAGGTAAAAGAAAAAGGATGGGAAGCAAAATGCTACGTTACCGTTACACCAAAAGGAATCATCGCAATTGAGGTATCTGAGAAAAACCTTCTACTTATGCCAAACAAAAAGGCCAGTGTAACCATTTATGCAGTAATGGAAAATGGTAAGAAGAAAAATGTGACTTTTAATAAAGATACTGTGTTTGGAAATGACTCCAAGAAACTTGTCTCGATCAAAAAGAATGTGATCACTGCAGGCAAAAGGCAGGGGAAAACGACCATTACGGTCACATACCAAGGATATCCGATCATAATACCGATTACCGTTTCAAAGATTGGTGTAGAGGAATTGACTGCTGAAGAAAAGCGGATCACGCTTCGAGAAGGTGAGTCGTTGCAATTGGATGTGACCGCTCTCTTTACAAACAAAAAGACAAGAAAAGTAACGGATGAGGCAACTTGGCATACTGATAAGCAGGGCATTATTGAGGTCGTAGATGGAAAAGTCGTTGGTCTCAAGAAGGGAAAGGCAATAATCAGGGCAATTTATGGAGGAAAATACGTCACGTTTTATGTAACCGTGAATAAGGCAGAAACGTAAGGGAGAAAGTCCAAGTCTCCCAATGAGGACTTGGACTTTCCCATGTCATATTGGGAAATAGGAAGATGGCAATGAAAAAGAAAAATGAGTTTGTCTCTATTGGGCCAATCATGGAGACAAAACTGCATGTTCCAGAAATCCCTGCTTCTCTCTTATCACGTACACGCCTTATCGAGAAAATGAATCGAACACTCCAAACAAAATTGACTGTTGTAACGGCACCGCCGGGTTATGGAAAATCATCCTTATTTAGCGAGTGGGTCCGACATTCAAAGGTTTTTGCCGGATGGATTTCCTTGGACCCTGGCGAAAATGATGTCAAACGTTTTTGGAGATATATGATTGCGGCCATGCAACGGATTCATGAGGGATTTGGTGAGCAGGTGCTCTCCATGCTGCTGACACCTTTTTATCCCACTTTGTATGAGATGATTTCTTCGCTTATCAACGAATTGATTTATTTTCCACACCACGCTGTCCTAATTCTTGATGATTATCATGTCATTGATTCGGATGAAGTGCACCATTCGCTCGCTTACTTTCTAGAGCGGGCACCAATGAATGTGCACCTTTGTGTGGCGAGTCGTACGGAGGTTCCGTTGTTACAGGGGAAGTTACGGGTGAAAGGCCATTTGAATGAAATCACTATGTCCGATCTTCGCCTAACGGGAGAAGAGATAGCGATTTACTGGAAACAACTAGTAGGTGTCACTCTGTTTCCCTCTGAACAGAAACTTCTGGAGGAGAGAACGGAAGGGTGGATTGCCGGATTGCAATTAACCGCCCTGACTCATAAAGAAGTATTGCTCATAGATACATTTTCTGGTGGACATCGCTTCCTCGTTGACTACTTGAAGGAGGAAGTTTTTCAACATCTCTCTAAGGAGGTTCAAGCATTTTTAGTTCAGACATCCATACTGGATCGAATGAATGATAAACTCTGCGCTGAACTTGTTGGTAGCGATGCTGTAATTACGCCTCTCAGGTTACTTGAGCAGGAAAATCTGTTCCTTATTCCATTAGATATCGATTACCACTGGTATCGTTACCATCATCTGTTTGCCGATTTTTTACGCAGTCTCTTGAGACAGTATGGCACCGAGCAAATACGCAAGCTTTATTGTCGGGCAAGTGAATGGTTTGAGAGAAATCAATACCTGAGAGAGTCAATTGATTATGCCATCCGTGGGGAGGATTATGAGAGGGCAAGCCAATTGCTTGTTAATCATGCTTCCCTATTCTTTAAGCAAAGGGAATTGAGCACCATAGAGCGTTGGCTTGCACAGCTTCCAGAGAAAGTGGTAAACGAGCCCGATCTTGTGATCATAAAGGGATGGACAAAGCTTTTGTCGGGGAATCTGGAAGGCAGTAAACAGTGTGCAGAAAATCTTCTTAGAAAACTTGCTGTGAGAGATAGTTCCTTGTCTCCCGATCAGGAAATCAGGTTGGTAGAAGAGATTCTGTTAATTAAACATTTTTCGGTGATGACTAAGGGAGATTTCGCATCAGCATGTGGAATGATTGGCGATAGCCTAAACCCGGAGGATATAGAGGATAAGCTGGTTCATCTGGAGAGAGAGCTGTTTTTTTTGGCGGGTATGGAAATACACGCAAGCCACGCATCCATGTTCAGAGGATTTGTCGGCTCCTATGGAAACCTGAAGAACGCAGAAATGTACCATAAATGCTTTTTGGAGCTACTAGAAAAAAACCACCTACAATCCCGCCATTTTGCCGCTAACCACTATACAGCACTATGTGAAATCCACTACGAGAAGAATGAATTGGAGAAAGCGTTGAAACTGGGAAAAACAGCGTGCGATCTATCATGTAACAAAGGAAATATAGGGGCTTATGTTCCGGCAGCCCTGACGATAGCCAAAATCTATTGGGCAAACGGTGATCATCCAGGTGCGGTAAAGGCAATAGAGGAAAGTATGAAAAACCTGAGACGGTTGTGTGAGCACCCGGATCGATGGACGGCGGTTTTTCAGGCGTATTTAGCAAGATGTTATATGTTGATAGAGGATTATAATCGTACAACCCAATGGCTGGAAATGTGCCAGATCAGTGGAGTGCCTGAGTTTTTCAACTATCAGGATTATGAAAATCTCACTTTACTTCGTGCTTTGATGATACAAAAACGTCATTTCGAAGCCAAACAGTTTTCCAATCGTCTGCTGTTGGAAGCAGAATCGGAGGGGCGTTCGGGAAGTATAGTGGAGGGGAATCTGCTGCAGGCCATTCTTCTGTACCAGATGAGCGAGATTGATCACGCAGTGCATAGATTGCACGAAACACTGTGTTTGGCTGAGAAGGAAGGCTTTTTTCGACTTATCATCGATGAACGCCCCTTTTTAAAGGAGTTGTTTAAGGAATATGTTCAGCTCCGCAAACATCGACGTTTTCAGGGTTTGCAGTCAGGGGCTTCGCTTGCGTATGTTGAAAAATTAATTACAGCAATGGGGGAGGACGAATTCAAGCTGGGTCAGGCTAACCATATACTCACAGAGCATGTATCTCCCTTGACCAAAAGGGAATTAGAGGTACTCACATGCTTGTCACAAGGGTTATCGAATAAAGAGATCGCAGAAAAGCTGAGCCTTTCAGAAGGGACGGTTAAATTGCATCTGAACCGGATTTACAGCAAGCTAAACTGCACCAATAGAATCCAGGCAATTCAGACAGCCAAGCGTCTTCATTTGCTAAAAATATAACCTTCTATATAACCTTTGTTAGACTGCAATGCGCTCTCGTTGTACTAAGATGAATATTGTCAAGATTGAGACTATGAAAAAAGGAGAGGTATTAATACATGATTCTTTCTATGCACAAACCCAAACTGATATTATTTTTTTGCATGGCACTGCTGGTGAATATGGTGGCTTTTATCCAACCAACGGTTACCCATGCAGATGAGGAAGATGTGGAGTTAAAGATTGTTGATTTCAAGTATCTGGATAAGAAAACTGACAAAGTTGGCAAAGAGGGCGAAACCAAAGCGGATGGCGAGAAGGACTATCACTTCCAGCTAACCTTGGATATCCCTGAATCCCTTGAGATCAGAGAACTCCGTCTTGTTACTGCGAACAGTAAAGGAGAGGAAACATCGAATTCCAAAGTTTGGAGCACATATATTGATTGGTTTTTGGGAGTCTACCAAAATGACAAGCTGGTATTAAACGATTTTTCGGATACGGTAGGCAGATTTAACGGGCAAGTTGTCCTGGATATGTACGCGGCAGATGATGAAAAAACATTTATCGACGGTCAGTATTTCATGATTAGACTTTCAACCCATCAACAAGACTATTTCACGAAGCCGTTCAAATTTAAAAAAGTATTAGATTTGACACCACCGATCGCCAAAGGTGGTCAAGGAATGGTAATGGTTGAAGAGGCAGAACCATTTGCCTGGGTTACATTGAAGCAAAAAACAGATAAGGGCGTCACTGATTTTGGCAGCAAACAGGCAGACAGCAAAGGAAATGTAGTATTTTCCAACCTGCCTGCAGGAACTGGCTACTATGTATATCAAACTGTGAATAATATCGACAGTGAGCCATCTGTGTTCGTAGAAGTAAAAGAAGTGCCAGTATTGATCGATGAAAAATCCGTTAAAACTTCTACCAAATTCTCATCTGGGAAAATCAATGTTTCTGTTAGCGGAAAAGTGAACGATAAAAGCATTACCAAGCTGTCTCTTCAAATTGGCACCAACAAGGCTGTAACAGTAAAAGTGAAGAATGGTTCGTTCAGCTATAAAAAAACATTCAGTGCAGCAACTCTTCCTGAAGTGGCCGTCATTACTGTTAAAAATGCCTATGGCGCAGAGCAAACTGTAGAGAAAACAATTGAAGCAGATCTCGCTGATGACGAAACAGTTTTCGTTGAATCCGAGGATGGTACATGGACAGTAACTGGAGAGTGGACCTCTAAGGCTGGAAAAAGCCTGTATGTCGTGTTCGATAAAAAAGTGGTACAAATCAAAAATCCTGAGATTGATGAAGAAGGATTCTTAGGTTCCTTCGAAGCAGACGAAGATCAGGAAGATATCGTACTGATCGTGGTAGATTCCAAGGGATTATTTGAATGTATCGAACTATAAAAATAGGATGTTTAATATGAAATTACTGTTCGAAGGAATGATAGAAGCATGACGAAAAAGCTTTTATTCAGCACGATTCTGTCTATGTCCTTGGCAGGCAGCTTGACCGTTGCTGCAGCAGGAATGCAGTTTGTACTGAAGGTAAACGATGAAATCAAGGACAGCAAGAACATTCAAGTAATTAATGGCAAAACGTATCTGCCACTTCGTGAAGTAAGCACATTGTTGGGGGCAAACGTTACCTACGATACACCAACCAGAACGATTTCCATCCAGACAGGAGCGGGTTCTCATGAGCACACAGCGCATTCCCTTGACGTCCTTGCCGCTCAAAATGGTGACGACATCTCCTTCACGTTGAACACGGACATAAAGTTTTCTGCCGATCATTATGGCAAGGAACATGTTGCTGGTGAAGGCCACGCTCACATTTACCTCGACGGACAGAAGGTTGCGGGTTTGAAGGAGTCAGTCTACCTGTTGAAAGATGTACCCGTTGGTCCGCACAAGATAGATGTAACATTGCAGCAAAATGACCACAAGGATATGGGTGTTAAAAAGAGCTTTGACATTACTGTGCTGCCTACACTTGATGCGCAACTGGTAGTCGATGACAAGAAAGCCATTATCAGCTTCTCCACCAATCTGAAGATTTCTGCGGAGAATTACGGCAAGGCACACGTAACTGGAGAAGGCCACGCTCATGTATATCTTGACGGTCAAAAAGTAACCGGACTGAAAACAAATGACCCGTACACACTGGATAAACTGATACCTGGCAAACATACAATCAAGATTGATCTTCAACAAAACGACCATCAGTCATACGGTGTGGAAAAGGTATTTGAAATTGAAGTGAAGTAAGCAAGTTCTCCTCCTCGATTTATCATTTATAGTTGGAACACATACCAGTGATGTGTTCCATATTTTTTTAAAAGGAAGAGAGAGATAGCTATCTCAAAATCAGGAGGGGTCTTATGAAACGTGTTTCCGTCGGTATAGCTGTGAGTCTTGTTGCTGCTTTACTTCTATCGTCAGAGCATGAGGCAGCAAAGGTTTTTGCATCTGAAAATACCGGGGAGCTAGTCTACAAGGAGTCTTGTATGTCCTGCCATGGAGCGGATGGTAATAGCGGTTTTGCACCTGATATTGTATCCGACAGCTTCAAGCGTGATTACAGCGATTTGAACCAGTTGAAACAATTTCTTTCAACAAGTATGCCTGACAATGCCCCTGGCAGTTTGTCCGAAGCGGAGTACCAGGCAGTAAGTGAATATTTGTGGAAGCTGAACGGGAGAACGATTAAAGCTTCCTCTTCTACTGCTGTCACAGTACTCTTGAATGGAAAACAACTCTTGTTTCCTGTTCCTCCTGTAATCAAAAACGAGACAACATTAGTTCCGTTGCGTGAAATTTTTGAAGCACTGGGCGCAAGTGTGAAGTGGGATGCAGCAACTCGTACGGTTTTAGCAACCAAGACAACTTCTACAATCAAGCTTGTCATTGGCAGTAAAACAGTAACCAAGGGTACACAGACTATTACTCTTAGTCAACCGGCTCAAATCATTGAGGGCAAAACATTTGTTCCATTGCGGTTCGTGAGTGAAGCGTTAGGTGCTCAAGTAAAGTACGATGAGGCAACGAAGGTTATTACGATCACGAAAAAATAGAAAAGGCAGAAAAAGCAAAACGATATCTTTACAGAAGGCATTTCTTCGGCCTTCTTCTTTTTTTGACGATATTTCAGTAGTTGGGTCATATGAGATAAATCTAACAGTATTGCTCAGTTTATCATTGTATAATATAATTTATAAATTTTTATTTTAACAGTCATAGGAAGATGAGGATGAACATTCTGGAATATTCAGATCAGCATGAAGAGAGTAAACCGTCGTCGAAACCCCTTTTGACTACGAAATTGTTTGTCCCGCACGGCTCAGGAGCACTGATCGCTCGTCCCCGGCTTATCAAATACTTGAATCGGGCTCTCGCCTGCAAAGTAAGCATCATCACATCTCCACCCGGCTTTGGTAAGTCAACCCTGCTGGGAGAGTGGGTTAATCAGTTGCAGGTGCCTGTGGGATGGCTGTCGTTGGACAGTGGAGACAACGATCTGGTTCGTTTTTGGGTGTATGTTATCGCTGCATTGCAAAAAGTGAAGAAGGGATTGGGGAGTCAGGCGCTTGCTCTGCTTCAATCATCTGTTCAGCCAGATTTGGAAAATGTCATGGCGCTGCTAGTCAACGAGCTGGTTACGGTCGAAGGAGACTTTGTCCTTATTCTTGACGATTACCATGTAATAGAGGATTCTGAAGTCCACCATTCCATGATGCAGCTTATCAGGCGTTTGCCAGCTAACATGCATGTGTGCCTGGCTTCTCGGACAGAGGTGCCTTTTTCGTTGGGAAGTCTACGTGCGAAAGGAGTACTGCATGAGGTAAGCATTGCTGATCTGCGATTTACCAGTGACGAGATCAGTGCGTACTGGAACAAAGAGGTAGGCAGTACACCGAATGACACGCTTTTGCACCTATTGGAGCAGCGGACGGAAGGCTGGATTGCCGGATTGAAGCTGGCAGCACTCTCCGGGAAGGGTCAATCTACTGCTACTTATATTAGCGGTTTCTCGGGGAGACACCGCTATGTCGTCGATTATCTGATGGAGGAAGCCTTTCTGCACTTACCAGAGCATATCCAGCTTTTTTTATTGCAGACCTCTATTTTGGAGCGCATGAACAGCTCCCTATGTAGTGCAGTGACTGGGGCAAAGAGCAATGATTTGCTTGAATGGCTGGAGCAGGCAAACCTGTTTCTCATTCCGTTGGATCAAGAGCGTTATTGGTTTCGGTACCATCATATGTTTGCCGAATTTTTGCAGGATCGGCTTTCCAAAAAGTCACCCGCTTGCATCTCAAATCTGCATCAGAAGGCAAGCAAATGGTTTAGTGAGCATCAATATATTCATGAAGCAATCAATCATGCGCTGAAGGCGGGCACTTATGAAGAAGCTTCTAGTCTGATCGAGCAGCATGGTGCTGTTTTTTTGAAGCGCCGGGAGCTTCGTACAATGGAGAAATGGCTTGAACAGCTTCCTGAAGAAGTTGCTAACCGGCCAAACATACTTGTTATTCAGGTGTGGGTCAAGCTTCTTCAGGGGGACAGCGAGAAAACGGCTGAAGGTCTCAAGCAGCTTCAAGACCAGATGAGTGTGTTGAAAGATACTCTTCCCATCGGTTTAGTTATACGAATATCGGAAGAAATCGGGGTTATCAACCTATGGAGCGCCATTATGCAGTTGGAAATGGCCTCTGCCTATCGATTGTTGGAGGAGTTTTCAGCACGCGATGATATCAATGAGAATCGTAAGTATCTCGATAAGGAAGTTTATCTGGTCGAGGGAATCGAGGCAAATGACGGCAACACCTCTATCAGTCAAGGTTTTTACGGCTTCTTAGGACGTTTGAATTTTGCTAGGAAATATCATGAGCAGTGGTATCGATTTACCAGTAAGAATGGGATGCATGATTATCACTTTGCGGCACACAACGATGGTGCATTAAGTGAGATCTATTATGAGAGTGATGAACTCGATCTTGCACGAACTTACGCAAAGATGGCTTGCGATGTTGGTTTAAGACGAGGGAACATTGGGGCCTATGTTTCTGCCTGCAAAGTCTTGGCGAACATAAGCTTGGCAGAGGGAAGTCAGGAGGAAGCCATTACGATCGTCTACGATGCATTGGACAACCTCAGGAAGATTGGGGAAGATGAGTATGCTCGCTGGCAACATATTTTCCATGCGTATCTGGTTCGCCTACATATTTCCAACGGAGATCATGAGAGGGTAGAGCAATGGCTGCAAAGCACAAAACTGAACATCAATCGAGAGATAACGATCTATCAGGAATACGAAAATCTGACTTTGATCCGTATCCTGATGTTCCAAGAGCAGTTCGAGGAAGCTTGTGAGCTCTCTTTGCGCATGATAAAAGTCGCCGTGCAGTCGAAAAGGATTGGCAGCCTTTTGCAAAACCTGCTATTACAATCGGAAATCCAGTATAAACTAGGGGATACATATCGGGCAGTGCAGGTTCTCCATGAAGCGCTGCAGCTAGGGGAGAACGAGGGTTATTTCCGTACTTTTGTGGATGAACGCTCACTGCTGCAGGATGTCCTCAGCAAATATCTGGAGTATCGCAAAAAACAAATGATACCGGAACTGCAGGCAAGAGCATCCCTTCGCTATGTGGAGAAACTGTTTGCTGCAATGAGAGAGGAATCGACCAGTGCGGGAGATGTCCAGCTCCCAGAATCTGATTCAGTCTCTATGCTGACCAAAAGAGAGCTGGAAGTTTTGGGTTATCTGGCGCAAGGGTTGTCCAACAAAGAGATCGCAGAAAAGCTTTACCTCTCTCAAGGAACGATCAAGCTTCATCTGAATCGGATATACAGCAAGCTGATGTGCAATAATCGCATTCAGGCGCTGCAAAAAGCAAGACGCAAAAATCTTATTTGAATGAAAAAACATGTGACTAAACACCCATAAAAAGACTGTTTTGTAAGATGCAAAGCAGTCTTTTGTGCGCTTGGCAGCTCATCAAAATTTGCAGAAAAGTTTCGCTTATTTTATAATATTCCCCCAAGGGGGTGTTGCAGATGGCAAAGAAAAATTGCCAGGCCGCATCGTCTCATGCAAAGCCTGAATAACGGGGCGATACTTTGCATGAGGCGGGAATTTGGTTATGTCGCCTTACGAAGCTTATATCGTTTCTAATATTTGGGTTTTGCACCTTATTTTCATTTTCTTTACTCAAAAAATAAGGGAGCGATAACCAATGACACAACCATTTATTAGAAACCATCAATATAACTTTATCAAAAACCTGGTGGAGATCCTGCAACGAGCATGCAGAACCGTTAACGATCTCAAGATTGTGGAATCCATCCGATACGACACGTTATCCAAAATCAATGAACTCTTCCCTGCTGCAACGGAGAGTCAAAAGCAACTGCTGGAAGCGGTATCTGAATGTAAAACAACTGAGGATTTTCAGCGATATTTACGTTCGTTGGAACCGTACATGCTGGAATTCTCCGCAATCACAGAAAAACAAATCAAAAAGCTTTTTCCCAAAAACAAAAAGCTAAAGATTCCAAACTTGTCAGCAATCGATTTTCGCTACGTAACCTATCTTAGCTGGATCGACATCGGTACAAATAAATTGTTCATTGTGTATGAGCTAAATGGACAATTTATCGGGATCGAAGGCAGAAATAATCCGACAAATAAGACGGGCTATTGCTTTTTATGCAACAAAAGTGGAGAAGTGAGCTTGTTTTCGGCCATTTCCAAATCTAGACCGGCTCATTCGTTACCCGATTATTATAAAGCGATTGGTAACTATATGTGTTCGAATAGTCACGAATGTAACAAGAACATTACGGATCAGACGAACATCGAACGATTTATTCAGAATGTTTTAGGCTAAACCAAGTGGCTAAACTCTTTGATTATCAAGGGTTTAGCCCTTTTTTCAACTTTTGAGTGCAGGAGGTCTTATTTGAAACTGGAGACAGTAAGGTTGAATCTATTAGAAGCGGCGGTCAAAAAAGAGAAGATTACCTCTTGCCTGATCTATCACGAGGGCGAAATTGTTTTGGAGTACTTCAAAAACAAAAAAACAGTGACCAAATTAGCTCATCTTCACTCAGTGACGAAAAGTGTGCTTTCTCTTTTAATAGGAATAGCGATTGAGGAAGGAAAGATAGAGAGTGTAAAAACTCCGATTTCGATGTATTTTCCCCATTTGGAAGCGGACAAGCAAGGCATAACCATCGAGCATTTGCTTACCATGACGCCCGGGTTTGAGTGGCCTGAGTTTGGAGCGTGGGGCGGACGGCCATTTCCGATGATCAACACGAAGAATTGGGTGAAGTTTGTTCTAGAGCAAAAAATGACTGCTCTTCCTGGTGAAAGTATGGCTTATAATTCGGGAGCGTCACATTTATTAAGTGCGATCCTGCAAAAAGCGATCAACGGAAAAACGGCAGCCTATGCGGAAAAAATGTTGTTTCAACAATTAGGAATTAGTGACTATCGGTGGTATGAAGACGCAAAGGGGATATCCATCGGGGGCTTTAACTTATGTCTGAGACCGCATGATCTATTGAAAATCGGCATCCTGGTAATGCAAGGCGGGAGTTGGTCGGACAAGCAGATCGTTTCCGAGCATTGGATTTCTGACTCGACCACTGCGAGATACCATACCTATGACCATATCGGTTCATACGGCTACCACTGGTGGGTATTGACGGATGAAAACAGAAAAGCTTGTGATCCCCCTGTATTTTTTGCTATGGGCTATGGCGGGCAATATGTGATCGTATCACCTGTTCACCATATGGTAGTTGTCTTTACCAGTGAGTTGTTCAACGATACCTTTCTGCCTTTGCGATTATGTAAAAAGCACATTTTCGAAAGGAAAAATTTCGACAAAGAGTAACAATAATTGTTAAAATGAGAAAAAGACAAAGAGGTGATACCATGCTTTCCAATCAATTGTTGGATAAATTGAATGATCAAATGAATTTCGAATTTTACTCATCACAGGTTTACTTGGCGATGGCTGCCTATTGTGCGTCTGAAAGCTATGACGGGTTTGCTAACTTTTTCATTGTACAAGCTGAGGAAGAGAAGTTTCATGCAATGAAAATTTTTAACTTTATTAATCGTATGGGCAAACGAGCGATGATTAGCGGGATGGAGAATCCAGTCAATGAATACGGCTCACTGCTTGACGCTTTTGAACATGCATACGCTCATGAACAGACGGTCACCAAGCGAATCTATGAATTATCCGATATTGCCTTGAGTAATCGCGAGCACGCAACCATGAACTTTTTGAAATGGTTCATCGATGAACAGGTGGAAGAAGAGTCCACGTTTGATAGCATCATTCAAAAACTGAGAAGGATCGATAATGACAGCAACGCCTTCTACATGCTCGATGCCGAATTAGCGAAACGCACCTTTGTTCCTGAGGCAGAAAGCAATTAGTAAATAGCATACGTACATAAAAAAAACTACACCTATTTTCAAAAGATCAGATCTGTATAGACTGCTTTTGCATAGGTGTATTTTTTTATGCAAATCGATCCTAAATACAAGCGGATTTAACAACGCACAGACACCTGTTTTTTTGATAGTGTGTGGCCGTTTCTGGAATATTTTCATCGTTGGAAAAAAAGCCGAGGGATTCGAGGTATAAAAGTGGGGCTGCTTCGGGTACAATATGTCGTACAAGACGGGTTGTTCGACA
>NZ_JBNCMT010000015.1:0-118393 GCF_049846925.1 Brevibacillus nigriterrae
TCAGGAAAATGGCACATGTAAACATTACTTTGCCTGATGGTGCTGTACGTGAATTTGAGGCAGGCAGCACAATCGCCGATGTAGCTGCATCGATCAGCCCAGGCCTACGCAAAAAAGCAATTGCCGGAAAATTAAACGGGAAAGTGGTAGATCTCGCAACCCCGCTGAACGAAGATGGCTTGGTGGAAGTTGTAACGCTGGATTCACAAGATGGTCTCGAAGTATACCGTCACTCCACAGCACACTTGTTGGCGCAAGCAGTGAAACGTATTTATGGTCAAGAGGTGAAGTTCGGTATCGGTCCAGTGATCGAAGACGGCTTCTACTATGACATGGATATTCCAGTCAGCCTTTCACCGGAAGATTTGGGCAAAATTGAAGCTGAAATGGAAAAGATCATCAAAGAAGATTTGGCAATCGTTCGCAAGGAAGTAAGCCGTGATGAAGCGGTGGACATTTTCCAAAAACAAAACGACCACTTGAAGCTGGAGCTGATTCGTGACCTTCCAGAAGAAGCTGTTATCTCTATCTATGAGCAAGGCGAATTTTTCGACCTCTGCCGTGGGCCACATCTGCCATCTACAGGCTTCATCAAAGCCTTCAAATTAATGAGTGTAGCAGGTGCATACTGGCGTGGAAATTCCGATAACCAAGTGTTGCAACGTGTGTACGGAACAGCTTGGCCGAAAAAAGCGGATATGGACGAATATCTCCACTTCATCGAAGAAGCGAAGAAACGCGACCACCGTAAATTGGGTAAAGAACTTGAATTGTTCATGTTCTCCGAAGAAGCACCAGGTATGCCATTCTATTTGCCGAACGGTTTCACAGTTCGTAACGAGCTGGAGCAATTCTCTCGCCGTTTGCAACAAATGGCTGCGTATACGGAGGTTCGCTCACCGTTTATGATGAACCAACGCCTGTGGGAACAATCCGGTCACTGGGACCACTACCATGAAAACATGTATTTCTCTGAAGTAGAACATACGAAGTTTGCGATGAAACCGATGAACTGCCCAGGTCACATGCTGATCTATAAAAACAAAAACCATTCCTACCGTGACTTGCCAATCCGTTATTCAGAGTTCGGTCAGGTGCACCGTCATGAATACTCCGGAGCCTTGAATGGTATGTTGCGTGTTCGTACCTTCTGTCAGGACGATGCGCACGTATTCGTTCGTCCAGATCAGATTGAAGCTGAAATCCAGAGCATGATGAGACTGATCGACCGCATCTACAAAGTGTTTGGCTTCGAGTATTCCGTCGTATTGTCTACTCGTCCAGAAGACTCCATGGGTTCAGATGAATTGTGGGAAGCTGCGGAATCGTCTCTGCGCAATGTATTGGACGAACTTGGTATGAATTATGGCATCAATGAGGGAGACGGCGCATTCTACGGCCCGAAAATTGACTTCCACATCACAGATGCACTGAAACGCAAACATCAGTGTGGAACGATTCAATTGGACTTCCAGATGCCTGAGAAATTCGATCTCTGGTATGTCGGTCAAGATAACGAAAAGCATCGTCCAGTTGTACTTCACCGTGCGATGTACGGTTCCATGGAGCGTTTCATTGGTATCCTGATTGAACATTATGCAGGAGCGTTCCCAACTTGGCTTGCTCCGATTCAGGCTCGCTTGATGACGATTAATGAAGTACACGTACCGTTCGCTGAAAAAGTGAAGGAAAAAATGAAGGAAGCCGGCATCCGTGTCGAACTTGATGCTCGTAACGAGAAGATCGGTTACAAAATTCGTGAAGCACAAGTTTCCAAAATTCCTTACATGCTCGTCATCGGGGAGAAGGAAGTACAGGAGAGCTCTTTGTCTGTACGCAAACGTGGCCAAGGTGATTTGGGCGGTATGGTCGTTGAGGACTTTATTGCAAGTATCACGCAGGAAATCGATAATATGAAATAAATCCCTTGACAAGCGGGTGAGGCATTAGTATTATTGTTTAGGTAAATCAAATTACATTCGAGAATAAGCAGAAGCGCCCAGCTTCTCACCTGCATCGACGTCCATTTGAGACAGTTGACGGGTTATCTCTACCACAATCGTTATGCTTGTTAGGTGAGATAGGTGTGGGCGCATAAGCGTCTACACCTTTTTTTACGTTTTTGCTCTCGAAAGTTAACGGAGGTGGCAAGTATTAGCAAGGAACAGATGTTAATCAACGAAGCGATTCGTGCTCGTGAAGTTCGTTTGATTGGAGCAGATGGCGCGCAGTTAGGTGTTGTAAATATTAAAGAAGCTTTGCGTATCGCACAAGAAGCTAATTTAGATTTAGTGAACGTAGCACCAACAGCGAAACCTCCTGTTTGTCGTATTATGGACTACGGAAAGTTCAAGTACGAACAAGCAAAGAAGGAGAAAGAAGCACGTCGTAACCAGAAGATCATCGAGCTGAAAGAAGTACGTTTTTCTTCCAACATCGAAGAACACGACTTTCAGACCAAACTTCGCAATGTCCGCAAGTTCATTGAGGACGAAGATAAGGTGAAATGCACAATCCGCTTCCGTGGACGTGAAATCACCCACTCCGAAATCGGTCAACAGGTTTTGGAACGTGTTGCTCAACTTAGTGAAGACATCGCAACTGTTGAGCGTAAGCCAAAAATCGAAGGTCGTAGTATGATTATGATCTTGACTCCGAAATCGGAGAAGTAATCAGCAGAATTAGTTAGGAGGATCCATCATGCCTAAAATGAAAACTCATAAGGGTGCTGCGAAACGTTTCAAAAAAACCGGTAGCGGAAAATTGAAACGCGACTCTGCATTCACAAGCCACTTGTTCGCAAACAAATCTACAAAAGCAAAACGCCACCTGCGTAAAGGCGGAATGGTTTCCAAAGGCGATCAACAACGCATCGCTCAAATGATCACTTATCTATAAGATAAGCTGATTCACTAGTTTTTTGGTTTGCAATCGTTTTACCCAAAAATACTTAGCATGTGCCCCATAAGCGTCCAAGTATTGGACCGCCATGCTGGATAGATCAGGAGGAATTGAGTATGCCAAGAGTAAAAGGTGGCATTGTCACTCGTCGTCGCCATAAAAAAATCCTTAAGTTAGCTAAAGGTTATTTCGGTTCTAAACACCGTTTATTTAGATCAGCTAATGCACAAGTAATGAAATCCTTGCTTTATGCATACCGCGATCGTCGTCAGAAAAAACGTGATTTCCGCAAATTGTGGATCACTCGTATCAACGCTCAAGCTCGTTTCAATGGCTTGTCCTACAGCCGTTTGATGCACGGTTTGAAAGTTGCTGGCGTTGAAGTAAACCGCAAAATGCTTGCTGATCTTGCTGTTAACGATAAAGCAGCATTCAACGAATTGGCAGCACTTGCAAAAGGTAAATTAAACGCTTAATAAACATCAAGAAGCACCGTCAGAGACGTGTGCTTCTTTTTTTTTAGGGCTGGATTAACAAACAGGGGTGCGTTGACTCATCCAAATACAACTAGATGATGTTTATATCCTAATTGCGAAAGGAATGTATTTAGAAAAATGAGATTCTTCCCTGCCTTTATTGGATTATTACTTCTTTGTTCCGTTTTTTTCGCAGAAATTTCGATTCCGGGAGTTGCGATGAATACTGCTTTTGCAGATCGGTTTCAGTTTGAACAAGGAGAGGGGTATGAACAAGGGGCTTATGATCAATTGTCTGCCCAGCCAACAACCTTTAACTGGACTCGTCAAACATCTCTGAGTGGCCCCAGTAAACCCGAAGAAAAATGGACAAACAGTATCAGTTCGGATCCTTCTAGCCCCGTTCTAAGTGCTGATGGGTCTATTTACGTTTTAGAGCAAGCAACGGCAAATTTACTGGCATTTGACTCCGAAGGTAACAAAAAATGGGCTGTCCTCTCCAATGCTAACCAAGCTCCATGGTGGTATTCCCCTGTAGTTGGAAAGAACGGTACCATTTATTACGGTGAGGAATCGGGAGTGTTTCATGCGGTTTCAAGTGAAGGAAAGAAATTATGGGACTTTGATGCAAATATGAATATTTACAACTCCTCCGCAATCGGCGCAAATGGGACAATCTTTTTTACAGGCCTTACCGCGTTGTTTGCTTTAAACCCGGACGGAACCTTGTTATGGAAGTATTCACCTGGTTCAGCAGAATTCAAATGGTCAACTCCTGTTATCGCCAAAGATGGCACAATCATTATTGGGGCTAACGAAGTTTTGCAAAATGAACTTGTTGGAGGCGTACTTTTTGCCGTAAATCCTGATGGGACTCTGAAGTGGATGAAAAAATTTGAAGACAAGAAAGCTAACCGATATTTCAAAATTTCAACGGTGCCAGTATTAGACGAAAATGGAGATATTTATGTATCTCTCGATTATGGAGATGCTGAAAATCCCGAATTAAAAGATAAGATTTTCGCATTAGATCTAGATGGAAACACAAAATGGAAGTATACACTAAATGATGGGGAAGGCGCTTTGCATTCATCTCCCATCGTCGACAAAAATGGAACGATTTACGTACCGGGAAATAAACGATTATATGCCTTTAATAAGGATGGGAAAAAAAAGTGGATGATTAAAATACCGATCCATTCACTATCTACTCCAATCATTGACAACGATGGCATTTTATATTTTGGCGGTGTGGATCAAGCAATTTATGCGGTTAACGCCAAAACGGGTCAAGTAAAATGGAGACATCAAACGGATATGTACATTACATCTGCACCCGTAATCGATAGAGATCAATCACTCCTTTTCACTTCTGAAAAATATGATGATGGGAAACTGGTGAAATTAGGCAATAAAGAGAAGGAAGTAATCGGTCTGCAAGCGGAAAGCGACTCGGTTCAACTGAAGCTAAACGAGAAAAGGCAATTAAAGATTGTGGCGATTTATGATGATGAAACTACAGAAGATGTCACAGCAAAGGCAAGCTGGTCATCATCCTACACAAAAGTTGTCACTGTGGAAAAGGGGCTTCTAACAGCGATAGATACAGGGAAAGTATTTATTAAAGCAAAATACGGTGGACAGACTATTGCCATTACTGTCAATGTTCGTTAATCAAATAGTAAAAAGGTGTGGAAGTCATGCGAAAGGCTAGGAAGGCTGTATGGTTGTGTTCTTTAATTGCTTTTTTCCTTTCTTTTCTTTTTATTCAAGATGTAAACATTTTATATGCAAAAGGAAATGTCCCGGAAATAGAATGGGTAAACCAGGATGGAGAGGAAGAAAACAGTTATGAGTGGGTTATGCATGCAGAACAAACAAGGGATGGCGGTTATATTCTGCTGAGAGAATACAATGTAAGTTTAAGTATCGTGAAACTTACAAAGAATGGAAAAAAAGAATGGGAAAAGAGATTTACATATGAAATACCACAAAACCCATTTGTGAAGAAGATGAGACCCTCGTTCATTAGAGAAACCCGGGACGGTGGATACATCGTTTGTGGAAGTATTGATAATGGTCTGTACGACATGTATCTGTTGAAGGTTACAAACAAGGGCGAGAGAGTATGGGAAAAAGCTTATGGTAGTGAAAAGAATGACTTTGCGTTTTTTGTCAATGAGACAATCGATGGTGGGTTTATCTTTGGCGGTTTTGGGGGGCTCATAAAGATTGATAAACAAGGAAAGCAGCAGTGGGAACGAAACAATGAAGATTATCTTGTAACCCAATATGCGAAACAGAGAAGTGACGGGCACTATATCGTGTTCACGGATCACTTTATCGAATTGGATTCAGAAGGAAAAGAACTGTCAAAAAAAGCACTGGATATTGGGCGGGTAAAAGATACAGATGACGGAGGATTTTTAATTGTAGGCGCCAATCGTTCTCTTTACAAAATTGATGATTCAGCAAACGTTCTCTGGAAAACACAAATGTCAAACAACGAACCGTCAGGAAAAGAAGTGTTGTTTAAGATCACAGGAACCAATGATGGAGGAGGAGCGGCCATCTTTGGTTCAGAAGAACAAGATTTAATCTACTTGGAAAAGTATAACGGTAACGGAGAGTATGAATGGAAAATGACGTTAGACTCTGAAGATATATTTGGGGACGATGAAATAGAAGGAATACCAGAAATTGAAGCATTTCAACAGACAATGGATGAAGGATTTGTTTTTGCAGGTAAAGTGGAATCAAGAAGAACCGGGTATGATGCTTTTGTCGTAAAAACGGTACCTAATAAAGTGAGGAATATGACAAAATTAGCAATATACCCTAATAAGTTAGGCGAGTACTTGGACAAGCCCGTCCAGTTGAAACTCACTGCAACGTATGATGATGGTACGAAAGATGATGTAACGGATGCAGCAGATTGGACTTCGAGTGATCCGTATGTAGCGTTTATAGATAATAAAGGACTACTCACAATAATAGGTCGAGAAGGACAAACGGATATTACTGCATCCTATCGTGGAGAAACAGCAAAAGCTCACGTTTCACTTGCAACAAGCGTTGATATCCCTGATCTCAATCTGGAAAAACTGATACGTAAAACACTAGGACGAGAAGAAGGGCTTCCATTAACCAAACAGGACATGCTGAACCTGACAGAAATTGAAGGCTCCAGAAAAGGGATAAAAAGTCTGGAGGGTCTGCAATATGCCTACAACCTTCAAAGAATTATCTTGCCAATCAATGAGGTCTCCGATCTAACTCCACTTCAAAAATTGCAAAAGCTTGAATCGTTATCCTTGTATGATAATCAGGTAACCAGCATGAAAGCGTTGCAAAATCTGAAAAATCTTGAAGACCTGATACTTGAGGGGAATAAGATTTCAGATATAGCACCGGTTAAAAAGCTGAAAAATCTGAAAGGCCTCAATCTTAGCAGAAATAACATTAAGGATTTTTCGAGTATCAAAGGATTGAATAAGCTTGAAAGTTTGCATTTGGATGAAAATAAACTAACGGATATCTCATTTCTTTCAGGTTTAAAAAAATTACGATATGTATATTTAGAAAACAATCAACTGACAGATGTCACGGTACTCTCGAAACTGCCAGAACTTGATACAATTTGGCTTAATGATAACCAGATATATGATCTGTCTCCGCTGTATTCCTTGAAAAATCTGCTTAATTTATCAGTGGAAGAGAATTACATTAATGTGGCAGAAGGTAGCAAAGACAGGGAGTTCATACGCAAAATCACTGGTAGTGTAAGTGGGATTCCAGCGACAAAAACACTTGATGATCTGCTATTGGATAAGAGCGAAATAAGTCTGGCAATGGATGAGTCAGCAACCATCAAGATCAATGCAAAAATGAATGGGAAGACCATAGATGTGCTCAATAATGTAGTAGGGGTTTCAAATAATGAAAAGGTGGCACGATTTAAGGATGGCAAGATAGTTGCGTTAGAACCTGGGTCGGCAACGATTACCTTTACTTACAATGAGAAGAAAGTTGCTTTAGAAGTAACTGTTACGAGCAAGTGAAAAGGTAGCGGCGAAAGGTAAAATTGAAAAAGGAAATGAGAATCACAAAGACACTTTTATTTTAAGTGTCTTTGTTTTTTGGCCTTGAAAGTTTCTAACTGTATTTATAGGGGTATAAAAAACGTAGAAAAACACTTTAGAGAAAGATACTGGAGAAAAAGTATTGGAGGAGGAGACACAGTGTTTTCAACATTTCGTGTCAGATTAATGGTGTTACTGGTGAGCTGCATGCTCATTCCAGCATTGGCGATTAGTTTGATCAGTTATCATCAGGCGAAAGCGTCATTAGTAGAAGCAGGTAAGCAAGAATTAAAGAAAACCGTCGATCATGCTTTTGAAATTCTGACCATGCTCGATAAAGATGTACAAGCTGGCAAGCTGACGGAAGAAGAAGCACTGACGAAAGCGAGAGAGATGCTGGCAGGCCCGCTAAAGCCTGACGGCAAGGAAAGGGATTTCCACCAGTCCAGTTTTCGTTATCGGGAGAATGGATATTTGTTTGTCAACAGTATGGATAGTGCGACACCGCTCAAGGTATATGTCCACCCGCGGTTTGATGTAAAAGGAGAACAACCAACCGTCAAGACGCCAGACGGAAAAGATGTCCTGCAAATGATCGCCGAAACGGCTAAAAAGCCATCCGAAAGCGAACGTTTTATCGAGTATCCGTTCTTTTTGCCGGGCCAAAAAAGTGATGATCCGAATGCCAAAATCGGGACAAAAGTGGCTTATGTTCGGCCTTTTGAACCGTGGAACGCTTATGTTGGTGTAGGTTCCTATGAGTTTGAGTTTTATCAATCGATTGAAAATCTCCAATATCTGATTTTCGGGATCGCTGCACTTACGACACTAGTAGGAGCGTTAATTGCCTACTGGTTTGCCCGATCCTACACCAGAATTCTGAAAAATGTCGGTACCGTTATCGAAGAGGTAGGAAAAGGAAATCTGACTACTCATGCAGTGGTGAAAGGGAAGGACGAATTTGCTCACCTTGCCAGTCATTTGAATGCATCCAGCGATAACATGAGATCCATGATTCACGATGTGATTTCAGTGACGGATAACGTATCACATTATGCGGCATATCTGAATGAGGGAGCAGCTCAAACAGGTGTCGCTTCTGAGCAAATTGCCGTAACCATTACAGAGATGGCAGAATCTACTTCCTCGATGAGAGATGACATGAAAACCACGACAGAGGTCATTCGCCGCCTGCAAGCAGAAATTCATGATGTAACTGATTTGTTGAAGGTTGCAACTGATTCGACCAAACGTGCTACGGAGAATGCCTCTGTTGGTCTACAGACAAGCACACAGGTGCAAGGCGAGATGAATCGAGTGAATCAGGTGGTTCTGCATTCTGCTGAGGTTGTCGATGGCTTGAAAGGGCGAATGGACAAAATTAGCGAAATTACCCAGTTGATTACGTCGATTGCCAGTCAAACGAACCTGCTTGCGTTGAATGCTGCCATTGAAGCAGCACGAGCGGGTGAGCATGGACGTGGATTTGCCATTGTTGCTGATGAAGTGCGCAAACTGGCGGAAGCAACCAGTCGAGCAGGGGAGGAAATTATTCAGGTTCTCGGTGAAATTCAAGCCAAGGCCGTGGAAGCTGTCGATGCAATGCAAAACGGAGTCAACAGTGTAAGTGATATCGGAAAACTGGTACAGGTTAGCAGCCAATCATTCTCGGAAATTACCACGCTGGTTAGTTCGATTTCTGATCAAATTACGGAAGTCTATCAGGCATCTACGAATATCCGTCAACAAGGCGAAACCGCTTTGGAGCGGATCAATAACGTGAACACAATCAGCGTAGAGATTGCAGGTGGAATGGAAACGATTGCTTCTTCGGCCGAAGAGCAAACAGCAACACTGGAGGAAACCGTCGCTTCCGTCGCAGAAGTTTCCCGAAACATTAAAGCACTGCATGAAAAAGTACAGTTTTTCAAGGTGTAGGGATTTTTTTCAAAAACAACGTTGACTTTTTGGTGACATTTCGCTACGATGAATTCAACCAAAAAATGAATAGCATTCTTCTTATCAAGAGTGGCGGAGGGACTGGCCCGATGACGCCCGGCAACCAATCAACCTATTCGTAGGGGATACGGTGCCAATTCCTGCAGAGCATAAGCTCTGAGAGATGAGAGGGATTTGCTTGCGGAAACGTGATCAAAGCCTTCTTTCGACAGGAAAGAGGGCTTTTATTTTTGCCCTCACCATTTTGCACAAGATCGGAAAAAAGAGACAGAGTGGATACTTGGAGGGAAATGAACATGCGTATCGAGACAAAATTGGTGCAAGTAGGAGTGGGAAAGGATGAGACGACAGGAGCCATCAGCTTTCCGATTTACGCCTCCACAGCCTATCGACACCCGGCATTAGGAGAGAGCACGGGCTTTGATTACGCCAGAACAGCAAACCCGACCCGTACCGTATTGGAAGCGGCAATTGCTGATCTGGAAGACGGAACAGCAGGATTTGCCTGTGCGTCAGGGATGGCAGCGATTCAAACGATCATGGGACTGTTTTCTCACGGTGATCACATCATTGTTTCGCTCGATCTATACGGTGGGACGTATCGGTTATTTGAGCAGATTTATTCACGCTATGGACTTTCTTTCAGCTATGTGGACCTGCGCTATGCAGACGAGGTAGCATCTCATATCACAACCAACACCAAGGCGATTCTGATCGAGACACCGACCAATCCGCTCATGCAAATCACAGATATTCGGAAGATTGCGGAAATTGCCAAGGCTCACCAGTTGCTCACGATTGTAGACAACACATTTATGACACCGTTTTACCAACGTCCACTACAATTGGGAGCGGACATCGTCTTCCACAGTGCGACCAAATATCTGGCAGGTCATAACGACGTACTCGCTGGTCTGATCGTGACCAAAGGTGATGAGCTGTCGGAAAAGTTACGGTTTTTACACAACTCCATCGGGGCAGTGCTAGGACCTCAAGATAGCTGGTTGTTAATTCGAGGGTTAAAGACACTGGCACTTCGGATGGAACGCCATCAGGAGAACGCCTTCAAGGTTGCTCAATTTCTCCAATCGCATTCGCTGGTAACGGATGTTTTCTATCCTGGTCTAACCGAACATGAAGGGCATGAGGTTCAAAGGGAGCAGGCAAACGGATTTAGCGGAATGGTTTCATTTCGGATCCAGGATGCCGCTCATGTCGGAACATTTTTACGAAGGCTGCAAGTGATCTCTTTTGCAGAAAGCCTCGGTGGCGTGGAGTCACTTTGTACGTATCCAGCAACACAAACGCATGCGGATATTCCCGTGGAAATCAGAGAGCGTGTAGGAGTATGTAATCGTCTGCTGCGTCTCTCCATCGGGATTGAACATGCAGATGATTTGATTTCAGATCTGGCGCAAGCGCTTGATTCATGTCGATAGATGGGGGATGAGGAAAATGAAGTTTGCTACACAACTTTTGCATGGGACTTGTGGAATTGATACGGTGACTGGTGCTTCCAGTGTTCCTATTTACCAGGCTTCTACTTTTCATCAATTTGATTTGGATCAGCCGGGTACCTTTGATTATGCAAGGTCAGGCAACCCTACCAGGCAAGCGCTTGAAGAGACAATCGCTGAGTTAGAAGGCGGGAAGAGAGGATTTGCCTTTGCATCCGGGATGGCGGCGATCTCCAGTGTATTCCTGCTTTTCTCGGCTGGTGACCATCTGATTGTTTCGGAAGATGTATACGGTGGAACGTATCGAATTTTAACAAGTGTATTTTCCCGCTTGGGTGTGGAGGCAACCTTCGTTGACACAACTGACCCTGAACGAGTGCGGGCAGCGATTCAACCAAAGACCAAAGGCATTTATCTGGAAACGCCTTCGAACCCGACCTTGAAAGTAACGGATATAGAAGCGATCTGTCGTATCGCAAAAGAGCATGGGCTGACAACCATTGTAGACAACACGTTCCTTACCCCCTATTACCAACGTCCACTTATGCTCGGAGCAGATATCGTGATTCACAGTGCAACCAAATTTATCGCTGGCCATAGTGATGTTGTCGCAGGCTTGGTAGTGACCAAGGATGCTGAACTGGGTGCTCAATTGTACACCATCCAAAACGGCTTTGGGGCAATTCTAGGTGTCCAGGATTGCTGGTTGGTCATGAGAGGCTTGAAAACATTGAAAGTTCGCCTCGATGTCAGCACGGCCAGCGCAGATCGCCTCGCTACGTGGCTAGAGTCACATCCCTATGTTGAGTGTGTCTACTATACGGGGTTGGTTGATCACCCAGGTCATCAGCTTCAAGCTCGTCAGGCGTCTGGACACGGTGCGGTGCTCTCATTTGATCTGGGATGCAAGGAACGGGTGAAGCGGTTCCTTGATGCCGTGAAGTTGCCGCTTGTGGCGGTTAGTCTGGGAGCGGTGGAAAGCATTCTATCGTATCCGGCGATGATGTCTCATGCCTCCATGCCTGCACAAGAAAGAAACAAAAGAGGGATTACGGATGGGCTGATCCGTCTTTCAGTTGGTTTGGAAGATGTGCATGATCTTGCTGCCGACCTCGATCAGGCGCTTGTCGCTTCTGCTGTGCCTGTTGGATTGCAACGCCTGAGTGTCTAATAGAATACGGTTAGTCATAGTAAGCCCCATCTGTGAGAAATGGTACTGCACAGATGGGTTTTTTCTTGTTATAAATAGTTTGAAAAGTATAAAAATGGGGATAGGTACATAATGACTTTGTCAAAAAGAGGGCGGAGGTTTTCCTATGAGTGAATTGCAAAACTACATGTCGATTGCAAAATACTTGCCTGAGCTTTTTCGGAAAAAGGATCTGGCCGTGTGGGCGACTGACGAAGAGAAATTTATTATGTGGAATACACATGGAGCATTTCAGCTAAAAATTCATGTGGGAGAGGCACTGAAGCCGGATGGCACGCCTGCTGCTGTACTGCGTACCAAAAGAGCCATTTCACGGTATGTTCCACGAGAAGTATATGGTACTCCTTGTTACTCGGTAGCGATTCCAGTGACAGGTGGAGTCATCGGGCTGTCTGTCGGTTGTGAAAATGAGGAACAATTTTCACAATCGCTGGATGATGTGAATCAGGCAATCGAACACATTGGTCAATCCGGTGCAGAGATCGCCCGTGATGCAGCTTCCATCGCTGAATTCATGGCTACGATCAAACAAACATTGATTACTACTGAAGTCAGTTTGCGTGATATTGATCAAGTGGGCGAATTGATCAAACGAATTGCTGACCAGACCCGCCTGATTTCACTGAATGCCATGATCGAGTCAGCAAGAGCCGGTGAGCATGGAAGAAGCTTCAGTGTGGTTGCCAAGGAAATGCAGAAGCTGTCAGAAGACACCATGAAGTCGATTCAGGATGTGCGGACAAGCATCTGGACGATCCACCAGATGTTTGAACAGGTTCAGAGTTATATGGCAGAGGCAGACCATAAAGTACAAGATCAGAGTACCCAAACCAAGGAAATATCGAATACGATCAGAGAGCTGTCAGCTTCCTTGCAGACATTGCAGGATGTATTTAAAAATTTATAAGTTCTCAACTATGCAAAAAGAGAGTACGGATCAGCATCCGTGACTCTCTTTTTTTGACGAGAACAAGTAATTTTTAAGGCAGGTCGATTAGCATGAACTGTGCCCCCGTGGTGGTGGACAATTGCAGGTTTTGGATGTCTGTGATGCGAGCAGCATCTCGTTTCTCCAATAGCGTTTCACCGTTAAGGGTCAACTCTCCCTCCATCACAAAAACGTAGATTCGGCGGCCTTCGTCTTGCGCAAAGGAGAGGTTTTGCCCTTGCTCCAGCATGGAGAGATATAGGGTCATGTCTTGATGAATGAGCGCTGTTGTAAATCCGTCATAAGTTTTGTTAGAAACGATGGGTACTAGCTGATTCGAATGAGCCTGCAAGTCATACGATGTTTGTTCGTAGCTTGGAGTCAATTTGGACTGGTCTGGCTCAAACCACAGTTGCAGGAAATTCACCTCTTCCGTATCAGACGGATTCATTTCTGAGTGGATAATCCCTGTTCCAGCCGTCATCCGCTGGATTTCTCCGGCACGAATAATTTCTTTATTGCCCATGCTGTCTTCGTGCTGCAAGGAGCCTTTTAAAATGATTGAGACAATTTCCATTTCACGATGAGGATGAGATCCGAAGCCGGTAAGTGGGTGGACAAAATCGTCATTAAAGACACGCAGAGGGCCAAAATTCATGTTGTTGCGATCAAAATATTCAGCGAAAGAGAAGCTGAAATTGCTTTGCAGCCAGCCGTGGTTGGTCGAATAACGAGATGTTGCAGGGTATTTTGTGATCATATACATTCCTCCAATATAAAAGATCAAATTTGAGATAATTTAAAGTAACTAACTTATAGTAAGTATTATAACCTGTTAACTTACTATTGTAAAGTAACGAAACAATCGTGATGGTAGACGAGATCAGAATCACTCAGAGAGTCATATTCATAAGTATGTACAATTTGTTTTTTGCCAACAAAACGGTCATGAAATTTTGCACAGAAAAAACCACCGCCTAGAGGGCAGTGGCTTGCACAGCCTAGAGGGCAGTGGCTTGCACAGCCTAAGGGGCAGTGGCTTCGATCAGATATCCTTTTCCTTTATCAAGATACTTTTTTTCTACCAAAGAAATTTCCGATATTTCCGGCACAACCACATATTGGCGCCGTACCTGGCTCTCCGCATAGGAGAACGCTTTTTCATCTGAATCAGCGATGACGATGGCGACAAGTGAAGAAAGATCTCTGGTGGTTATTTCAATCTTGTATAAGAACATGGTTCCTCCTTCTATTGCCCCACTTCCAGCCTAAGAGGGAATTGCCGCAAGAATTTCGTCCAGTTGTTGCTGAACGGTCGTGACACCCACTCGACGGACGTACTGATGAAATTTTTCTTCTGCCAGTCGATTTGCCTTGTATTGTTCGATCAGGCTGCCAAGTACAGGAGCGATACGGTCGCCAAGAACACGCCCTTTCAGCTTCTGATTGAAGGCTGCATCTGGACCGAGACTGCCGCCCACGAAAATGTCAAACGCATCGGTCATTCCATTCGCTGTTTTGACGAGTGCACCCTGCAAGCCAATGTCAGCGATCTGTTGCTGACCGCAAGAGTTAGGGCAGCCATTCACATGCATTCGAATTGGCACATCGATCTTCACGTTTTCATCCAACCAGGTAGCGATTGACTTCATGCGTTCCTTGGTTTCAACAATCGCCAAATTGCAGAACTCATTGCCCGTGCATGAAACAGCATGACCGATAAATGTACGTGGATAAGGGGTCAGTCTCTCAAGCAGTGGCTCACCTAATAATCCGGTTAACTTGTCATCGTGAACATTGGCAATCAGCAAATTTTGTGAGTTGCAGGTACGAACAGAACCGTCACCATACGTATCAGCCAATCGGGCAATTTCCAAAAAATCGTCAGATGAGAGGCGTCCAACAGGCAAAAGCAATCCTACGTAATTTAACTCCGGCTGCTTTTGTTTGTGGACACCTGTGAAGTAGCCTGCATTCCAGCCTTTGATCTGATCTTCGCCACGAGTTGGGATTGGACCAATATATTCGACTAACTTTTCAAGGAATTTTTCTGCTCCCCAATCAGCGACCAGGAATTTGAGGCGAGCATGGTTTCTTTTTTCACGGAATCCAAAATCTCGGAAAATTTCAGTTACTCCTTTTGCTACTCGAAGCACATCTTCCGGGCTCGCAAATAGGTCAAGCTGTTGGGCAAGATATGGTTTTGCCGATAATCCGCCACCTACCCAAACGTGAAAACCAACCACTTCATTTCCGTCAATTTGTTTCGTAGCGGGGGTGAAGGCTAGATCATTGATTTCCGCATGAGCCGTATTGTACACATTTGATGAAACAGACACTTTATATTTGCGGGGAAGGTTGGAGAAATCACGATTCAGCAGGAAGAAGCTCTCCAGTTGACTGACTAACTCCCGTGTATCCAATAGTTCATTGGGATCGATGCCAGCCAGCGGATTCCCGATAATCGTGCGTGGCACATCGCCACATGCCTGATAGGAGAATAAGCCTACACGCTCCAAACGGTCAAAAATATCGGGAAGGTGTTCTGCACGCAGCCAGTGAAACTGGACAGCCTGACGAGTAGTGACATCAAGTAAATTGCGGCCATAATCACGGCTAATTTCTGCAAGAGCACGCACTTGATCGGTACGCAGGACGCCAGAAGGAATACGCACACGCATCATAAAATGGCCGTCTTTTGGTTTCTGTTCGTAGACCCCCGCCCATTTGAAGAAGCCTAAATCTTCTTCACTGAACGCGTCATACCCGAGGTGGCCTTTTTCTTTGATTAAGTTAATAATGTCCAGCCCGTCTCGTTCCAATTTGACAAGCTCCAGTTTGCTTAACTTGCTTGTATCCTGTTCCCACGGGCGATTGTAGCTCGCTGTCATTCGTGAAAAACCCCCTTAATCTTAAATTGTTAAATACCGATAAGATTAATCGGAATTATGTGACATAAGTATACGTTGCCTGACAACTGAGGTCAACTGAAATTTCATAAAATTTCTAGTTGGTTTCAATCATTTGTATTGACAGCAAGATGTACACAAATTAAGCTAATATCATTAAATCCGATTGGAATGGTTGGATTAATTAAGAGTTCTATTGTTTTGATCCATTCACTTGCGTTTTATCTGATATGGGTAAGTATCCAATAGGTACCAACTTTCATAAGATGAAATGCGATACATTCAAGGAGGGAATTGTAGATGGCAGATCGCACTTTTGCTGAGGAGGAGATTCGGCATTGGGCTGAGAATTTAGAGGAACAACCACCTCAAGAAATCCTGGCACAAGCAACTGAAACGTTTGGAACTGAAATTATTTTAGCTTCCAGTTTTGGTGCGGAGGACGTTGTGTTGGTTGATATGCTCTCCAAAGTGGCCCCCGAGACACCAATCTTCTACTTGGACACCAACATCCATTTTAAAGAGACATATGACACCCGAGATCGCTTGGAAGAGCGATATGGAATTACATTTATTCAAGTGCTTCCATTACTCACACTGCATGAGCAAGCCAAAATATATGGCGATGAGCTGTGGAAATCAGAGCCGAATCAGTGCTGTAATATCCGCAAAGTGGAGCCTTTAACCAGAATATTAAGTCAATATCAAGCGTGGATCACAGGTATTCGGCGTGACCAAGCGCCAACACGGGCAAATTCCAAAATGGTGGAGTGGGACCCTAAATTCAATTTGGTGAAATTTAATCCGCTTGCTGCCTGGACGAACAAGGATGTATGGACGTATATCTATGAAAATGATGTTCCTTACAACCCATTGCATGATCAGAACTTCCCGAGTATTGGCTGCAGTGTATGTACACGTCAGGTCATGCCAGGAGAAGATCCTCGTGCTGGTCGCTGGTCTGGATTTGCCAAAACAGAGTGCGGCTTGCACAAATAAGAGAGAGAGCTTAGGAGGAGATGGAATGGAGCGAGTAAACCAGCCGCACGGTGGACAATTAGTCAATCGCTTGTTGTCTACGACAGCACTGCAACAACTTACACAGGAGTTATCGAACTATCGTGTTCTCACGGTAGATGCTTGGACACTTTCTGACATCGATTGCATTGCCATCGGAGCGTTCTCTCCGTTGACAGGCTTTTTGAACGAAGATGATTACGGTTCTGTCGTAGAAAACATGAGGTTGCAAAATGGGCTAATCTGGTCGATTCCCATTACTCTGGCAGTAAATGAAACTTATCAGGATGTAGCCATTGGAGAAAAAATTGTGCTTCGTGGAGAAGACGGGATAAACTATGCAGTGCTTACGGTAGAGAGTAAATACACGCCAGACAAGAAACAGGAAGCGCTTTTTGTCTATCGGACAACGGATGAAAATCATCCTGGTGTGAAGAGATTGTATGAGCGCCCTTCGCTCTATCTTGGTGGACCAATTGATGTGTTACAGCGTCCCAAACCGGATATTTTTGAGGAATACTACTATACTCCTGCCGAAACAAGAACGACCTTCAAGAACAAAGGTTGGAATACGGTCGTAGGCTTCCAGACACGCAATCCGGTGCATCGGGCCCATGAATACATCCAAAAGGCTGCGTTGGAAATCGTCGATGGTTTGTTCCTCAATCCATTAGTGGGACAGACAAAATCAGACGATGTCCCGGCAACGGTACGGATGGAAAGCTATTTGGTGCTTTTGGAGAACTACTATCCCAAGGAACGCGTTTTTCTAGGGGCGTTTCCTGCTGCCATGCGCTATGCAGGCCCAAGAGAAGCAGTTCTTCATGCGATGGTCCGAAAAAACTACGGATGCACTCATTTTATTGTCGGGCGGGACCATGCCGGAGTGGGAGATTACTATGGTACCTACGATGCTCAGCATATTTTTAAGCAGTTCACCTCAGATGAACTCGGGATTTCCCTGTTATTCTTCGAGCATAGTTTCTACTGCACCAAATGTGATGGAATGGCGACGACAAAAACATGCCCTCATGACAAATCTGCTCATTTGACATTGTCGGGAACAAAGGTTCGTGAATTGTTGCGCAACGGACAGACGCCACCTCCACAATTTTCTCGTCCAGAGGTTGCACAAATCCTGATTAAAGGAATGAAAGAAACAACTGCGATTTAATCAAACATAAAAAAGAGTTCTCCAATCTTCAGGATGGAGAACTTTTTCTTTTTCAACAGGATGAATCTTGACATTATTCTGTGAAAAACGTCTCGACGTTTTTACCGAAGTAAATGTCAGATGTTACGCTGAGGTAGCTTGTCATACGCTTGCGGGCAACAAAACGGTTATACCGTTTTGTGTATCCGCTTACATGGTATAAATGGCGCCGTAATGCGGTTTTTTACTGAACAATCGTTCGGAAGATTGTCTAATAAAAAGATTTTGATTTGATTGACACCCCATTTTTACGTAGCTATAATCAGTTCAAACATTATTTTCAGACAACAATACACAATTAGAAATTTTCTGAAATGATAAATAAAAATAGGCATTGATGAGGACTACATTGTTCGCCTCTTCTTCACAGAGAGCCTGGGAAAGATGGGAACCGGGTAAGAATGCGTTCGATAGCTCACCTCTGAGCCGTCTGCTGAAACTGGCATGGAATGCTGGTAGTAGGTTAGTCCGATTGACACTCGTTATCGTGTCGCAGTCAATTCGACTGCAAGAGATCGGCTGCTGTGAGGTGCCGATGAATTTGGGTGGTAACGCGAACTCTTTCGCCCCAATAGACATGTGTAATGGTCTGTGGGTGAAAGGGTTTTCATATTTTTTTGGGGGAAGAGGAGGAGAGAATCATGAGTGTTGAGGCTGCCGAATTAACAAGTAAGAAGGACGTTCCCAATATGGGAATCGGGGAAGTGTTGACTGGTGCTGAAATTATGCTCCGCTGTCTCATTTTGGAGCAAACCGAGTTTGTGTTTGGATACCCTGGGGGGGCTGTGCTGCCGATTTACGATTCGCTGTACAGCAGTCATCTCAATCACGTACTCACCAGACACGAGCAAGGGGCCATCCATGCGGCTGACGGATATGCTCGGGCAACAGGAAGACCGGGTGTCGTAATTGCAACATCAGGCCCGGGGGCAACCAATTTGGTAACCGGAATTGCTACCGCTCAGATGGACTCCGTACCGCTTGTCTGTATTACAGGCAATGTTCCGCAAAACCTAATTGGTACAGATGCTTTTCAGGAAGCAAACATTACAGGGATTACGCTTCCGATCACCAAGCATAATTACTTTGTTCGAGATGTTCGTGATCTCGCCAAGATCATCAAGGAAGCATTCCATATAGCAACAACAGGACGTCCAGGACCTGTGCTTGTGGATATTCCAAAGGACGTAAGCAATGCCAAATGTGTTTTTGAATATCCAGATAGCGTCCAAATCCGTGGCTATAAAGAAACGCATGTGCCTACAGATGAAAGTATTCAGGAATTCATTTCAGCCATTTCCGGTGCAAAGAAACCTGTAATTATGGCGGGTGGAGGCATCATGGCAGCGAATGCACATGCTGAATTGCAAGAATTCGCTGAAAAATCAAGAATTCCGGTAATTAACACCTTCATGGGATTAGGTGGTTTCCCTGGTACTCACGAATTGGCATTAGGAATGCCAGGTATGCACGGTAGCTATGCTGCGAATCATGCTCTTTTGCAAGCAGACTGTGTCATTGCATTGGGAGCACGCTTTGATGACCGGATTACGATGGGACGCACCAAAGATTTTGCTCCCAATGCACGCATCGTCCATGTAGACATCGATCCTGCCGAGCTTGGCAAAAACGTTAATACGTATGTGAAAGTTACGGGTGACGTAAAAAGTACACTACAAAAAGCACTGCCACACGTAGCAGCATGTGATTCGGATGAGTGGATCAAACAATTGGCCAAGTGGAAAGCAGAGATTCCGTATCGTTATGCAAAAGGTGAAATGCTGAAGCCACAGGAAGTCATTGAACACTTGTACGAAACAACCAAGGGAGAAGCAATCGTAACCACTGACGTTGGACAGCATCAGATGTGGGTCGCACAATATTACAAGTTCCAAAATGCACGTTCTCTGATCTCATCAGGCGGACTTGGCACGATGGGATTTGGTTTCCCTGCAGCAATCGGTGCGCAGTTTGCCTATCCAGAACGTACTGTTATTGCTGTCGTAGGAGATGGCGGCTTCCAAATGACAAATCAGGAGCTGGCAATTGCCGCACAATTCAATTTGCCAATCAAGATCGCTATCATCAACAACCAGTGCCTTGGAATGGTGCGTCAGTGGCAACAGATCTTTTACAAAAAACGGTACAGCCAGGTTGATCTGACATTCAGCCCTGACTACCTGAAACTCGCAGAAGCGTTTGGGGTGAAGGGGTTGCGTGCCACTACGCTGGAAGAGGCAAAAGCAGTATGGGCTGAAGCACTTGCCCATGATGGTCCTGTTGTAATCGACTTCCAGGTAGAGAGCGAAGAGAGCGTATTCCCGATGGTTGCACCGGGGAACACATTAGATCAAATGGTTATGGGGGATGAATAAATGCAACAGCATACGCTTGCCGTACATGTAAATGATCATCCTGGTGTACTGACCCGAGTTGCCAATCTATTCGGACAAAGAGGCTTTAACATCGACAGCATTACCGTCGGGGCTTCCGAACAAAAAGGACTTTCCCGCATGATTATCACGACAGGCGGGGATGAGCAACAGCTTGATCAACTGATGAAACAGCTTGTTAAGTTGATTGACGTCATTTCTGTTACGAATTTGAGCCAGGATGCAATGGTCTCCCGTGAATTGGCTCTCATCAAGGTAGATGCCACTCCCAGTCAACGAGCAGAGATCAATGGCATTGTCGAGCCATTCCGTGCCACGATTGTTGACATTGGACCGACATCACTCATTATTCAAGCGACAGGAGATTCAGACAAGATCGATGCCTTGCTGGTTCTTCTTCAACCGTACGGTATCCGTGAATTGACTCGCACGGGTTCCATGGCAATGGCAAGAAGCATTGTATCTCAAACAGTGAACGCTTAAAACAAACCAATACCTATCCAAACAAAAATAGCTGGTCAAAACAGAGGAGGAATCATCCATGGTAAAAATGTATTACGAAGCAGACGTAAATAAATCGGCACTATACGGAAAAACAATCGCAATCATCGGCTATGGCAGCCAGGGCCATGCGCAAGCGCAGAACCTGCGTGACAGCGGACTAAAAGTTGTCATCGGTCTTCGCCCAGGAAAGTCATGGGATCAAGCGCAAAAGGACGGATTTGAGGTTTACACGGTAGCGGAAGCAACTCAGCAGGCAGACGTGATTCAAATCCTGATGCCGGATGAAAGACAAGCGCAAGTCTATCGTGAAGAGATTGCACCGAATCTTCGTTCAGGCTCAGCATTGGTATTCTCTCACGGGTTCAATATTCACTATGGTCAAATCGTTGCACCAAATGATGTAGATGTACTCATGGTGGCACCAAAAAGCCCAGGCCATCTCGTTCGCCGTACGTATACTGAAGGCTTTGGTGTACCTGGACTTCTTGCAGTTCATCAGGATAAGACCGGCAAAGCATACGAAATCGGCTTGGCGTATGCGAGCGGCATTGGATGTACACGTGCAGGGGTTATCGAGACTACTTTCCGTGAAGAAACTGAGACTGATTTGTTCGGTGAGCAAGCAGTTCTTTGCGGTGGCGCAACCGAATTGGTGAAAGCTGGCTTTGATACATTGGTTGAAGCAGGCTATCGCCCTGAAATCGCCTATTTCGAATGTTTGCACGAGTTGAAATTGATTGTTGACCTGATGTATGAAGGCGGTCTTGCTCGTATGCGTTACTCCATCAGCGATACAGCAGAGTATGGTGACTACAGCACAGGACGCCGTATCATCACTGATGAGACTCGTAAGGAAATGAAGAAAGTACTTGCGGAAATTCAAGATGGTACTTTCGCACGCAACTGGATCCTGGAAAACCAGGCGAATCGACCGGGCTTCAACGCTCGTCGCCGTTTGGAAGCTGAGCATGGCATTGAGCAAGTAGGCGGCAAGCTGCGTGACATGATGGCGTGGATCAAGAAAGAAGAGAAAACAGAAGCATCTGTTAAATAAAAAGGGATGAATTATTCTGGAGGAGGAGAGCAATGCGAACCATAGAGATTTTTGATACCACATTGCGTGACGGAGAACAATCGCCCGGTGTCAATTTAAGCACGAATGAAAAGGTGGAAATCGCCTTGCAACTAGAGAAACTGGGCATTTCAAGGATCGAAGCCGGATTTGCGGCTGCCTCCCCAGGAGATTTACGTTCCGTGGCAGAGGTCGCAAAGCGAGTCAAACATGCAACGGTAGTCAGTCTGGCACGTTCTCATCAAAATGATATTGATAAGGCATACGAGGCTTTGCGGGGGGCACAAAATGCCTGCCTGCATGTCTTCCTTGCTACTTCGCCTATCCATATGGAATACAAGCTGCGGATGAGTAAAGAACAGGTCGTGGAGAGAGCAGTCGCTGCGGTCAGCTACGCCAAAAAGTATTTCCAAGAGGTTGAGTTCTCGGCAGAAGATGCGGGCCGTTCTGAAATTCCATTTCTCGCTGAAGTAGTGGAAGCTGTCATCAAGGCAGGAGCGACGATCGTCAATTTACCTGATACGGTTGGGTATTTGACGCCGTATGAATATGGAAACATCTTCCGTGAAATGAGAAACCGTGTACCGAACATCGATAAGGTGAAATTGAGCTGTCACTGTCATGATGATCTTGGGATGGCGGTAGCCAACAGTCTCGCAGCGATTGAAGCGGGAGCGACGCAAGTGGAGGGAACCATCAACGGAATCGGCGAGCGTGCTGGCAATGCTGCCCTTGAAGAAGTGGCGCTGGCCTTGGAGACGAGAAAAGACGCCTATCAGGCAACCACTCGTCTGCAACTGAAGGAAATTGCCAGAACGAGCCAGTTGGTAAGCCGTTTGACGGGTATGATCGTGCCTGGCAACAAGGCAATTGTGGGGGCGAATGCCTATGCACATGAATCGGGAATTCATCAGGATGGCGTGTTGAAGAACAAGACCACCTATGAAATCATCACCCCGGAAAGTGTCGGCTTCAAGTCCAATCTGTTGGTGCTTGGCAAACATTCAGGACGCCATGCCTTTAAGGATAAGCTTGCAGAATTGGGCATTACGCTTGATGCACAAGAGGTTGATAAAGCATTTGCTGCCTTCAAGGAACTGTGCGACAAGAAAAAGGAAGTTAGCGACAGCGATATTCTCGCCTTGCTTGATGCGAAGCTTGTGGAAGGAACAGAAAGCTACAAACTGGAGTCCGTTCAGCTTTCGTATGGCAATCTCTCGATGCCAACTGCCAGTGTGCGACTGGTTCGAAACGACGGTCAGGTTTACGAAGAGGCAGCTTGTGGCAACGGTTCTGTCGATTCGATCTACAAAGCGATTGACCGTGCAACGGGTGAGGAAGTCACCTTGACTGATTATAAAATTGTCTCCGTTACACATGGCAAAGATGCATTGGGCGAAGTTTTCGTTCGCTTGCAACAAGATGGACTTTCCGTTCAAGGGCGGGGAGTCAGCACAGATGTACTGGAAGCAAGTGCAATCGCTTATGTGAGGGCAATCAATAAAATCATTGAACGGCGGGGAGAGTCGCTAGTAGCAAGTGCCGCTGAGTAACTTGGTTGTGAATTATGAAAAACGTCGAGACGTTTTTCACAGAAAAAGAGATCAGAAATAGAAACGGGATAAGAGTGAAGAAACCGGAATCGATCGGATGAATCATCAAAATTACTGACGAAAGAAGAGCGGGATGAGGATGAAAAAAACATATACGGTTGCTGTTCTGCCAGGGGACGGAATTGGTCCGGAAATCGTAGCAGAAGCGGTCAAAGTGATGGAAGTAGTAGCAGAGCAATCGGGTGTCACCATTCAATTTACGTATGGAAAAATTGGTGGGGTGGCGATCGATGAAGAAGGCACCCCGCTGCCGGAAGAAACAGTGAAACTTGCCAAGGAAGCAGATGCGGTGCTGCTTGGTGCAGTAGGTGGACCGAAGTGGGACCAGAATCCAGGGCATCTGCGCCCGGAGGCAGGACTGCTCGGGATACGCAAAGCACTTCATTTGTTTGCGAACCTGCGCCCTGCGAACATGCACCCAAGTCTGGTAGATGCCTCTTCGCTCAAACCGGAGATTGTGGCAGGAGTAGACCTGATTGTCGTTCGTGAACTGACAGGCGGAATCTACTTTGGCGAAAAAAATCGCTATACGAACGAGCAAGGCCGTGAAGTTGCGTCCGATCAGTTGATCTATGATGAAGCGGAGATCGAACGGATTATTCGTACCTCCTTTGAAATTGCAAGGAAACGCAAAAAGCAGCTCGTCTCTGTTGACAAAGCAAACGTACTGGAAAGCTCACGCTTGTGGCGCAAGGTGGCAGACCGAATTTGTCAGGACTATCCCGATGTGGAGTTGTCCCATATGCTGGTTGACTCTTGTGCGATGCAGCTTGTTCGTGCGCCCAAACAGTTCGATGTCATTGTGACGGAGAATATGTTCGGGGATATTTTAAGTGATGAAGCAGCGATGTTAACAGGTTCCATCGGGATGCTGGCATCGGCAAGTTTGGGGGAAGGAAGCTTCGGCTTATATGAACCGGTTCATGGTTCAGCTCCCGATATTGCAGGACGAGGAATCGCCAATCCACTAGCGACCATTCTGTCAGCTGCCATGTTGCTTCGACATTCCCTGGGACTTGACGAAGCGGCAGATCGAATAGAGAAAGCCGTATGGTCCGTGTTGGACGCTGGACATCGCACAGGCGATATTGCGGTTGATCGAAGTACTGCGATCGGAACGATAGAAATGGGAAAACTTGTCTTGACGGAGCTTGGACAATAGGTATATAGTAATGTTGCATTGATATACCCTCTCTATTAATAGAGAGGGTATATCTTTTTTTAAAAGCGACATTGTGATATTTAGCTTGTAATCGCTGCGGAATACATTGAGAATCGTATCTATTGCTATGATGAACGGGAAGTGGAGAAGGGTATGGTTTCAAGCGGATTTATCATCGGTTTTAGTTTGATATTGTTGCTGACGGTTTGGACAGGGATCGCTGCTAAACGGCAAATTCATAGAGCGAGTGATTTCACCAATGCAAGCGGAACACTTCGAGTAGGTACCGTAATGGGGGCGCTGGTTGGCGGGTTTGTTGGAGGAACATCGATTATTGGAACGGGAGAAATGGCCTTTCGCCATGGATTGACGGCGGTCTGGTTTACCCTGGGGGGAGGCGTAGCTATTATCCTGCTTGGGGTGTTTGCAGGGCAACTTCGAGATATGCAAGTAGAGACACTTCCGGCACTGGTGGGTAAGATGCATGGTCAGACAGCCCAACTGGGAGCCAGTATTTTTTTGTCTCTTGGGATGTTCATTCAATTAATTGCGCAAATTCTTGCTGCTCTTCCCATGCTTTCTATGTTTGGACAAGGGAGAGTAGCTATCCTGGCGATCGTTCCTGCCGTGTTAATTATGGCATATGTTTTATTTGGAGGATTCATTGGGGCAAGTCAGGTTGGATCATTGAAAACCGTTCTGCTGGTAACCCTTCTAGCGGGAACCGGAATCTATCTTGCTTATGATTTGTCGATTTCTACGTATCAGAAGTGGTACATGGAAGGTAGACTATCTTTGGCTCCTGACGGTGCGGGTTCCGCTTGGGCGCAAGGTGGTGCGATGTTGATCGGCATTTTTTCAACACAAGCATACTTGCAGCCAGTGTTTGCAGCGAAGAGTACAAGAGATGCGCAAAACGCCTCTTTTATTGCCGGATTGATCATTATCATTCTTGGTTTGTTGAGTACGTGGATCGGCATGTTTATGCATGAACAAGATCCCCAATTGCCGCCGCGTCATGCCATCACTCAATTTTTCTTGGACTATACGCCTGCCTGGGTAGGGGGAACTGCTTATGGCGTCATCTTGCTTTCGGTTGTCATGACGGGTGCAGCCTTAGCTTTAAGCATCGGCACGATTATGAATCAGGATGTGATCCAGCGCTATACCGATAGATTCCGACGAGAGAGGGACAAACTTGGATTGTCCCGTCTGTTTATCTTCCTCTCCATTCTTCTCGCCTACCTGATCGTTTGTACCAGTGAGAATTCATTGATATTGGAATGGGCGTTTTTGTCCATGACATTGAGAGGTGTTACGCTGTTTTTTCCTATCATGGCATATTTGTTGAAGTTCGGAGCAGTTGATCCTAGGTGGGCAACATTCAGCATCTGGGGAGCGCCTATCGGTTCACTTGTGTGGACATGGACGTTATTTCCTGTAACGGGAATTGATCCATTTTATATCGGAGGAACGGTTAGTTTGTTAGGTTTACTTATCGGCAAGTGGGCAAAGAGGATTGGAAAGTAATATCTTGTTAGAAGGGTCAGTCCCCCAAAGAACGTAAGCATTACCGTTACTTAGGGACGACCCTATTTTTATGTCCATTAAAATTCATATAATTATCCTTTTTACATAGGTAATATAGGCCTTATATTCAGTATGGTATAAGGGAAGGTGTAAGGAACACTAGGTTAGGAGTTAGAACAGATGAAAACAAGATGGTATTTTTTTATTCTCATCGTGGTGATTATATCAGTCCTATTAAATAATTATATTAGTTATCGTGAAAATCCTCCGACTAAAGTAGGAATAATCATGATGGGGAAGAGTCGAATGGAAAAGCTTACTGGTCTGAAGAAAGGCTTGCATGAACTTGGGTATAAGAAAGATACCATTCAATTTGACGTGAAAAATGCCATGGATAACGAAAATACTTTACAAGAGATAATCGATGAACTGATAAAAGGAAAGCCTGACCTTATTGTTACGCTTGGAGGAATTGAAACCTTAACCCTTAAAAAAAAGATGGAAGAGCAGAATATAAAAATCCCCGTCGTTTTTGCCGGAGTTGCAGCTCCAAAAGAGATTGGCTTAATTAAAGATTACCGTTCACCTGGCGGAAATTTTACAGGCATTAATAACTATCATACGAGTCTATCAGGAAAAAGATTGGAGCTTTTGCATCATTTAGTACCTTCTGCCAAAAGGTTCTTTGTTCTCTATGACAAGAAAATGAAAGTCAGTGTGCTTAGCCTAGAAAATACGATGGTCGCTGCCAAGCGGCTATCTTTGTCAGTAATCCCTGTCGATGTAAGTGACCAGGAATTCACCTTATTTTTCAGTCGAAATGTACAAAAAAATGATGCACTGTTAATTTTGCCTAGCTTTCGTACGGAATCACTTACAAATGAATTAGCAGATACAATCAAAGAAAATAAAGTTCCTGTAATGGGAATATACGGAAATGAGGTGGAAGAAGGAATTCTTGCAAGCTATGGTGCTAGTTTTGAGGAACAAGGATATCAAGCTGCGAGGTATGTTAGTCGAATTATCCAAGGGAATTCTCCTTCGGGTCTTCCGGTAGAACTTCCAGATACGATTCACTTTTTTATTAATTCAAAAGTCAAAGCTGAACTTGACATTGAGATAAATAATGAGATGGGAAACTTAGCTGAATTTATTAATCCAGATCGGAAGGGGGCAAATTAATGGAAGGAAAAATTGGGAGCTGGCTCTCTTCCCAACCGATCCGTATAAAAGTGTTGGTATTTGGAATGATGATGTCGATTATGCCACTTTTGTTCATTAGTTACTATTATTATTCGAATGTTAAAGCAGAACTTGAAAATAGGATCCTAGAAAACCAAAAATTAATTCTTGAGAACCTATCAAGTGAAATTGAATTGGAGTTTAACCAGACATTCCGACAATTGCAAATGGCTATTGCCTTTAAGCAACAGGGGAAACAGCAAAGCATCTTTTATGACCTCTTACAGCAAAATGAGTCAATAGAGGAAATTGTCATAACGGATCATTCGGGCTATGTCCAAAAAAAGATATCACGCACTAATTTAAATATTCCTCTTCATGGTGAAAAGTGGTTTTCAGATACCCTCTGGTCTGATTTTCAATCCAAGAGTAAAACCTATGGAAAGGTTGAATTTAATCAATTCGGACAACCGATTATGAAGGTAATGATCCCGTTTATCGAGGACGGAAAACAAAAAGGGATTGGGGCCATCATTCAGCTGCAAAAAATAATTGGTAAAATTTCATCACTTAGGCAGGAGTATTCTAGCTATTTATATCTGTTGGACCAAGATGGAAAAGTGATTGCTCATCAAGATTACAGTCAATTATGGAAAAAACTCCCGGATTTAGATAACCGGGATGTCCTTGGTGTTCAAACTGAAATTGGCAACTTAGGCTGGACACTAGTGATGGAGCAGCCTGCATCTACGGCGTACGAACCGATCAATCATCTGTTCAGAAATGGGTTATATGCCGTGGCAATCGTCACAATTATTGTCAGCCTCATCAGTGTCTACGCCGGGCTCTATTTCACTACACCGATCATCTATTTGGATAAAGGGATGAATTATTTAAAAACGGGAAGGAAACCAGTTCCCATTCAATTAAACCGCCAGGATGAATTAGGGAAACTTGCTGAATCTTTCAATGAAATGAGCAACGAACTTCAAGAAAAGTCACTTAGGCTGGAACAAGAAAAAGAAAGACTAAGTGTTGTTGTCAATGGAATTGAATCAGGCTTAGCACTTGTAAGGAAAGACTATCAGGTAACTTGGATGAACCCTTTGCTGCAAAAATGGATTCATAATCAAGGTGTACAATTACCATGTTTTACATTGTTAGGGGGGAAAAAGGAAGTTTGTGAAGATTGTCCCATCACCTCCCCAGAACTTGATACGAACGGGAACTCCATTATAAAGACCAAAGGAGAAAATGGAGAAGAACGAATTTTTAACCATCGGGTTTTTCCACTGAATCATGCGATGAAAGGGGAGGGAGAGTTCTTAATTGTTATTGAAGATATAACCGAGCAAAAGCAAATGGAAGAAAAAATGATCCAAACGGATAAACTCAGTGCGCTTGGATTAATGGCATCGAACTTTGCTCACGAAGTAAACAATCCGCTTGCTACGATTAATGTATTCGCGGAGGATTTGATTGACCGATTGGAACAAAAAGATGGAGAGTTAGATGAAGAAGAAATGGCGTTATATTTAACGAAAATTAAAGAAAATACCGAAAGATGTAAACGGATAACGAGTAATTTATTAAATTTTTCTAGAAAATCAAATTGGACAATGACTCATTTAGATATAAATGAAACGATTGCTAACAGTATTCATCTAGTCGAATCTACATTGAAAAAGAAGCAAATTACGCTAAGTACTGATCTTCCGCATGACTTGCCGGCTCTATTAGGAGATAGCTTAAAATTAATGCAAGTGATCGTCAATTTAATCAATAATGCAATTGATGCAATGGAAAATGATGGACAGCTTACGATTTCTGTCGGAGTAGAACAAAATCTGTTGTGTATACAGGTAGTGGATAACGGTTGTGGAATGGAGCCTGAGGTGTTGGGGAAAATCTTCGATCCCTTCTACACGACAAAGCCAGTTGGAAAAGGTACCGGCCTGGGGTTATCGGTATGTTATGGCATTATTGAAGAATTAGGTGGAACGATCCAAGTGGAAAGTAAAGTAGGAGTGGGAACGACTGTAAAAGTCCGAATACCCATTAAAAAAAGGTAACGGAAGGTGATTCCCATGAATGGAACAAGACTTTTAATCGTCGATGATGAAAATGATTTGGTAGGTCTTCTAGTGAAAAGACTTTCGCGGCAAGGTTATGAGGTGCATTCAGCGGAAACTGCTGAGGATGCATTAGCGTTATTAAAACAGCAACTGTTTCATATTGCTATTTATGATATTCGTCTCCCTAAGATGGACGGAATTTCGTTGTTAAAGGAAACAAAAAAAATCGCGCCTGAGACAGAAATTATTATGCTAACGGGACATGGGACAATAGAAACAGCGATTGAAGCGATGAAATTAGGTGCATTCGATTATTTAACGAAGCCCTACAATTTGTCAGAGTTAGAATTAACCATTAAAAAGGCTGAGGAAAATAAGAGACTTAAAGCAAAAAATGACAGTATGAAAAAAATTATCCAGCAACAGAATCATTTCAGGATTATTGGTGAAAGTCCTGTTTTTAAGGAAGTTATTCATTTAACCCGCAGCATTGCGGAAAGTGATATACCTGTACTAATAGAGGGAGAAAGTGGAACAGGAAAAGAACTGTTTGCTAAAGCTTTGCATTATTGGAGCAGTCGACGAGAAGAGCCGTTTGTCGCTGTGAACTCAGGAGCCCTCTCGGAGCAGCTTCTTGAAAGTGAATTATTTGGGCATGTTAGAGGTGCCTTTACCGGAGCAAACCAAGAGAAGAAGGGGCTTGTTGAGGCAGCTGATGGTGGAACATTGTTTTTGGATGAACTGGGTGAAATGCCTTTAGCCTTACAAATAAAGTTGCTGCGGTTCCTTGAACTTGGTGAATTTCGTCGTGTAGGGGATGTAAGAGAAAGAAAAGTAAAAGTCCGTGTAGTTGCAGCCACCAATCGAAATATGGAAACAGAAGTGGGTAGGGGAAATTTTCGTGAGGACTTGTTTTACCGATTAAATGTCGTTAAATTAACGATTCCCCCTCTCCGCAAACGAAAGGAAGATATTCCACTATTAATCCAATACTTTATGGACCAAAAGAAGTCGTCTGTAAAAGCCTTATCAGAGAATGCTTTGGCAGCTTTGCAGCAATATGATTATCCAGGGAATGTGCGAGAACTCAACCATTTAATTGAAAGAGGGCGGTTATTATCGAGCGGCGGTACAATTGAAGCAGCTGATTTGCTGCTGCCAACACAAAAGTCTTCAGAAGGACAACTGAAAGAAGGGGAACTTTGTACATTGGAGGAAGTAGAAAAGGAACATATCGGTCATGTGCTGATGCGGATGAAATGGAGTAAAACGAAAGCGGCTGAGATCCTTGGTATTAGTTTACGGAATTTATATCGAAAAATTGAACAATACGGATTAAAAGAATGATCGTTTGAGAGGGATCACACAAAAATAAACCGATTTGACAAAATGGCATATAAAAACACTTATCATAGACAAATTGTCAAAAAAAGCAGCAAAGGGGAAACATTCCTTTTGCGCTTTTTTTTTTTGAGAAGAATGAATCGCTTGATATATCAACACTTGACCATGATTGAACCAAAGGATTTCCTCGGAAGTGGAGAGAGAAACAAATTGGCACAATACTTGCGTTAATACTAAGTGAACTCAACAAAGCAAAGGATGTGGCAGTATGTTATCCAGTATTGGTGTCCCGGGGCTTATTTTAATCCTTGGGTTAGCACTTATCATTTTTGGGCCAAAAAAACTCCCGGAAATGGGTCGGGCATTTGGTCAAACCTTAAAAGAATTTAAGAAGTCAACCCGTGAACTAACAAGTGATGCATTAGAGGATGTAAAAATGGAACCGAAGGAATTTTCCGACACACTCACAAAATAGGAGAGGAGTTTCTATCATGGCTCTGGAGACAAAAAAAGGGTTAGAACCAAAAGAATATGACAAACTTGCTGATCATTTCGTGCCCGATGCAGAAAAAGAACTTTCAAAAAGCAATTACGATACAAAATTGGGCTTAAATATGGCCAGAGATGCAAGGAAGGTCATAAATGGAACCTTAAAAATAGAAGCTTTTCATCATCTTTATTCAGCTTCGTTATTGAAGGAATTTGGAGATCAATACGCCAGCAGCGATATCTCTACACAAACAACGCAAAAGAAAGATACTGGCCCTAGATGGGGCATGGTCATTGATTTAAAAAAATGCGTTGGTTGTGATACATGTACCGTTTCCTGTAAATCGGAAAATAGAACACCGCCGGGAATGTCATACAATGTTGTTCTTGAAACACTTGCAGGTGATTATCCTAACATCTCGGTAGTGAATCTGCCAAGGCCTTGTATGCAATGTGATAAACCGCCATGTGTACAGGTTTGCCCAACGAGAGCAACTTATAAGCTTGATGATGGGATTGTGACGATTGATAACGATCGATGCATTGGCTGCCGCTATTGTATGGTTGCATGTCCATATGGAGCAAGGTCCTATGATTTTGGTGACGGCTATGAGCAGGAAATGATGGGATATAACGATTTGACCAGTCCGGAATATGGGGTGGAGCGCGGCGAAAGGAAAAAAGGAAAGATTCCGCAAGAAACCGTACGTAAATGTAGTTTTTGCTATCATCGCCTTCAGCGTGGGGAAGAGCCGGCGTGTGTGGAAACATGTATTGGTGACGCTCGTTATTTTGGCGATATGAACGATCCAAATAGTGTCGTTTCTAAACTTGCCGCTAGCCCGAGAGCGTTTCGTCTGAAGGAAGAATTAGGTACACAGCCACGAGTGATTTATCTGAAATAAATCTCAGTCACTTGCAGCAGTTTTCAAAATGGGAGTGATAAATATGATAACAAAAGTGAGTCTAAGTGAAAACATGCCAGGTTATAAGCAATCAAAACATATTGGTAAGATTGAAAAAATCTGGTGGGCATGTTTAATCCTAGTTTTTGGAGTAGGATTATACTCTATTATTAGCGGATATTTCTTAAAAGGAATGTCATCGACGTATTTATCGAACATCGTTCCATGGGGAGGATGGGTTGCGTTTTATATTTATTTTATTGGAATGAGTGCAGGTTCTTTTTTACTCTCAACGATGATTTATGGATTTGGCATGGAAAAGTATGAGAGAATCGGGCGATCAGCGCTTTTATCGGCTATTGTCTGTATGATTACAGCGATTACCTTTATTTTCTTAGATATCGGCCGGCCTGACCATATTATGAATTCCATTATTTATTGGAACGTCATGAGTACGATGTCATGGGAAATTCATTTTTATATTGTTTATATCGTGTTATTAGTGACGGAACTGTATTTTTCCATGCGAAAAGATCTGATTACTTTAGCAAAAAATAATGACTTTAAAGGTAAATTGTATCGGTTCCTTACTTTAAACAAGCAAGAATTCACAGAAGTCGATCACGATCGTGATAAAAAAAAGTTGAAGATAATGGGGATTATCGGGATTCCTCTTGCCGTATTTGGAGTGCATGGGGGAACCGGGTCGATCTTCGCAGTGGTAAAAGCCCAACCTTATTTAAATTCTGGGTTATTTCCACTCATTTTTATTCTTTCTGCGCTAGTATCAGGTACCGCGTTGTCGATTGCGATTTATGTTATCAAGTCTAAAGTACAAAAACAAGAATTAGATGTTCCAATGGTTCGTTCGCTTGGCAGCATGCTAGCCTTATTTTTAGGAATTGAATTTATTATGGTTTGGTATGAATTTCTCATTGCAATTTATGGATTGGGACATGAAGAACTTGGAACGATCAAGTTATTAACCGGAAGCAACTGGTGGTGGAGCTTCTGGATTTTCCAAATGGGACTGGCTATGGTTTTCCCACTCATCATTTTATTTTTGAAAAAGACAAGGCTATCAGTCAATTGGATCTTAACAGCATCTATTATGACGATCATCGGTGTTGTGGGGGTCAGGTTTAATATGGTTGTCCCAACCTTGATCATGCCTAAATTGGAAGGAATGCCAGTTGGGAACTATTATCCAAACTTGTCGGAGTGGTTGACAACATTTGGACTTGTGGCTATGTGTCTCATCATCTATACACTTGGTGAAAAACTGTTCCCGATTGAGCAGCTAGACTCTCATGAAAGTGGAGTGAGTAAATATGAATAAAGAAAAATTAGATCGCAGAGGGTTTCTGAAAGCACTCGGTACAATAGGTGTGGTTGCGCTTGTAGGTCCTGCGTTTATTGGTCCGGTAAAACAGGTGGTTAATGGGGTTTGGACCGATGAACGTCATGGAATAGGTACGGATTACCAAGATTATTTAGCGGATGATATTATCTTCACTTCCTGTCAACAGTGTAATGCCAGTTGTACCATAAAAGCTTATGTCGTTGCCGGAAATGCTAATAGTCCGTATTCCTCAGTTGTTCGAAAAATTGCAGGAAATCAATACAGTCCGATTGGCATGGTACCGTTTGGACATATCCAATATAATACCCCCATTACAAATGCGATTAAAGGAACCGGTGATTTGGGAAGAACAGGCCACACTTTCCGGGGAGCAAAAACTTGTCTGAAAGGTCAGGCTGGGATTCAAACTGCCTATGATACCTATCGGATCCAAAAACCTTTAAAACGAGTAGGAGAACGGGGAAGCGGCGTTTGGAAATCAATCACCTGGGAAGAAGCCTATAAAGAGATCCTCGAAGGAAGTAATGATCTTGGCACCCCTGGATTAAAGGCAATCTGGGCCTATGCACCGGAAGCTCAAGTGATGGCTGATTGGGAAAAAGTAAAGAAAAAAGAAAAGACAAAAGCAGAGTTCGCTTCAAAATATAACGAAATCCTTATTGATACGAATCACCCTGATTTTGGACCAAAATCAAACCAGATTGTCGTCATGTCTGGACATCGTCGAGAATTTATTGAGAGATTGAGCAGTGGAAGTATTGGATCAATAAACTATTATGAACATGGCGGTTATTGCGGAATTCAAAGTGTGGTGGGAAATGTCCGCTCACATGAAGCGACCAAGCAAAAGAAAAGGATGATTCCTGATTATGAAAATGCTGAGTTTGTTCTTGTTTGGGGAACGAACCCATTAACCGCTAACCGTGGTCCGACAACCTTTGCCCCGCAAATAACAAATGCCATCGACCGTGGCATGAAAATGGTTGTGATTGACCCGCGCTTCAGTAAAACAGCGGAGAAAGCGCATATGTGGGTTCCTGTTAAACCGGGTGGAGATGGTGCACTGGCACTTGCCATGTGCCGTTGGATTATTGAAAATCATCGATATGATGATCAATTTTTACGAAATCCCAATGGCAAAGAAGCTGAGCTGGACGATGAACCAACTTGGAGCGATGCCACCTATCTGGTGAATATTGGTAATAAGAAGCGACCATTTTTGCGGGCTAAAGATCTAGGTCTTGGTGAAGAAGAATTTATCGTATTAGAAAATGGCAAGCCTGTCTTGAATACCAATGCTCGTCAAGGTGATCTTGATGTTAATACCACGATTAATGGAATCAAAGTAAAATCTGTTTTTCGTATTTTTAAAGAAAAAGTATTCGAAAAATCACTGGAAGAATATTCAAGTCAATGTGGTGTTCCAATCGAACAAATTAGTGAAATCGCTAAAGAGTTTACTTCACATGGAAAAAAAGTCGGGATTCATTCCTATCGCGGTCCAGCCATGCATGCTAATGGTTATTACAGCGTTCGTGCCATCAACATGTTAAACCATTTAGTCGGAAATCATGACTGGAAGGGTGGGGACACCTCAATGGGTGCGAAGTTTAAAGCCACCGAAGGACGCTATGATTTGGTGACTGTACCAAATGCGAATAAAGCATGGGGGATTCCACTTACAAGGCATAAAGTCCCGTATGAAAAGACTTCCGTTTTTGCCCGGGACGGCTATCCTGCTAAGCGTCCATGGTATCCACTTGGAAATCAATTAATTCATGATGTACTCCCAAGTGCAGCAGAAGGATATCCTTATAAAATTCGTGCCATGATCATAAACCGTACGTCACCGATTATGTCAGGTCCACGATCGGATATGCAGGAAAAATTCATTCGCGACCAAAAAGTAGTCGAACTCGTCGTATCATCGGATATTGTGATTGGCGAAACATCAAAGTATGCGGATTTTATTTTACCTGACTTATCCTATTTGGAAAGCTGGAATGCTGACGAAATCTTCCCTATCTTAAAATATAAATTTGCCGGTCTAATCCAGCCAGTAACCCGTATTGTACCTGATGCCCGGCCGACTGAGCAGGTTTATATCGATTTACTGAAAGGAATGGGGCTGCCGGGAGTTGGGGATCATGCATTTGCCGATGGCTCAAGTCTTCATTACCCAGAGGATTATTATCTGAAGCGTGTGGCCAATATCGCTTTTGATGGCAAAAAACCGGTCCAAGATGCAAATGCAGAAGAACTGGCTATTTTTGAGAAAGCGAGAAAGAAAGCACTAGGCAAGTATTTTGATCTAAATGTTTTAAAAAATGCTGTGAAACCTGAGGAATGGAAAAAAGTCGTTTTTGTCCTTAACCGAGGAGGAAGATACGAACCGCTGGGGGATGAATATGTTGGCAACCATATTAAATATCAATTTAAAAATCTAGTTCATTTTTATGATGAAAAGGCAGCAGGCTTTAAGAGCGCCTACACCGGTAAGTTCTTCGAAGGTGTTCCAATTGCAGATGAAATCAGACTTTATAATGGCGAGGTCTATACTCCCCCTAAACCGTTTCAATTTATTAATTGGAAATCGAGGAATATGGCAACCCATCGCACAGAAAGCAATCCATGGTTAAGAGAGATTCGTCCGGAAAATTATTTGTGGATAAACCCGGTCGATGCTAATAAGAAAGGCATTAAAACGGGAGATACCGTCTTGATTACATCAACAAGTGCGGAAGTAAAAGGAATTGCCCTTGTGACGCCGGGAATTAAGCCTGGGGTGCTTGGTGCGAACTATAACTTTGGCAACTTCGCAAATGGGGCAGAAGACGTAAACATTGATGGGAGTATAGTAAAGAAGACTGAAAAATACGGGCATCTTCCGTTTGACACAAATGTTCCGCTTCATGAGGAAAGCGGTTATGCAAAGGAACGGGGAAGAGGGTTTTCCGTCAATGCGTTAGCGGATAAAGACTCAAGCTATTTTGAAGGCTTTCTCGCAGATTTGATTGTCGGCGGTCCTGCCCAGCAAAATGTTTATGTTGACGTGAAGAAAGTGTAATCCAAAGGGGGGATATGGAAATGCAGGCAGTAGAGGAACTTCAAGGCAGCTTAGCACTGGCCAATATTTTGTCGGCTATTTGGCTCGGAGATTGGGAACGTTATGAAACGATATTTAAAGAAATGCCGGAAATAGTAAAAAATGAGTTTCCCTTTCATCCGTTTTACCATCGAGAAGAAGTAGAAATCTGGTATGACAATCACTTTTCCATCCCTGGATCTTTTTTCATTCCTCCCTATATTTCCTCGTATAGCAGCCAAAATGGGGCAGCGGTGGAGGATAGCAAGAAAAACTTACTTTGTTTAATAGGACACTATGAAAAAATGGGATTTTATTATCCGCTAGAGAATAATCTCTATCCAGATCATGTTGGATGTTTGATGGCGTTTATCAGTTCTTTATTGCAGGAAGAAATTAAAGCAGCTCAAAGTCTAGATAAAGAATTATCCACGGAGTTGGGCACTTTAAAAAAGGAACTATTGTGGGAAAATCTTTATCCTATTTTGCAGCCAATGCAAAAATATGCGGAAAATCGTGTGAGGCATCCGTTTATTAAAGAATTTCTGAATTACTTTTGTCACACAGTAAAAAGGAAAGAATTATTATTAGTGGTTTAATGAGTAGTTGATCTGCACCCCTTAAAGTAGACATTGGAAAAACCTCTATGGTTACGGATGAAAACTTTAGGGGGTGCATTTTTATGCCAGCAAAGAAAGGTCAGAAGTTTACTGTCCACTAAACGGGGTCTTGACCACTGTCCACTTTCTGCTGCGAGTGTTTTTCTATTTACGTGCGACCAGCTTGCGGGTGGAGCTGGTAAAGAAGAGCAGATTGATCAGAACCAATAGGAACAATCCAAGGAATACATTGCTATAGACGACGCCAGGTCCGTGTAAACCAAGCGGATTTAGCGCAAGCTCTGAAACAGGGAAGTCCAGAATTTTGGTGATCATTGCTCCGCTAAATGCACCTGACATAAAGTTGATCATGGAGTAAATCCCCATCCCTACCCCTGTTAATTCTTTTGGCAACGATGTAGAGACAAGCGTAGCCAAGGAAGATTGGCCGAAGGATTGGCCCACAGAGACAACCATTAGGCATAAAGCAATCACGAATGCTGCATAACCAGAAAAAGTAGACAAGAGGAAGGTTCCTGCTACTAGAAGCAAAAGGGAGATTCTCGCAACTCGCACACCGCCGATTTTATCAACCAGCTTGCCGCCAACTCGACCCATAATGGCTGCACTCATAGCACCGGGGAACAAGACGAGTCCGATCCAGTTCGGGCTCAACAGGTTCACATGAGTCAGCATGAGCGGCAGCATGATCATGGTACCAAAGGCGGCCATCCCGGTGATAAAACTGACGATCAATGTATTGCGGTAGGTACGGATAGAGAATATTTCTGCCTGGATGAACGGATTCGAAACCTGATTTTGCCGGAACAAAAAGAGAACAAAAAGCAAAATGCCTGCAAGCAGAACCAACCAGTGAAAGTTTGTAATGGATACCAGTACGCAGGCAATACTTCCGCCAAATAGCAATCCTCCGACGACATCCAGCTTTTTGCCTGACTGCTGGTCATCAGGCAGGTATTTTCGGAAAATCGGCAAGGTCAGAAGTGCGCCCAATGAAATCAGGAAGAGAAACTTCCAATGCAATGTACCTGTAATGAAACCAGCCACAATGGGACCAACACCTGAAGCAAAAGCTATCATAGAAGCGATGATGCCAAGTACTTTTCCCCGCTCGCTGACAGGGAAGTATCTCGTAGGAATAAGCATGGCAAGCGCAGGAATGGAAGATGCCCCTGCAGATTGAATCAAACGAGCGGCAAGAACCATCCAGTATGTGGTGGAAAGTGCACCAATCAGGGAACCGACGGCAAAAAGAATAAGACCAATTGTCAGCAATTTTTTCATCGGGTAAATATCGCTTAATTTTCCATACGTGAGAGATCCCAGTGCGTAAATGATGATGTAACCAGTAACGACCCAGCCAACCTGAGAAGGAAGCAGTTGATACTGGGTAGCGATGGCAGGAAGCGCGATATTAAACATAGTTGCATTCATCACGGAAAACAGCAGGATCGTACATAGTGCCTGGATGATTTTTTTCTTGGCAGTATCTGAGACGGAACCCTCTTTGATAGAAGGACGTTGGGCAGGCATGGCTGCTGCTTTCATTTTTGCTTCACCTCGATAGATATGTTTGTTAGCACTAACTAACAAAACGATCAAAATGATCAGGGCTGTACCCCCTGTAAAAATATGCGAACACTTTGTTGCACAAAAGCAGGAACATCGATCGAGCTTATGGCTTTCCCACAACGGGTAGTCGAATGAAAATATCCATAATTCATCCAAATATAAGTCATAGCAGTCGATTCAGGGTCGATTTCCCGCATTTTCCCCATCCGTTGCATCTGTTTGAAGTATTCAATTAGCAAGTTTTTCAGCATGATCGGATTTCGCTGAAAGAACGCTTCCAGTTCCTGCAGCATTTGCCCTTCTTTGAAAGAGAGAAGGAAAAGCTCTTTATTGTTGTGCATGATTCGATGATAGGTCTCACTAATCAACAACAAATCGGCCTCTAGGTCATACGTAAGTCGTTCATCAAAGAGTTTATGAATATGTTCCCCGTAAGAGAATCGGCCTACCACTTTTTCAAAGAGGGCTTTTTTGGTTCCAAAATGCCTGAAGAGTGTCATCTCGCTAACACCCGCATGTTGGGCGATCTCCTTGGTTGTCACAAGGCTGTACCCCTTTTCTGACATCAACGCAAGTGCTGCATGCAGGATTTTATCATAAGTGCACAAGTGCTGAAATTCAACTTCTTTCTCCATTTATCCACCTCCTGATGTTAGCGGTCACTAACATGGTATATCGTACCCTTCCAAGTGGTCTTTGGTCAATCAGAAAAATGACATATCCAAAAAGAAAACCCCATCAAAACAAAGTTTGATGAGGTTTCATCAGCTATCCGATCATAATCTTTCCTTTTGGATAACGGTAGTATTCTTTCTGTTTTCTTTGTGCAAGGGCAAATGCGATGGTAAGAGGGCCCACCCTTCCGGCAAACATGGCAAGCGTGATAATGATGCGCCCCAAGGGTGACAGCTCTGGTGTCAGCCCCATGGATAATCCAACTGTAGCAAAAGCCGACGTTGCTTCAAACAGGATCATCAGAAAATCGTCTGTTTGCTCTGTAAAATTAAGCAGCATCGTTACAGAGGTTACGATGAACAATCCACAAACCGTTACAGTCAGAGATTTGAAAATCATGATTGGCAAAATTCGTTGGCGGAAGAAAATGACGTCTTCTTTTCCGCGAAACTGTGACCAGACAGCCCCGAGCAGTGTTGCAAAGGTTGTCGTCTTGATACCACCACCCGTTGAACCGGGAGACGCACCAATAAACATCATGAAAATGATCAAAAAGAGTGTAGAGTGATGTAAATCAGGAATACTGAGCGTATTGGAACCAGCCGTACGAGCGGTAACTGACTGATAGAGTGACCCCCAGAATTTGCCCATAAAGGTTAGTGGCTGTAGGGTCTTGGGATTGGTGTATTCAACAATAAAGATAAGTACTGTGCCAAGAATGATCAGAATTGCTGTACTTGATAGCACGATCTTGGTATGTAGGGACAAACGGCGTTTTTTACGATAATCAACCAGTTCGGCAACAACCATAAATCCGATCCCGCCGAGAACGATAAGCGAACATACCACAATATTGACCAGCGGATCGTCTACATAGCCTGTCAAACTGCGGAATTCGCCAAACAGGTCAAAACCGGCATTGTTAAAATTGGAAATAGCATGAAAAAAGCCGAAGTAGATGGCACGGCCCAGAGGCATATCAAAGGCGAAGCGCAGCGAAAGTAAAATTCCCCCGACCACCTCGGCAATCAAGGTAAAAATAAGCAATGTCCGTGCTAAACGCACGACTCCTTCAATCGATATCTGATTCAGTGATTCTTGCAAGAGCAACCGGTTTCGTAAAGAAATTTGTTTGCCTAACAGCATGGCGAAGAATGTGGCGAATGTCATGAACCCCAATCCTCCAACCTGAATCATTGACAGGATAACGATTTCGCCAAACGTGCTGAAAGTTGATCCTGTATCGACAACAACCAATCCGGTTACACAGGTAGCCGATGTTGCTGTAAATATAGCATCAATCCAGGAGAGAGGTACTCCACTTTCTGTAGCTATGGGCAAATGCAAAAGAAAAGCACCAATTAGTATGATCAGAAAAAAGCCAGCAACCAGCATTTTCGGCGGATCATGCCGGATATCATTGAAAAATCGTAATACCATGTCCAATCAACGTCCTCTTGTCATAAATGAGGTTTTTCTCCATAACAGGAGACTACCACCAAGTAGTATAACTCCAATTAGTATTCTTACCAAGTATTCTTTAATTATCAGAACAAATGTATTCCAGTTTTCTCCCAGAAAAAAACCGACACTGATCCAAAACGTACAAAACAACCACAAACCGGCAAAGCTGTAGATCAAAAAGACAGGCCAGGATAAATTGCCGATTCCTGCGATATAGGAAGACAAGGTACGTATACCAGGAAGCATCCGGCCGAATAAAAGAACCAATACGCCGTATTTGCCGGAAAAACGACTGGTCACTTCAATGGAGCGTTCTGAAATGAGCAGGAATTTGCCATATCGATATAAGAGAGGCAAGCCGAATCGTTTTCCCAAGTAAAATGCGACAATGGAACCAAGCCAACTCCCGACTGTGGCAACCAGGATGACCGCAAGTAAAGTAAAACGATAATCACTCGCTAGAAATCCATAGAAAGCCAGCACAGCATCGCCCGGAAAGGGCAGCCCCATCCCTTCAATAATCAGCGTCATCAACACTCCCCAGTAGCCCAATTCTCCCGTAATGAAAAGTATCGTTTCCCATATATTTGTGAGCATGGTAATCACCTCATCGTAGTATACGGGACATGTAGGTACTTTAAGCCACTTTTCTACTTTGTACAGCGAAGGATTGCCGCACCCAATCGACTGATCCAATGTTGTATTTCCCGAGGTCCCCATGGCGATAATGGAAAACGAACGGCAGGACGGCGCAGTGTGGCTGCTTCTGTTTGCAGACGAAAGGCATGTCCGGGTGAAAGAACCAGCCCTTCTTCACGCAAAATCTCCAGAAGCTGCAATTCCTGCCTGGTAGCTTCTGTGGTTTCTTCACCCCAACTTACCCAGCAATTTAAACCGCCACGGATCGGATGAAGCGTTGCTGTCGATGGGAGTACGTGTTTTGCCGTTTGTTGCAGTACTTGCCAATGGTGAGCGTACTGCGCTCTTCGCTCGGGCAGAAAGGATTTTTTTAACCACGAGTCCTCCAACATATGGGCAACTGCTTCCAGTACCAGTAGAGATGGTTCGGAGCCTGCAAGTGTAAAGAATTGCTGTGTTTCTTCGAACGTAAACGGACCTTTCGTTGGCATTGCCAAAAGTCCAAGCTGGAGCTCTCGGGCCAACGTTTTGGAGAATGAATGGATGTAGTAGATAGAAGCATGTTCTCCTGCTTGTTGATTTAGCTGATACAAAGTGCGCCTTGGACGGTTAAACCACAAATCTCCGTGGTGGTCGTTTTCAATGATGGAGACACCCTCGGTTCCTGCCCATTGGAGCAGTTCCTGTTTTCGTTTGCGAGAGTAGCTGATTCCAGTTGGAAAATGGTGATGGGGTTGGATCAACAGCCAGTTTGCCTGTTCCTGACGATGTGCTTCCAGCAACGAAGGAAGCGAAAGACCTTCCTCATCCAGCGGGATTGAGCGAACTTTCAGCCCATATTGAGTCAGCAGTTTAATAAAAGGCGGGTAGCTGAATTCCTCAACAAAAACGGTTTCACCAGGTCGAATGAAAAATTGCAAGAGGAAGTGGAAGCCGCTGAGACTCCGATTAAAAAGAAATAACTGTTTGGGAGAGATACTTACCCCTCGTTCTTTCTCATGCTTGATAAAGGTTTCCTTGATTTTGCATCGCCGCTCTCCAACCTGATCAGGTGATGAGCCAAGTGAATCAAAACTGTCGCTAAAAGCCTGACGCAGATGCCGGATAAAGTCAGTTGTCGGCACAGGTGTAGAGTCTTGCAAGGAGACAAGGGCGTCTTCCCATGAAGTGGACACGTTGTTTTTCAGCTTCTGAGTGATGAAATACCCTTTTCCATGAACCGAAGTCAGCCAGCCCTGATCCACTAGCATATCGTATGCTTTTTTGACCGTCTCCAGGGAACAGCCAGATATTTTTTTCATCTCTCTAAGGGAGATCAGTTGCTGGGCAGATTGTAGACAAGCACCGTGCGCTAGAGCAGTCAGTAACTGTTCCGCCAGTTGCTCCGCCAACGGTATATCTTTACGATTTTGTATCCGAAATGCAAAGAAAGGGCGTGACATGGGTACCTCCCGTTGACGAGGATGTGATTCTTTCATTATAACTGATAGAAGAGGTTCAAAAAGTCCAGTTCTCCTTTTTGAACAGGTGATTAGAAGCGTTATAATAGAATGAAGTTATCGTGGTGTGGGAGGAATCGGACATGAGTACAAGTGAACATAAAGCAGAAGCGCCTAAGCAGGTCGGGTGCATGGTTATCACCGTATCGGATACACGCAATGAGGATACAGACAAGAGCGGACAATTGATGAAAAGCTTGCTCCAAGAAGCGGGTCATGCAATCCCGTTGTACAAAATTGTAAAAGATGACCCGGTTGAGATTGCGAATGCCATCGAGGAAGGGGCTGCCGATCCAACCGTACAAGTGATTTTGTTAAATGGCGGGACAGGCATCGCCAAGAGGGATAATACATATGAAGCAGTTAGCAGTTTGCTGGAAAAGGTGATGCCTGGCTTCGGAGAGATTTTCCGCATGTTAAGCTACACGGAAGACATCGGGTCAGCAGCGATTTTGAGTCGGGCGATCGCTGGAACGTATAAAGAGAAAGCCATATTCTCTACACCAGGCTCTACAGGTGCTGTTCGTCTAGCCATGACGAAGCTGATTGTGCCAGAGTTGGGCCATGTAGTGAGGGAATTGAGAAAGTAGGTGTTTGCCCTTGAAAATCGTACTCTCCACGTTAAATGCAAAGTTTATTCACTCGTCGCTGGCACTTCGTTATTTACGCAGCTATGCAGAAGCGACCTTTCCTGATATTGAGCTGGTAGAATACACGATCAACGATATTACTATGAATATGGTGGGAGATATTTACAAGCGACAGCCTGACCTGTTGGCCTTCTCCTGTTATATCTGGAACATTCGGGAGACGTTGGAGGTTGTCCGCAACTTGAAGAAGGTCATGCCTGATCTCCCGATTATTCTGGGTGGTCCCGAGGTATCCTATGACACTGATTACTGGCTGCGAGAACATCCGTATGTCGATGTCATCGTAAAGGGCGAAGGGGAGCAAACCTTCCTGGAGCTGTGCCAGGTGTATGCCAAGGCCAAGGAAACCGGAGAGCCTGCTGCATTGTCTACGGTCGCAGGAATTGCCTACAGGGAGGAAGAGAGTGTCCGTCTGACTTTTCCACGCATGCAAATTGAGGATTTGAACACGATCCCGTCACCGTATGAAAATCATTTGGACGAGCTGTTGAATCGAGTGGTCTATTTCGAAGCGTCTCGTGGCTGTCCGTTCAGTTGTCAGTACTGTCTTTCATCGATTGAAAGTGGTGTGCGTTATTTTGATATTGAGCGGGTAAAGCAAGATTTGAAGCGATTGGTTGATTACGGCATCAAAACAGTAAAGTTCGTTGACCGTACCTTCAATATCCATAAAAAGTATGCCATGGAAGTCTTTCAGTTTTTAATTGAGAATCACAATGGAACGGTTTTCCAATTTGAGATTACCGCAGACATTCTGAAACCGGATGTAGTCGATTTTCTTGCAGAGAATGCTCCACCGGGTATTTTCCGTTTTGAAATTGGCGTGCAGTCAACAAACGATGAGACGAACCGCCTTGTCCATCGCAGGCAAAACTTCGAAAAGCTGAGTTATACGGTATTGAAAATCAAGGAATCTGGAAAAATTGACCAGCATCTTGATTTGATCGCCGGGCTGCCGGAAGAAGACTACTCTTCCTTCCGCAATACATTTAATGAAGTGTTTGCCCTTCGACCAGAAGAACTACAACTCGGCTTTTTGAAAATGCTGCGGGGTACAGGAGTGCGAGCTCGGGCGGCTGATCATGGTTATATTTTCCAGGATGAATCCCCTTATGAAATTCTGGGGAACAATGTGCTGTCCTTTGGGGATATCCAACGAATCAAGCGGACAGAGGATATTCTGGAAAAATTCTGGAATGCTCATCGGCTGGATGTGACGATGGAGTGGGTCATCACTCGACATTTCGAGACTCCATTCGACTTCTTCCAGGAGTTTGGTGATTACTGGGAAGAAAAAGGCTGGAACCGCTTTGGACATCAGCTCGAAGACTTGTTTTTACGTATGAAAAATTTCCTAGGAAATCGACAAACGGAGAAATTAGAGCATGTCATCAGCTTGATGAAATTCGACTTTTTACGCAATCAGAAGCATCGGCCACGTAAAATCTGGTGGGATGAAGTGCTGGAGAAACAGGAAGCGATTGCGGTTTTTAATCAGCTAAAGGAGAAGCTCGAGCAACTTAGGGAAGACTTTGCCCATCATTCACAGAACGAAAAGGATTACTTCAAGCATACGATGGTTACCAATGTATCGTTTGACATTGAGCAGTATTTAAAAACTGGCGAGGTTGTAGAAGGGAATTTTGCTTTAATTGTCTACTTCCCTTATCAGGAAAATCAGGAGAATACCTTTACGGTGGTTCGCAATGAATCACTCACTCAGCTCGTAACGCCGAATTAAAATTAGACATAACTACAAGAGCAGATCCCATCCGATTTTGGGGAATCTGCTCTTTTACATGTGCTATGTTAAAATAAATTTCAATAAAAATGTAAAAATTCGGCAACATTTCAAGCATTTATATCGTATACCAAGTAGGAAGTTCAAAACTTGTGAAACTGAGGGTGAATCGCAGTTGGGAAATCGGCTTTTTTTACACAGAAGAAATCGTAACATTACCCTTGTCATTACATTTCTGCTGATTGCTTATGCTGTTCTGTTTGAAGGACAGCAAACATTGTTTGTGGCGCTACTATTGGTTAACAGCTATGCATTCCTTTTGATGGGGAGTGATAAACGTGCGGCGAAAAAAGGGGACATGCGAATCCCGGAAGCAAGCTTGTTTTCTGTAGCTGTTCTGGGGGGAGCAGCCGGTATTGGACTTGGTATGCTGTTTTTTCGGCACAAAACACGTCATATCAGCTTTCTTATATTGATACCGATCTGTCTGATCATGCAGTGTTACGGAATCTGGCTGCACCTTCGATAATAGGGTATAGGGGAGTAGGAGATGACAAAAAAGCTGAAGTTTGTTTTGATCACTTTCCTTTTTTTGGTGTTTTCCCTTCAATCCGGCGCTTTTGCTGAGGAACAGATAAATCCAGCATTGGATCTTCCAGTCGAACAAGTAAATCAGTATACATTTAAAAATGGTCTGTTTTGGCATAAAAACGTGCAATACGCCAATGGGGATACTTACTGGTTCAAGCGATTCTCGTTTCAGAAAGCAAGCAAAGAGAAGTTTTCTTTTTCTTTTGAAGTACCAGGAAAAAATGGAAGTTTTCGCTATGTAGAACGGACATTAAGTCCTGACGGCAAGATCATGAAGGTATGGAAGACGATCGCTTTATCGAATGAAATGGTACTTCCACGCTCGTATGGCTTTATTGATACGGATGAAAGGCATGTGTTGGTCAGTTTTCCTGATATCTATAAAAAAGGACTGTACAATACCCTGACAGAAATGCCGAATTCGTATCCCCTGCGCATCCAGCAAGTTGAGAGCGGATACAAGGTAATCATCGAATTTTCTCAGGTACCGGATACGATTGGTGAAATATGGGCACTGGAATCATCAGAGCCGCTAGTAGATTGGGCAAGGCCTGGAATGCCAGAAATCTGGCTTCTTTTGGACCTGTCAGTGGATCAGAAATGGTCGTGGGACGGCTTTTATGTACGGACGCCATCGACTTATTATCCGACAGGGCGCAATCATTTTTGGCGTCTGCCAGAGAACTATGTGGCCCGTTCCTTTGTTATCACAGGGGGATCGAGAGCAGCAGATGATTTAGGGTGGGTCATGGTCAAGACAGTCCTTCCCCAGCAAAATGAGCACGGCTTCTGGCCATCTCTGCCACAATCCAACTGGTTAAAGGAGGATTACGGGATTGAAGCAGGGTTTTTCGATACCCGTTTCAATACGGACATGGGTTACTTGATTGCCAAAGCAGCAGCCAAATATCAGGACCCTCAGTTTGTGGTCGCCAATCTGCGCTATGCAGAGTTTCTGTTGCGCTATTGCGAAGAGCACCATACGGTAGTTCAAGGGGAAAAAGATGGCTGGCTGATCGATGACTATGCCCATTTCGAAAAAGAGCACCTGAAGACACACACGAGTCTGAATCATCAATTACAGGAAATTGTCTACTTCATGGAGATGTATTCATTAACGGCAGATGGCAGATATCAGGAAATGGCGAATAAACTGTTATACGGGGTAAAAAATACGACGGAGCTTTGGATTCAACCATCAGGCAACCTTTATTATGGTTATTTTCCGAGCGGTGAGATGGGCCGACAAGATTATCCGTTTCTCACATACAATGATTTATGGTTGACGCAATGGTATTTGCTCAAACAGACCGGGAAGCTTGATCCTGATCTAACCACATTAATGGAGAGCAAAAAAAGCTGGATGGATGCCAATGGGATAGATGGATATCGCAAGGAGCCCATACGTTAGCAGTTGTGGACTAACTGCTACCCGCTGGAAAATCATGCTTTTCTTTTGAAAAGAACAAGGTATGATTAAGAGAGTGATTTTTTACAGAATGAGAGGAAGTTCAAAAAGTCCGGGAAACATAGCGTTCGAATTTCTGCGTTGCGTTGCCCCTCCGCTGCTCACGTAGTCTCACCTACGTTGAAGCTGCGCTCCACAGGACGTGGGAGTGTCGACGTTCCAACAGGACGTTGGGCATTTAGTCGACCTCGGGTCTTCCGCGCCTTGAACTTCGAGGCTCTGTTTGTCCTCCTTTTTGAACTCGATCTTGATTGGAGGATGAATGCATGCAGGATACTTTGCTTGAGATGTTCCGGGAGTTGACGGAAGCACCAGGAGCACCTGGCTTCGAAAAAGAAGCTCGTAACGTAATGAAAAAATACATAGAGCCACATGTCGATGATGTAAGCTATGACGGCCTGGGAAGCATCATTGGCACAAAAATGGGTGACACCAATGGCCCGAAAATTTTGTTGGCAGGGCATTTGGACGAAGTAGGTTTCATGGTTACCCAAATAACGGATGACGGTTTTATCAAATTCCAGCCCCTTGGCGGTTGGTGGTCGCAAGTCATGCTTGCACAGCGCGTACATATTCAGACAAAGAACGGGTTGATCGAAGGGATTGTCGGTTCGGTTCCTCCTCACCTGATGAGTGTAGAAGCACGACGCAAAGTCGTTGAGATCAAGGATATGTTTATCGATGTAGGGGCATCAAGCAAAGCAGAAGCAGGAGAGTTCGGCATCCGTCCGGGCGATGCAATTGTTCCGATTTGTCCATTCTCTGTGATGAATAATCCCAAGCTGATGGTTGCCAAAGCATGGGATAACCGCCTTGGATGTGCAGTGGCAATTGAAGTTGCGAAGCGGATTAAAGAGCGTCAACACCCGAATACAGTCTATGCAGTGGGAACCGTGCAAGAGGAAGTGGGCTCCCGTGGTGGACGTACCGTTGCTCAAATGCTCAAGCCTGACATTGCAATTGCAGTAGATGTGGGGATTGCAGGAGATACGCCGGGTATTAACCGCAACCAGGCTCCTTCCAAAATGGGGGCAGGTCCTGAAATATGCTTGTATGATGCAACGATGATCGCACATCCAGGGTTGCGTGACTTTGTCGTATCGGTTGCAGAGGAAGAAAAAATTCCGTATCAATTCTCCACAGTTCCAGGTGGTGGAACGGATGCAGGACCAATGCACACGGTTGGAAGCGGTGTTCCGTCTATTGCTCTTGCTGTACCAACCCGTTACATTCACAGCCATGCGTCAATTTTGCATTACGATGATTTCGAAAACCTCGTCAAGCTAATCGTTGCTCTGGTGGAGCGGCTCGATCAGAAGAAAGTAGATGAGCTGCGTACCTATATCTAGAAATGAAAGAGCGCCATTGTGGAAGTCCGCAATGGCGCTTTTATGTGTTGGGTGGGTTTTATACGGGAGAGCCTACATTTTCTGGAATGTGCGAAGAGATAGTGCTTACCATTTGTTGGCGAGTGTTTTCATCACTGTTTTGCCATAAGACTTCAAACAGCACACCCAGACCTGGGAGTGTTTTTTCCTGTCCTGAACTGATTGCATCCGTAATGGTATCTTTCACAGCCGTCGCATCAGAGCCCTGCATTTTGTACATGATTGCTTGTCGAAGATTTAACAGGTTAATGTTCACGGTAATAGCTCCCTCCTTAAGACAGTTAATAAGGTACCTATTTGTAGTATTGGTTTATCGCTTTTGCCCAATACTTTTTTTGAAGAGAGATATTTGGATATGTTATAATTTCCGTTGAAGTAAAGAGGAGTGGAAAAATATGGCGAAGCAGTTTGCGATAATTGGTTTGGGGCGATTCGGCTCCAGTGTTGCTCGGACTCTGTATGAAATGGATTTCGAGGTTATGGGAATTGACGAAAATGAAGATCGAATCAATGAAATTATTCAATACGTAACACATGCGGTAGTTGCTGATTCGACAGATGAAATGGCGCTGAAAGAAATTGGCATACGCAATTTTGATGTGGTTGTCGTTGCGATTGGTGCCGATATTCAAGCGAGCATCTTGACCGTACTCATCTTAAAAGAAATGGGCGTCAAGAAAATCGTGGCCAAAGCGCAGAATGAACGTCATGGACAAGTTCTGTATAAAGTGGGAGCAGACCGGGTGGTATTCCCTGAGCGAGACATGGGTGTCCGGGTAGCACACAATCTGATCTCGGCCAACGTACTCGATTTCATTGAGCTTGCCGAAGACTACAGTGTAGCAGAAGTTGTGGTCTCCAGAAGTATGGTCAGCAATACACTCCGTCAGTTGGATGTTCGTGCTAAATTCGGTGTCAACGTTATCGCGATCAAAAGTGGCGAAAACTTCAATATAGCGCCAGGACCAGATGAAGTCATTAAGGAAAAAGATGTGCTAGTCGTCATTGGACATAATAGGGACTTAAAGGATTTCGAGGAGCAGGAATAAAAGATGAACTGGGAAACCATTACCTCACTGCAAAATCCGTTGGTAAAACGGCTGCATCAGCTTCATCAGAAAAAAGAACGAGACGCTTCGGGCACATACCTGATTGAAGGGATTCACCTAGTGGAGGAAGCATTACGCACCTCACAGGATGTTGTTACTCTGCTGTTCGATCAGGAACAGATGGCAGACAAAACAATCATCAATTTGCTCAGCAACGTGCAAGCTGATACGAAACTGATTGCCACGACTCCACAAGTAATTGAGAAGCTTTCCGATACCAAGTCGCCTCAGGGAGTAATTGCGGAGGTTCACAAGCAATTTTTGCAATGGCAGAAATGGTGGAGCACGACAAAAGAACGTGATTTTCTGTTGCTTGTCCTCGATGAAATCCAGGACCCCGGCAATCTCGGAACAATGCTCAGAACGGCGGATGCCGCAGGTGTTGACGGAGTAATCCTGTGTGGCGGCAACGTAGATTTATACAACGGCAAAGTGGTACGCTCCACGATGGGGTCGTTATTCCGTATTCCTGTCTTTACGATTGACGGAGCTACTGCGGGAAATGAAATCCTCTCTGCCGGTGGACAACTGCTGGTCACTTCTTTGGGAGAATCAAGTAAGTCGTATGATTCCCCTATTTATCACGGGAAGATCGCCATCGTCATTGGAAACGAAGGACGAGGTGTGTCTAGGGAAATGCTGGCGAATGCGACCGAGACAGTGCACATTCCGCTGTATGGTGGGGCAGAATCACTGAATGCGGCAGTTGCTACGGGGATTATGCTGTACGAGGCAAAGCGTCAGCGTGCAAATACATAATTTCGTATCAAAAATAATGGAGCAATCTTCGAATCGGTAAGTTTTGATGTCACTTAACTTATTTCAGATTTGGATGGTTGCTCCTTTTTTCATTTCCTGGATGACAGAAAAGGGAGGTGCGCACTCCATGTACTGGATTTTTGGCTCCATCATCACATTGTTGGTAATTGCCGGATTTTGTGTTGACAGACAACGCCGAAAGAAGGGGCTTCATACACAAATCGATGTGCAAGCGGGTATGAGAAGCGCAGAAGGAGAAGCAGAATCAAAAACTAGGATGGATAGTCCCTAAGCAATGAGAAGGAAGAGTAATTTGCAAGTAACATGCAAAAGAAAACGAGCCTCTAGAATAGCAACTTGAAGCTCGTTAACCATTTTTTTGCAATGATTTAAAGTCTGAACTGTTTTTATGCCTCAGCAGCCTCCCGTGAATCAAGCATTTCTGCCTCACGTACCTGCTTATACTCTTCTCGTGCCAATTGCCACTGATCTCTAGCCATCTGTATCGTTCCTTGTTCAACGGTACGATCTTTCAGCTCAATGGTTTTGCCAAAATAACGGATGGCTTTGTCAAATTCACCTATACGTCGAAACAATTCACCGATCAGGTAAAGGATGCGAGCCTCGGACATCTCTTTGTCACCTTTGACATAATCGGAATGGATATAAGATTCCTCATATTCCTTGGCGGCCATGCGCAGAAATCGTTGCTCTTCCTGCTCATTTTCCAGAAAGCGATACAACCACGCCAGACGAAGGTAGAGACCAGCTTTTACACTGTGGGCTTCATTTTTCAACTCAGCAGTAAATCCGGCAAGTTTGAAGCAAGCGATCGCTTCCGGGATGGAGCGTGTCAGGCCGAATTCTTTTTCTGTCCACTTCGTGAAGATGTTGTCATGTATCCGTTTTTTCGTGAGTGGAGAGAATACCGGCAAGAACTGATCCGTAAAGGCATAACCACAGTTTGGACATACCTGGACAGTATACAAAACCGGATTTGCCGATTGCTGTTTGTAATAGGTGCAAAAATCGCTGTCTCTTTTCAATACGCTCTGGGAATTTCGACGCACTTTTTTGCTGGTAAATGGCGTAGAGCAGAACTGACATTCATAATGTTTGTCGTAAAAATAGTCCTGTTGTATCATCTTGAAATCAGCCTCCAGTACTAATATACCAGAAATAAGCCCAAATGTTTGGTACGAATTTGCAACAAAAAGAGTTTTACGGTATAATTTCTGAAAGCTGTTAAGGAAATATGTTGGTAAAGCGATGAAGGAGACTAGTACAGGAGACGTACCGTTTTCAGGGAGGAATTGCCACAGACTGCAAGCAATTCTACGTGAACCTCTTGGAATTCACTCTGGAGCTGATTTCTGAAGCCTTTTTCAAGGTAGTAGGAGTATACCGGTTTCATCCCGTTATCGATGATCTAAGTGAGGCAGAGCAGTTTTGCCTAATTAGGGTGGTACCGCGAGAATAACTCGTCCCTTCTGTGGGGCGGGTTTTTTATTTTTTAGAGGACGTTCAAAAAGTCTGGGAAACATTGTCCTCCCTTTTTGAACAGGATCTTTTAAGAAAGCAATCAATTTTGAAGGAGCGATGGTTGTGCAAAAACGGCTACAGGAAATGAAAGAAGCAGCGCTTTCGCAGTTGGCACAGGTAAATGAAGCGCAAGAGCTTCAGGATCTGCGAGTCAAATACCTTGGCAAAAAAGGTGAACTGACCGAAATTCTTCGTGGGATGGGCAGCTTGTCCGCTGAAGAACGTCCAGTGATCGGGCAAGTGGTGAACGAAGTACGAGAAGCGCTGGAACAAGCGATTTCCACCAAACAGGTTGAATTTGAGCAAGCAGCGATCAACCAAAAACTCGCTTCTCAGCAAATTGATGTTACGCTCCCTGGACGCCATGTACCTGTGGGAACGATGCATCCACTTAATCGAATTATTGAAGAAATTGAAGACATTTTCATTGGATTGGGCTTCGAGGTAGCAGAGGGACCTGAAGTGGAAATGGATTACTTCAACTTCGAAATGCTCAATCTTCCCAAGGACCACCCGGCTCGGGACATGCAGGATTCTTTTTACGTGACGGACGAAATTCTGATGCGTACGCATACCTCACCGGTTCAGGCAAGAACAATGCTTGCTAAAAATGGGACGACACCGGTCAAGATCATCTGCCCGGGTAAAGTGTACCGCCGTGATGATGACGATGCGACACACTCCCATCAGTTCACGCAAATCGAGGGACTGGTTATTGGTAAAGGAATCGGTATGAGTGACTTGAAAGGTACCTTACTTACATTTGCCCGCCAAATGTTCGGAGAAAACCAGCAAATTCGTCTTCGCCCAAGTTTTTTCCCGTTCACTGAACCGAGTGCAGAGGTAGACATTCAATGTGTGATGTGTCATGGGGAAGGTTGCCGCACATGCAAACAAACCGGATGGATTGAAATTCTCGGTTCCGGTATGGTTCATCCTCGTGTACTGGAGATGGCTGGATATGACCCGACGGAAGTGAGCGGTTTTGCATTCGGTATGGGCGTTGAGCGGATCGCCATGCTCAAATATGCAGTAGACGACATTCGCCATTTCTATACCAATGACGTCAGATTCTTGCGCCAGTTCAATCGGGAATAGGGAGGATAAATAACGATGAAGGTTTCCTACAATTGGCTTTCTGAATATGTAGATCTGTCGGGGATTACCCCTCATGAACTTGCTGAAAAGCTTACCCGCAGCGGTGTAGAAGTAGATGCGGTTGAGTCACGTAATACAGGAGTATCCAAGGTAGTTGTCGGTTATGTCAAAGAACGCTCCAAACACCCGGATGCCGACCGCCTCAGTGTTTGTATTGTCGATGCAGGCCAAGAAGAAGAGCTGCAAATCGTATGCGGAGCACAAAACGTCGCACAAGGGCAAAAAATTCCTGTTGCGTTGATCGGAGCGAAACTCCCGGGTGATTTCCAGATCAAGCGCTCCAAGCTGCGTGGAGTGGAATCCCAAGGGATGATTTGTTCAGCGAAGGAACTCGGGCTAAATGACAAGCTTCTGGGCAAAGACCAGCAAGAGGGCATTATGGTGTTGCCGGAAGATGCGGAAGTAGGGATGGATGCAGTCTCCTACCTCGGGATGGATGACTATATTCTTGAACTGGGTCTCACTCCGAACCGTTCGGATTGTCTCAGCATGATTGGTGTGGCTTATGAAGTAGCGGCAATTCTCGGTCGTGACGTGATCCTTCCTTCTACAGATGTAGTTGAGAATGGTGACGTGAATCCAGTCAGCATCGAAATTGAAGCAACAGACCACAGCTATCAGTACGCAGGACGTCATTTCACAGGTGTTGCAATCGGTTCCTCGCCACAGTGGCTCAAAAATCGCTTGATGGCAGCGGGTGTACGCCCAATTAACAACGTAGTGGACGTGACCAACTATGTCATGCTGGAGTACGGCCAGCCACTTCACGCTTTCGACGCAACAAAAGTGAATGATCGCTCGATTGTTGTTCGACTGGCACAAGAGGGTGAAAAGCTGGTTACACTGGATGATCAGGAGCGTACACTTGACGACCAAACACTTTTGATTGCAGACCGTGAAAAAGGTTTGGCAATCGCTGGTGTGATGGGTGGAGCTAACTCCGAGATTACGGATCAGACATCTGAAATCATTCTTGAATCAGCTTACTTCACGCCGAAGTCCATCCGCCGCACGTCCCGCATGCTGCAAATGCGTACGGAAGGCTGCGTTCGTTGGGAGAAAGGCGTAGATCAATCCCGTGTGATTCCGGCTGCAGACCGTGCAGCTCTTTTGATTCAACAGTTGACAGGTGCCCGTGTGTCCAAGGGAATCGCAAGTGCGAAAGTGCAAGAAATAAAGCCAAGAACGGTACGTTTGACCTTGGAAAAATTAAATCTGCATTTGGGAACTGCGCTAGCCGCCAATGAAGTTTCACCGATCTTCGATAAACTGAACTTTACTTACAAACTGGAAAACAACGAATGGCAGGTTGAAGTGCCAACCCGTCGTGGAGATATTACTCTGCCTGAGGACTTGGTGGAAGAAGTAGCCCGCTTGTATGGATACGACAACATCCCGACAAGCTTGCCGGGTGGAGAGACAACACAAGGAATGTTAACCCGTGAGCAAACCATCCGCCGTACCATTCGTCACCACATGATCGGGTTGGGACTCTCTGAGGCGATTACGTACTCATTGGTAGCCCCAGCGCGGGCGAATGTTGTGGCTGGCTTGCATGACAAGACCTTGTCAGAGATTGCTCTCGCCATGCCGATGAGTGAAGAACACAGCGTTCTTCGTACAAACCTGTTGCCGAGTATCATGGAAGTGGCGACATATAACAAGAACCGTCAGAACCACGATCTCGCTTTATTTGAGGTAGGGAATGTGTTCTTGACAGAAGAAGAGAAAATTACCAAACTGCCAGAAGAAAAATACTACCTGGCAGCACTGGTTACCGGTGCATGGGTGCACCAGAACTGGATGGGTGTGAAGCAGCCAGTTGATTTCTATCTGCTTAAAGGAATTCTCGAGTCTGTATTGAGCAAGCTAGGAATTGTCAATGTTTCCTTCCAGCCAACCACGGAGCGTACCGGAATGCATCCAGGCCGTACAGCCAATGTGCTTGTTAATGATGAAATCATCGGCTACATCGGGCAGTTGCACCCAGCCACCGAGAAGGCATACGATCTGGATGAGACATACGTTTTCCAATGTGATGTCTCCAAGCTGGTGGAATCTGCCACTGACCTTGGCCTGTACACACCACTGCCGAAGTTCCCGGCTATTACTCGTGACCTGGCATTCGTGGTCGATCGCTCAGTTACTGCATCCAGCCTGACTTCTATTATTCGTGAACAGGCAGGCGATCTCTTGGAATCACTCACTTTGTTTGACGTTTATGCAGGCGACCGAATTGCTGCTGACAAGAAGAGCATGGCATTCTCGCTTGTTTACCGTCATCAAGAGCGCACCCTGCTCGACGAAGAAGTACAACAATCTACGTCACGCATCGTGCAAGCATTGGCAGAACAAACAGGTGCTGAACTGCGCGGCTAACAAACTTCATAGACAAAATGACAAACTCCTCCTAGCAAAATGAGGAGTTTGTCTTCATTTTGTGGTAAAATGAGGAAAATCCAGATTCTCACAATGAATCATAGTAAAGAGGACTACTGCCATGATAAAAGCGATTGTGTTTGATTTTGACGGTTTGATCGTAGACACTGAAAATGCGTGGTTTGAAGCGTTCAGAGATGTGTTTTCTGAACAGTTCGGCATGAATGTGACGCTAGAAGAATTTGCAATGTGTATCGGAACAGAAAATTCAGTTCTGTTCGATGCACTCGAACGAAAAGTGGGGAGGCCTTTGGATCGCAACGGAATCGAGAGGCTTACCCTCCAAAAGTATGAAGAAAAAATGACGGCGATCTCGTTGCGTCCAGGCGTGTTGGAATACCTGAAAGAAGCCAAAAAGCTCGGTCTTCGCATCGGCCTTGCGTCCAGTTCCTCTCGTAAGTGGGTTGAACATTATCTCACAGAAACGGGGATCATCGATTATTTCGAGGTGCTCAAAACAAAAGATGACGTAGAACAGGTAAAGCCACACCCTGAACTATACCTGCAAGCCATTTCCTCATTAGGGGTTGGGTCAGCAGAGGCGCTGGCATTCGAAGATTCAGCAAATGGCTGCAATGCTGCTGTTGCAGCGGGACTTCGCTGTGTAATTGTCCCGAATCTGCTAACAAGAACACTTCAATTTGAGAAATATGACTGGCGATTGGAATCAATGGAGGACTGCAGTTTGTCTCAATTAGTAACATATTTGACCCAGTCATAGCTGGAATGAAAACCCAAAATGTGTACAGTTTAATGAGAATGAAAAGGAAAATCTTGACGGATAATGTCATTTTCAGTAACCTAATAGGGAAATACTATTGTCATTGATGTTTCAAGGAGGAAGCCATTGTGCAGGGAGACGGGAAAAATCGACTCATAGTTGATATATACGGTCAACAGTACCGACTGAGTGGGAAAGCTAGCGTCAACCATATGCGCATGGTGGCAGGGTACGTCGACGACAAAATGAATGAAATCAGTCATGGGAATGCCCGACTGGATACAGCCAAGATCGCTGTTCTGGCAGCAGTCAATATTACGGATGAGTACTTTCGACTTCGGCAGGAATACGAAGAACTGTTGAAAATCTTGCAAGAAGATGCCAAAGACAAATAAACGGAAGGTGGGGCACAAACGGCTCCACCTTTTTTTATAATGGCAGATCCATTCGTTTGCTGCAAAAATTGGGATTTGAACAAGGGGAAGCAGAGCGTAACGACGAGCTTTACTACTCACTTGCTCGTTCCTGAAGAAGTGTCCGTTTGCAATGGGGAGATTCACAGCTAGACAAGTGAAAACCTGTATCTAACCAAAAGGAAGATACAGGTTTTCCTGTACTCAATAACTATCTTGCCTCTCCGTTTGGCATGTTCAGCTTGTTGCGAATCGGGATGAACAAGTCGATAACCCCGATGACCAGGGAAGCGAGCAGCGCACCGAGAATAGTGACTCGAAACCCGGTAACAAAAAACTGGGTTACATAAATGACGACGGCACTGACGAGAAATCCAATAATTCCTCGATTGTATGGAGAAATTCGCTGTCCTAGCATCGCTTCCAATACCCAACCGATAACAGCAATCACAACAGCAGCGAACAGTGCTGTCCAGAAACTACTTACCGTGAAGCCAGGAACAAGGAAGCCCACAACCATCAAGACAATTGCTGCAACCACAAAGCGGACGATATGGCGAATGATTGTCATCTTTATTCTCCTTCCTTAGGTAAGCTTGATAACATTGTGCCTAATTCGGCAATGAAGTATTCGTCGTGCTATAATAAGGAAATATACTTCTGAAGGAGGCTTCTTTCGTGGAGCAACGGGTTTTGAAAACATTGGAATACCGTAAAATAATCGACCTTTTAACGGAAAAGGCCACATCGACAGCAGGTAAAGAAAAAGCGAGTGAGCTTACACCTTTTACAAGAATAGATGAAGTACGATATGCGTTAAAAGGAACTGATGAAGCGAGTACTGTCTTGCGCCTCAAAGGAAATGCCCCTCTTGGAGGGATCCGTGATATTCGTGCCGCCGTTCAACGGGCACGTCTTGGTGCCATGCTTGCACCGATGGAACTGGTGGAAATTGCATCAACGATTTTTGCAGGGAGACGTCTCAAGACATTTCTGCTCGACATTTGTGACGAGCATGGCTTAACTGTGCTAAAAAACCACTGTGAACAAATTGAGGGTCTGCGTGACCTCGAACTGGAAATCAAGCAATGCATTGATGAAAACGGTGAAGTGATGGACAGCGCCAGTGTGGAACTGCGCCAGATTCGTCAAGAAATCCGTTCCCTCGAGTCACGCATTCGTGAAAAGCTGGATTCGATGACCCGTTCGAGCAGCTATCAGAAAATGCTGATGGAAAACATCGTGACCATCCGTTCGGACCGTTATGTCATCCCGGTTAAGCAAGAGTATCGTCACGTATTCGGTGGTATCGTTCACGACCAGTCCGCCTCAGGCGCAACTTTATTTATCGAGCCAGAAGTAATCGTTTCGATGAACAACAAGTTGCGTGAAGTACGATTGAAGGAAGAGCGGGAAATTGAACGCATCTTGTATCAGTTGACTGAACTGGTAGCTGTCAATGTAGACATTTTGCTCGTGAATGTGGAGCAGTTGGCAGAACTCGATTTTCTTTTTGCCAAAGGTCAGTTGGCCTACAGTATGAAAGCAACTAGCCCACATTTAAATGACCGGGGCTACATTCGAATGAAAAAGGCAAGACATCCGTTGATTCCGATGGACGTTGTTGTTCCTATTGATGTAGAACTGGGATCGCATTACACCGGAATCGTCATTACAGGGCCCAATACAGGGGGTAAAACCGTTACGATCAAAACGATTGGACTGCTATCCCTGATGGCTATGTCAGGACTGCATGTTCCGGCCGAAGAAGAAAGCGAACTAACTGTCTTCTCCCATGTTTTTGCTGATATCGGGGATGAACAGTCCATCGAACAGAGCTTGTCTACCTTCTCCAGCCATATGGTCAATATTGTAGACATTTTAAGCAAGCTCGATGAGAAAAGCCTTGTCCTGTTTGATGAGTTGGGTGCAGGAACCGATCCGACAGAAGGTGCGGCACTAGCGATGTCGATCCTCGATTATTGCCTGCAAAAAGGAGCACGCCTCGTTGCAACGACACACTATAGCGAGCTAAAAGCATACGCATACGATCGTCCGGATGTCATCAATGCCAGTGTAGAATTTAATGTGGAGACACTTCGCCCTACCTACAAGCTGTTAATTGGTGTACCAGGACGTTCCAACGCATTTGCCATTGCTTCCAGACTCGGACTGCCTACCGAAATTATTCGAGCGGCCAGAGAAACCATTTCGGAGGAAGAAAACCAGGTAGAGACCATGATTGCCTCGCTGGAGCGCAACACCAAAACGGCCGAAATGGAGCGAAAGGAAGCAGAAAAACTTCGCCAGGAAGCGGAAGAGCTGCGTAAACAATTGGAGGAAGAGCGCAATCAGTTCGCCATGGAGAAAAATCGTCTCATGGAACGGGCAGAGGACGAGGCGAGAATTGCTGTGCAGCTTGCCAAGGAAGAGGCAGACACCGTTATTCGTGAATTGCGTGAGATGATGACGGAAGGAATGGACATTAAAGAGCATCGCCTGATCGAAGCGAAAAAACGTTTAGGCAACGCGGTGATGGAACTGGACAAGGAAAAAGTAAAAAAACCAGCCAAAGCCGTTCGTGCGACACAGGTCAAAGTGGGTGACGAAGTGATGGTCAACTCCTTTGGTCAAAAAGGAACCGTGTTGGAGAAAGTGACGGACAAGGAATTCCTCGTGCAAATTGGCATTATGAAAATGAAAGTGAAACGTGACGACATGACGGTAGTGAAAGCTTCCAAGAAAGAGCCAGTCGTTCAATATACAGCAGTTAAAGCACGCCGGGACACAGTGAAAATGGAACTGGACCTCAGAGGATACAACGTAGAAGACGGAATTAACGAGATTGATCGCTATTTGGACGAAGCATTGATGGCAGGACTTCACTCGGTATCCATCATTCACGGTCATGGAACAGGAGTACTGCGCAAAGGAGTACATGAATTCTTGCGTGGTCACCGCAATGTGAAGTCATTCCGGTTAGGCGGGCAAGGAGAAGGCGGCGTAGGAGCAACGATTGTTGAACTGCGGTAAGTGTAAGTTTGTGGGAGGAGTAATCGATGCGGGTTTTATTGAGTAATCCCTATATAGCGACTACGGCGTATTTTGCTGTAACTGGTCTTGCCATGATCCTGTTTCTCACGATTTTTGAGATGGTAACCAAGTACCGTGTCTGGGCTGAAGTCAAAAAGGGAAATATGGCTGTTGCCATGGCTACGGGTGGGAAGATTTTTGGGATCGCCAATATTTTTCGCTTCTCCATTGAGCATCATGATCGGATTGGTCAGGCGCTCATTTGGGGTGGATTCGGGTTCTTACTGCTTTTGGCAAGCTATTTTATCTTTGAATTCCTTACTCCTACGATTCATGTCGATGAAGAAATTGCCAACGACAATCGGGCGGTTGGGTTTACGTCGATGATGATTTCCATCGGTTTTTCATATGTAATTGGTGCCAGTTTAACGCTGTAAAAAACGTAACCCAGTACAGAAAAGAGAAGTGAGGGAGAGGCGTGGAGCAAACCCATGGGAATCAGGATCTCGGAGGAAAAAATCCTGTTTTGATCACTGTCACTGTGATTCAAGGAACCGATTGCACCTCTTTTCCTGTGCGAAAGGGAGACAATTTATTAATGGCGATGGTTCAAGCGGGGTATCCAGTCACATTTATGTGCACAACGGGGAAATGTACGACCTGTCAAATGAAAATGGATATTCCTGCAGGCTCAGCCAATATAGCCAGTGAAACAGAACGATATCGGTTGGGAAATGAAACGTTGGCTAATGGAATCCGTCTAACTTGTCAGGTGTACGTCCATGGTCCCCTTACCGTGTTTCTGCCTTAAACTCACCACTACCCTTTTTACTGGATGGCGAGTATAATTAACCTTTGGCAATAACAAAACGTTGAATCTTGTTCCAAGCTAAGGGGGAAACACCTTGGACACGCTCTACAAAGTGCTGATTGTCGTCTGTCTTTTGTTTGTAGCAGCAGGCATTGTGTATGTAATGGTGTATTTGCCTCAGATACCACATACACCAGCTACGCCGCCGCCAACAGGATATTTGCCAGTAAGTAATAAGATATAGAAGTTTTCGTTGAAAAGAGGAGATTGAAAATGACTCAACCCATTCACGTCGCTGTCATTGGTCTTGGCTTCGTCGGATTGCCACTTGCCCTTACATATGCAATGAAAGGTGCACAGGTTGTTGGGATTGACGCATTGCCAGCCGTAGTAGATGAAATCAATGCTGCCCATTCGCACCATCTGGAAAGCTATCAAGGCAAGTTGTTGGCCGAAATCCTGCGTGAACAACTGGATGCAGGGCGATTCAAAGCAACTACTTCCTATGAAGAGGCAGCCCAAAAGGTGAATAACTATATTGTGACTGTGGGCCTTCCGGTGAATAACGGAGACCCGAATCTGCAACCGCTCAAAAACTGCGCTCACACACTTGGCAAGGTTCTGAAAAAAGGCGATACCGTTATGATTCGCAGCACGGTCGTTCCCGGTACTACTGAGGAAGTCATTCTGCCGATTTTGGAAGAAGTAAGTGGAATGAAGAGCGGGGAAGATTTCTATCTCACCTATTGCTCAGAACGCATTGCGGAAGGACGAGCTTTCGAGGAATTCATTAACTTCCCGCTCGTATTAGGCGGAGTGAACGAAGTAAGTGCCGAGAAAGGCAAGGAGCTGCTCTCCTTTATCAGCGAATCCGATATCACAATCTCGGATATCCGTGTTGTTGAAACAGCAAAGGTAATGGAAAATATTCAACGTGATGTCAATATTGCGATGGTACAGGAATTTGCCCGTTTTGCTGAAGCGTTTCAAATCGACACATTTGAATTGATTAAAGTGGCCAATACACATAAACGTGTCAATCTGTTGACTCCGGGCCCTGGTGTAGGCGGGTTCTGCTTGCCGAATGCGCTGCACTATTTGTCTCCGAAAGCAAACGAGCTAGGTGTGAGCCTGAGCCTCTTGCAAACGGCTCGCCGGATCAATGATGATGTACCGAATGTGCTCACCAATATGCTGGAGGAAGCGCTCCGTGAAGCAGGCAAAAGTCTTGCTGGTTCTCGTGTAGCCGTTCTTGGACTTGCCATGAAGGACTTCTCCAATGATGATCGTGTGAGTCCCGTCCATGATTTGATCAAGATTCTCCAATCGCGTGGAGTAGAGGTAGTATCTTTTGACCCTGCTGTACCGACTCCATACGATCACAAAAAAGCAACATTGGAGGAAGCAGTCAACGGCGCTGATGCGTTGTTCCTGACCGCACTCCAACAGGAATTTGCTGAACTTGACTGGAGTCAGACGATTGCTCAAATGAGTAAGTCGCCAATTCTGTTTGATACAAAAAACCGCATTCCTCGTGATCTGGATGCACAGGTAAAAGTAGTTCGAATCTAATTAAATCAAATAAACCCCGCCCGACGAAAGCTGACGCTCTGATCGGACGGGGTTTTAAATTAGCAAAACGGAACAGTTGCAGCGAGGTTCAGCATCGCCCGCATCGTTCGATACATTTCGTATTGATCCTGTGCCTGATAGCTTACTTCTGTACTACCTGTATGATAAGTAGCTCCTGGAATAATTGACGCCATCTCTGCCTGACCAGCATGAGCAAATTCAATTCTGCATTGAAGAGGACGCTCTGTGGTAAGAGGCGAGATGCTGTGTCGATTAGACAGGGCTTCTTTTGTCTTTTGGCTTAATTCGCTTCGAGATCCTTCCAACGACAGGCAGATGGCAGAAGTGCGAGAGACGGCCTGCTTCACAATGGCTGTACGGATTCCGGGAATCAGTTGTGCTGCTTCTTCGGCAATCCGGTCATCACCTGAGACCAGGCATACAGGTACACCGCAAAGGCCTGCATAAATGGCATTGAAGCCGAATTCGCCTACGATTTGACCGTTTATGTACATATTTTTGATGACAGAGGACATTGTATGACTGAGTACACCGGGGGAACCGTGACGGGCATGGTAACCGATGAAGAAGGCAGCATCAAACGAGGAATCCAGTCCCTCCATCATGGAGTCATTGCGTGGCGTTCCACAAAGAAGCTTTGCCTTTGGGTGAAGTTGTTCAAGCAGGATGTTATTAAACGTATTGTGGCTGTCTGCAACCAGAATCTCATTTGCTCCGGCTTCCACCGCAGCTTCAATGACGGCATTCAGATCATTCATAATAAATTGGCGACCACGTTCGTAATTGTTATCTCCGGGATTGATATATGTCGGATCTGTTATGCCCGATATGCCCTCCATATCACATGAAATAAACAGTTTCATCGAATCATTCCTCCATACTCATCATTCTCTAATAAAGAAGGTAAAAACCGGATTTTCAAAACTTATTAGAATTATATCGTAAAATGAAAGGCCTGGCACAGAATTAAGTTATTCATTAATTTCAATGCATAAATATTGACAGGAATTTTCAGACAAAATATAATGAGAAAAAACAAATTGGAAACGCTTTCCGTTATACGGAAAAAACCTTTTTATTGCACACATAATCAGAACACACACATGTTTGATCCAGCTTTTTATGTAAAGTGGGAGAAAAGGGAGGAAAATAGTCTGAAAAAAGGTAATATTCTAACTCGTTATTAGACCGGGGGGGATGTTAATGATCGAAGTGAAAAATCTGTATAAGTCTTTCGATTCCTTAACGGTTTTAAAAGGAATCGATCTGACTGTCAAGGAGAAGGAAGTGGTTGTACTGATTGGTGCAAGCGGTTCGGGCAAATCCACTTTACTTCGTTGCATTAATTTCTTGGAATTTCATGATCAAGGAGAAATTCGGATCGATCATCAGTTGATCACTACGTACGAGCCGGAGCTTAACCGAGTGCGCCAAGACGTTGGCATGGTGTTCCAGCATTTTAATCTATTCCCTCATAAAACCGTTCTAGAAAACATCATTGAGGCTCCTGTCCATGTTCGAAAATGGAGTAAAGAACAAGCCAAGAAAGTTGCCTTCGATTTGCTAGACAAGGTAGGCCTCAGGGACCGAGCCGATGCCTATCCAGATATGCTTTCCGGAGGACAAAAACAGAGAGTGGCCATTGCAAGAGCCCTTGCCATGAATCCTCGAGTCATGCTATTTGACGAACCCACCTCCGCTCTAGATCCTGAGCTTGTGGGGGAAGTGCTTGCTGTCATGAAGCAACTGGCTAGAGAAGGCATGACGATGGTTGTTGTTACACATGAGATGGGTTTTGCTCGTGAGGTGGCGGATCGTGTGGTATTCATGGGGGATGGACAGATTTTGGAAGAGGGGACTCCCGAGCAATTTTTTAGCAACCCCCAACATGAAAGGGCGAGGCAATTCTTAAGCAGTATTTTATAAAAAATGAAAACAACAAAGGAGGAGTTCTGAATGAAGAAAAATTGGATGGTCCTATTCCTGACAGGTTTGCTCGTTGGTTCTGCTATGCTAGCCGGTTGCGGCTCAAACGCCTCACAGCAAACAGCTACGAACGAGACAGCATCAAACCAACAAGAGTTTCGTTATGGGATGAGTGGGCTGTATAAGCCATTTAACTTTAAGGAAAACGGTGAGCTTGCAGGATTTGACGTCGAAATCGGCAAGGCATTGGCTGAAAAGATGGGAATGAAGCCGATGCCAGTAACAAACCCGTGGGAAACCATTATTCAAGGGCTCCAAGCCAAAAAATATGATGCCATCATTGGGAGTATGACGATTACACCCGAGCGGGAAAAAGTAGTGGATTTTACAGCTCCGTACTATCGATCAGGCTCACAAATTTTTGTGGCTGAGCAAAATACGAGCATAAAGGGTCCAGATGATTTGAAGGATAAGCGGATTGGCGTAGTAAAATCAAGCAACTATAAAGACTTAGCCTTGAAGTATACGGGAAAAGACAATGTAGCTGAATACGATAGCGATATTACAGCTCTGATGGATCTCCCTTCTGGCCGATTGGATGCCGTCATTACCGATCAGATGGTTGGATTTCGGATGATCAAAGAAGGGGCCGTGAAGATTAAGGACGTAGGACAGCCGATGACAAACGATGATCAAGCCATTGCTGTGAATAAAGACAATCCTGAATTAAAGGAAAAATTGAATAAAGCGCTCGCTGAAATCATCAGTGATGGTACCTATGACAAGATCAGTCAAAAATGGTTTGGCCGAAATATCCTTGGCGAGAAAAAATAGGGGATCAGGGGGTGTTGATGCTAACACCCCCTGACATGTCCTAAGGAAGGGTGAAAAAGCTATGGTAGAAATTTTGCTCTCTAGTTATCAAACGTTTTTAGTAGCAGCCCTACTTACTGTGAAATTAACGTTGGTCGCTTTGCTGTTAGGATGTGGATTCGGTCTTGTCTTCGCATTTTTTCGCATTTCGAAAAGAAAATCGTTACGATATTTGGCCAACTTGTATATAACTATCGTACGAGGCACACCTCTAATCGTTCAGATAGCCATCCTTTATTTTGGAATTACCAATATTGTTACACTTTCGCAATTTTGGGCAGGGGCCTTGGCGTTAGCGATTCATAACGGGGCTTATATTGCGGAAATATTCCGTGGATCCATTCAATCAGTTGATCGTGGGCAAATGGAAGCAGCTCGTTCGTTAGGAATGTCCTACCCGTTGGCAATGCGAAGAATCATTTTGCCTCAGGCGTTCAAATTAGCCATTCCACCGCTAGGCAATCAATTCATCATTGCGTTAAAGGATTCCTCCCTCGTCGCTTATGTTGGAATGTCCGAACTGTGGGGAGCGGGGTTAAGCGAAGCAGCATCGAATTTTAAGCAACTGGATACTTACATGGTTGTCGGTTTATATTATTTGGCTCTTGTCATGATATTCACTTATCTGGTTGAAAAATTGGAAGCAAGAATGGGTGGGAAGAAAAAACGCAAACAATTTTCGTATGACGGGAAAAGCTCATCCCCAAAGCAAGGCAATGTAAATTTATCGTAGTAAGGTATGAGAGAAAAATGGTAAAATAGTAGCAAAAACTTTACCGTTAAAGAAGAGGTTTGCTTATGGTTCAATCTATTGATCGTGCAATTCAAATTATTAATGTCCTAGTTTCTGATGACAACAAGAGTGGCTGGTCGATATCCGATTTGGCAGAAGCTACCTCACTTCCCCTAGGCACTCTCCATCGTATTCTGCAAACATTAATCAAACATGCACTTGTCATTCAGGATCCCGAAAGCAAACAATATAAGCCGGGATATAAATGGGTTGAAATGGGACTTAAAATGATAGACAAAATTGATTTCCGAAAAGAAGCCAGACCCGTGATGGAACGGTTAGCAATGGAAGTCGAAGAAAGCATCTATCTGAACATGCCCCAAGGTCTGGATGCCATTGTTATTGAAAAGATAGACAGTCCATTAAAGCTTCGGATTTCAGAGAATCTGGGGATTCGCATTCCAATAAACATTGGTGCACCGAACAAGACGATCCTTGCTCATATGAAAGATCAAGAGATTAAGCAAGTGCTGAACCAACTGAACTTGTCCCCTGAAGAACAACAAGGGTTATGGAAACAGCTCAGCGAAATCAGAATGAACCACTATGCGGTTAGTTATGGGGAAATAACGGAGGGGACGGCTTGCGTTGCTGCTCCGATTATCGGACATCATGGGAAGGTACTTGCAGCAATCAGTATCAATCTTCCCAGCTCGCGACTCCATGAACAAAGACTTCCGATCCTGATTGAAAAGGTAAAAGAAGCGGCAGTTGAAATAACGAACAAACTGGGAGTAACATCATATGGTTTGTAAAAACCATATATTTTTTTGAAGCGATTTTGGAAACGGTTTTCATAATGTGGAAAGGTGGATGTTAGAAATGAATCATGACCAATGGCAGACGAAAGAACAATTAGTAAAGCTGCTGTGCAGCCTTGTGGAAATCCCGAGTATTACTGGTACTTCAGCTGAAGTCTCGGTAGCGGAGAAAATCGTTCATGAACTTCATTCTTTGCCGTATTTCCAGAAGCAACCCGAGTATCTTCAACTCCATCCAACTGGAGATGGTAGAAAGATCGTAACCGCTCTGGTGAAAAAGAATGATGATACGAAAAAGACGATTGTTTTAGTCAGTCATTTTGATGTTGTCGATGTTCAGGATTATGGCATTTGGAAGAAGAATGCTTTTGATCCAATCGAGTTGACCCGTATATTAAAGGAACAACAAAGCAACATGCCTTCTGATGTTCAGCAGGACTTGGCGGAGGGGAACTGGCTCTTCGGCAGGGGAACGATGGATATGAAATGCGGGCTTACCTTGCATATGTCCATGGTGGAGCAAGCCAGCCGTGGAGTATTTGACGGAAATATCTTACTCCTCGCCGTCTGTGATGAAGAAGTGAATTCCGTTGGCATGCGGGCTGCTGTGCCGATATTATTGGAATTAGCTGAGAAACATAGCTTGATTTATAAGGCGTGCCTCAATTCAGAACCGATGTTTACGCGCTATCCAGGTGATGAGAATAAATATATCTATACAGGATCGATTGGGAAGGTTCTCCCGGGATTTTTATGCTACGGAAAAGAGACGCATGTAGGTGAACCGTTATCAGGATTGAACGCAAACTTCATGAGTTCCCAGATTACCTGCGAATGGGAGCTGAACACGGAGTATTGCGAACGAGTAGATGAAGAAGTGACTCCGCCCCCCACAAACCTGATCCAAAAGGATTTGAAGGAAGGTTATTCCGTTCAAATTCCGCACCGTGCGGTAACCCTATATAATCTGTTTTTATTTGAAAAATCAATGGATGAGGTCGTCGGTCAGCTATATCAAATGGCAAAAAAGGTAGCCAGACGAATTGAAGAGCAATACGATCAAAGAGCAAAACGTTATTCCCAGTTGGAATTATCGACACCAAAAACGATCCATGTCAATGTTTTTACGGTAGCTGAGCTATTGGATTATGCCCAAAGAGAATATGGAAAAGCTGAAGTGGAACACATCTTTACACGCATCGATACTAATCGAGGGGATAAAGATGACCGGGATCTTACGATTCAATTCGTGGATGAACTGTCTATTCTTTGTAAGGAATTGGCTCCCATGATTGTGCTATTTTTTGCCCCGCCCATTTACCCGGCGATTAGTTCCCGAAACCATCCTTTAATTAAAAAAGTAACCGAAGAAATTATGAGTTATGCCTGGGAGCAGCATCAGATACGTTTGAAAAATCAGCATTATTTCGGGGGTATTTCCGATTTAAGCTATGCTGGACTACAGCAAGGTGCACTCTCTCTGCAACCCCTGGTCACAAATATGCCGTTGTGGGAAAAGGGCTATTCTCTTCCTCTAAAGGAGTTGGAGGAACTTAACCTGCCTGTTCTTAACCTAGGACCGATAGGGCGGGATGCCCACAAATGGTCTGAGCGATTAGATATCGAGTTCGCATTTGAACCATTGCTGGAAATGCTGCCAGTTGCGATTCATAAGCTGTTGAATGAACAATAGAAAAAAGGAGGATTTATGCCTCCGAATAGACATAATATCCTCCAACACTTTCATTAACCTATACCTTCTTTTGGGTGTGCTGTCGATATAGAGTGAGAGTTTTTACTGCCATTTGTTCGATGGTGAAGGTCGATTCGACCAATTGACGTGCCTCTCTGACCAACTTTTCCCGAAGGTCTGGCTGTTCCACCATCCGAAGCATAGCCAAGGCAGTGCTCTCTGCATTTTGCTGTTCAATAACGATTCCGGTTTTTTCATGAAAAACAATCTCTTTGACTCCGCCTGCAATGGTTGCAATGACGGGTACTTCTGATGCCATTGCTTCCAGTATCGTAAAGCCCAGTCCTTCATAGAGAGACGTATGGACAAACAGATCAAAGGCATGCAGACACTGGGGAATATCCTGTCGGAAGCCAGCAAAGTGAACGAATTTCTCGATTCCGAGCTTTACGGCATAACTTTCCAAGTGTGCTCGTTCAGGTCCATCTCCAACCAGGACCAGTCGATAATTTTTGGCCTCGACACGATCGAGGAAGCGGGCAAAGCCTTCCAACAGATAGGTATGGCCTTTAACAGCAACGAGCCTGGCCACGGAACCCATCACAAAAGTGTCAGCAGGAATACCCCATTCGGTCAGCAGTCGCAAACGATCGGCCTCACGCTCATCCTGTTTTCGGAATGGGGTTAGGTCAATGCCATTGTAAATCGTACTGATTGATTGAGGCGCCACACCGTCGTTGCTCAGGATCTGTTTCAAGGCATCGGACACAACGATGGTGTGCTGATTGAAGCTGCGGGTACTTTTCTCCATGAGAGAGACAATGGTGTATACGAGTGGGTTTTCATAATCATAACGCAGGTTGCTATGTATCGTGGTCACAACAAATGGATGTAGTCCATAGGCTGCCAGGCGTGTCAGGAAGTTCGCCTTGATTCCGTGGGAATGAACCACATCTGGTTGAAATTGTTTCATAAGTTGTCGTAAACCGCGCAAAACACGTATATCAAAACGCCCGTACTGGGTCATCGGAATTACTGGAATATGTGCCTCACGTAATTTTCTGGCAAAAACGGAATCGTAAAAGCAGACTACCGTCGCTTCCACCTCGTCATGCGGAAAGGACGTGAGGAGGTGTAGAATATGCTGTTCAGCTCCACCGAATTCTCCTCCACCAATGATATGAAGGATACGTAATTTGGTCTTCATGCAATCCACCCGAACCTTTCCAAACAAACCATTTTTACTATATCAAATGCCAAATGGATTCGCAATAACACTGAGTTTATGGTAAGGTTATTCGTGAGATTTCAGCTAAAGGGAAGGGTACTATGACAAGGAAGAAATCAGTTCTGATTATTTGCTATAACTTTCCGCCAATCGGTGGTGGGGGAGTTCCTCGCCCGCTGAAAATGGCTAAATATTTAGGGGAATTCGGGTGGAATGTTCATATTCTGACGGTTGATCCTACCTATCACGTAACAACGGATCCAACACTTTTGGACCAACTGCCAGCAAGTGTGAAAATTCATCGGGCCAAAGAGGTAAACCTGTTGCCTCGCCCTCAAGTACAAGCAGCCACTTCAACTGCCACCCGATCATCTGCTGCTGGGCAGGTGCAAGGCAAGCCTTCATTGGTTAGCCGGTTGAAACAGACTGTCATCTCCGTACTCAAAAAGCTCAAGCCTCATTTGTTGATCCCAGATGACCAGATTCTTTGGTATCCTCGTGCGGTCAAGCTAGGGCGAGAGATTATGAAGAATGAGAAGATTGATGTCATCTTCTCCACGTCAGGACCGGTCACGAACCATCTGATCGGACAGGCTCTTAGCCAAGAGTTTGCAAGCAAGTGGGTTATTGATTTCCGTGACCCGTGGACACAGAATATGCACCGCTCCGGGATTGCGTGGCGTGACCGATGGGAGGAGCGCATGGAAGCAAAGGTAATGAAGCAGGCTGATGCGGTCACAACCGTAACGGCAACCTTCGCCAAAAACTTCCGTGCCAAGTATGGTGAAACGATAAAACGCCTGGAACTGATTTATAATGGCTTCGACCAAGCCGATTTTGATGATTTGCAACCACTTCTGACGCAAGAAGGGAAGTTCCACGCCGTCTATGCAGGCATTCTCTATCAAAAGCGAAACCCTCGCCTGTTACTTCGAGCAATCAAGGTACTGATCGATGAAGGGCTTGTGGATCGCAACGACATTTCGTTTTCATTCGCAGGCGTATTTGATTATCCCGGTTATTCCGAAAATGCAGATTGCGTAAGGGAACTGGGTCTCGATGATGTTGTACACGTCCTGGGCAATCTCAAGCACAAAGACGCTCTTGGCTTGATGAAAGGCGCAGATGTATTGTTGCTGATCGGCGATGTGACACCAGATGCGGGGGCGTATATCCCTGGCAAGCTGTATGAGTACATGGGCATTGGAAACCCGGTGCTTGCGCTGAACATGCCGGGTGAGGCAACCGACATTATTCAACAATTCGACTTGGGGCAGGTAGCCAACCCGACCGATCAGGCAGAAATGAAACAGGCGTATCTGAAGCTCTATCAGGCGTGGAAGTCAACTCAAGGCTCCCCAGCAGAGCAAAACTCAGCTACTTCCATCAAGGCAAGCTTTGCTGAGCGAGTCAGACCATACGAACGGAAAGAACAGGCGAGACAACTGGCACTGTTGATGGACGAATTGATTGGAGAACAGAAGAAGCAGGTGACTTCCACAAGTTATTAAATCACTTTCCGATTGTAGAACGGGTGATATCTCGCTCGAAGGCCACTCTCCGCATGTAAAGAAACAGGGGAAGCGCGAAGGATAAACCTATCGTTAATGTGGCGATGATGCATAACCACCAATATTTAATGTGCAGTCTGCGGGTCTCTTCAAAAAGAAAGATCCAGAAAATGAAACATGAGATAAGAAAATCAACAGCAAAAAATGAGGAAATGTCAGTTGCAAAAAGCTGTGAAGTGAACAGGGCGATATTCAGACCATTCTCCTGTAAAAACGGAACGAATTGGCTGTAAGGTAAAACAGCACCCGCAATGGCTAAAAGGATATATACTTGCTTCATTTTGTAATCACCTCATTGAAAAAATATCGCTTGTAAGGGAGCATTTTAGTAAATGACGGAAGTAAATAGACAAGAGCTTTCCAATATCATTTTCTTCATACAAGAATTGGAACGCTTGAAAGAAAACACGCGCACCGCTTGGACCAAGGAAGGAAGAAAAGAAAGCATCGCTGAACATTCGTGGCGCCTGACCATGTTTGCCTTGGTATTGGAAGAATATTTTCCTGACCTAGATTTTGGCAAAGTCCTGCGTATATGTCTTATCCACGACTTGGGTGAGGCATATGATGGCGATATTTCAGCGAAACTTCTCGTTGATCAGGAAAAGAAATACCAAAGAGAAGAAGAAACCATTCAGCAATTGACCGAACCGCTGATTGATCCAACCCGCAATAAACTCTTTGCTTTATGGCAGGAATACAACCAATGCCAAACCAAAGAAGCTCAACTGGTTAAAGCGCTCGATAAAATGGAAACGATCATCCAACATAATCAAGGCAGTAATCCGCCTGACTTTGATTACGGCTTCAACCTTGATTATGGAAGGAGTCACGCCCTTTTCCATCCGATGATCAAGGCCATGCGAGAGATGATTGATCAAGAAACACAGCGAAAAAGTGAGATGAATCAACCCTGATGAACAAATTTCATCAGGGTTTTTGTTTGTCATCAAAGGGTGCCTTCGATTCCATATTTCTTCATTTTGTTCAACACTGCTGTATGGCTAATGCCCAGTTGCTGTGCCGCCTGACGGGCAGAAGTACATTGTTTCAACGCTTCGATCAATACATTCCGTTCGAATTGATCAACCTGATGTTTCAACGTATTTTGTTGGCTTACATGCACGGTTTCTTGATGCGAGTAATGAGTGGCAATCGTAACATGCTCTACATTAATTTCATGGGAAATCGTAAGGTAAACCGCTCGCTCCAGTACGTTTTGCAATTCCCGAACATTTCCTGGCCAATGATGTGATTGAAGGTAACGGATCGCTGATGCGGACAATTGTGCCGTCGGGCGATTGATTTGCTGACACACCTTTGTGACAAAATATTGGGCAAGTAAAGGAATGTCATGCTTCCGTTCACGCAGGGGTGGTATCCGAATGGGAATGACATGCAGGCGATAAAACAAGTCTTCTCTGAATTGTCCCTTGGCAACCATATCAGGGAGATTCCGGTTGGAGGCCGTTATAATTCGCACGTCCACAGGAATACTCTTCTTGCCGCCAATTCTTCGGATCGTCCTGTCTTCGAGTACACGAAGCAACTTGGCTTGCAATTGCAGGGGGAGTTCTCCGATTTCATCCAGAAACAACGTACCGCCCTGTGCTACCTCGAAAAGGCCGGGATGCCCTCCTTTTCGAGCCCCGGTAAATGCGCCTTCTTCATAGCCGAACAGTTCACTTTCTAGCAAGGTATCAGGGATTGCTGCGCAGTTAATTGGAACGAATGCTTGCGACGAACGCTCGCTTTCATAATGAATTGCTTTGGCAAACAGCTCTTTCCCTGTTCCGCTCTCGCCGCTGAGCAGGATAGTAGCTTGACTCTTGCTGACTCGTTTCGCTGTTTCGACGCATTGTTTCATCGGGTTGCCTTCGTAAATCAGTTCTTCGAAGGTGAAGGCTCCCGGACGTTTGACCGTCTCGATCAGTTGATGAATCTGCTTCATATCCCGGATGACAATTACTACCCCTTGGGCACGGGGTTGCGGGGGGATAATGATCGGACGATAGCAGCAAACAAATTTGGTTTCTCCCAATGATGGGACAAGCAGCTTGACGGGAAGATGTGATTTTTCAGTTCCGTCAGTCAAACAGCTCCATACCTCTTCAATGGAATGCCCCCAGATGGTGCTAAGAGAGGAAGAGATGACCTGATCTTTCTCAACGCCTAACATGGCAGCGGCCGCTTGATTGATCGTTTGAATAACCAGAGAGCGATCCGTTGAGATGATCCCCTCCGATACGGTTGTAAGAATCGTTTGAATTTGCGATTCCCGTTCCTCCGATGGCAGGTTGGCGATGACGTCAACATCGATGACGCCAATTACTTTTTTGATCTCTGCCGTTATGGCAGGCTGTTGTAGCTCGGTGAGTGCAGCCAGTTTCAAGTATATCGTCTGAGGAACAACTTCCATGGCAAGGATGTCCAACTGATGCTGAGCAAAACACTCGATCACGTCATGCGTGATACCAACACGATCAATCGTTCGGATTTTAAATACATTCATGATGCTCTATCCCACCTTCAAAAGGCTCACTACTTCTATTTTATCAAAAAGTAGATGGGAGATATTAGAAAACTCGCTTCTTTCAATTTTTCTTTGATTATATATGAGAAAGACCCTGTCGCAAATGCTGCGTACAGAGCCGTTATCCTTTTGCCGCATAGGCTTGTATTCTATTAATTACATTTTGCCCTCAGTGTAAATTTGGAAGGGAATGCCAAACTTATCTGTTACGATTCCGTAAGCAGGGCTAAAGAACGTTTCTTGTAATGGCATTATGACTTGACCGCCATCTTGCAAGGCGTTAAAGAATTGCTTGGATTTTTCTGCGTCATTCGTTCCAATACAAATGGTCACTTGACTTCCGCTTTGAACAGGTTGACCTGGAAAGGTGTCAGAAAACATAAGTTCAGCTTCGCCAACTTTTAACATTGCGTGAGAAACAAGGTCCTTTGCACTCTCTGGAAGCGGAAACTCAGGATTTTCAGGCATTTCACCGAAAGTTGAGCTAAAGAGCACTTGAGCTTCCAACGCTTTTTCATAAAATTGAATGGCTTCCTTGGCATTTCCATTCATCATTAAATAGGGAGTCAATTTCACTGTCATTATGTATCAGCTCCTAAATGTTTGGTTGGGACATATACCATTATTCCCCACATACAGATTGTATTATACCGAACGTATGTTTGTAAATAGAAATAATGTAGATTGTAAAAATGCGATCTCGAATCGATAATGAAAGAAAAGATACCTTCCAAATAGTTGAGGAGACCCGCATGAAAAAAGCGAAAGTGAAAATTTACGAGGTCGATCTGTATGATCCGATCCGAAACTTTTTAACACAAAAAGGGTATCAGGTGAATGGTGAAGTCAACCACTGCGATCTGACGGCTCTCAAAGATGATGAGTTACTTATCGTAGAATTGAAACGCCATTTAACGGTAGATCTGCTTATCCAAGCTACTAAACGACAGCGGTTAACAGATCTTGTCTATATTGCTATACCGAAGCCAGCTTACAGCCTTTACTCAAAAAAATGGCACGATATCTGTTATTTGGTCAAACGGCTGGAGTTAGGGTTACTGCTTGTTTCCTTTCAAGGAGATGGAGCAGTAATCGAGGCCATTTCACCCAAGCCGTTTGACCGATTAAAAAGTATGCAGCAAAACAAGAAAAAACGGAACAAGCTCGTAGCAGAGATTAACGGCAGGCATGGTGACTACAATGTGGGCGGAAGCAATAAAACCAAGCTGATGACCGCCTACAAAGAAAATTGTGTCCAAATTGCCTATTTTCTTGATCAATTCGGACCGACGTCTCCCAAATCCTTGCGTAGGAAGGGAACCGGTGACAAAACCTTATCCATCCTGAGCAAAAACTATTATGGATGGTTTGAGAAGGTGGGACGGGGGACGTATGCTATTAGTGAAAAAGGAAAAAACGAAATATACGACTTTCCTCACCTGATCAAACACTTTACTGCTCTTACACTCGTTCGAGAGGGCGATGAGGCGACGGAGGCAATTCAACTCTGAAAGAGTCAGTCGGTTTTACCGTACCACCGACGAGGACAATTCCCATCACGCCAGAATGGATCAGGTGCATCTGACTTAATTGTATACGGGTAAGCTTGATAAAGACAAAGAAAAAAGGACGATCCATGCGGTCGTCCTTCATCGTGCTTATGACAAAGCCTGTTCCAGATCATAAATGATATCTTCCACGTCTTCGATACCAACGGAGAGGCGAATGAGTCCATCCGTAATCCCCATTTTTTCACGTTCTTCTTTTGGAACGACAGAGTGAGTCATAGAAGCTGGATGCTGAATCAATGAATCTACATCACCCAGACTAACCGCTCTTTTACACAACTCCACCTTGTTCATCATCTGGATGGCTTCCGTCATACCGCCTTTCAGCTCGAAGCTGATCAAACCCCCGAAATTATCCATCTGGCGCTTGGCTAATTCATGCTGTGGAAAGCTTGGCAAACCGGGATAATAGACACGGCCTACTCGTGGGTGGCGCTCAAGATACTCTGCTACTTTCTGTGCATTCTCACAGTGACGATCCAGGCGAACAGCAAGAGTTTTCAAACCGCGAATTAACAAGTACGCATCGAATGGGGAAAGAATTCCACCAATATCTTTTTGGGTCGTCATACGAATCTCATCCATAATCGCCTTCGGTCCTGCCGCAACACCTGCGATGACATCTCCATGCCCGCCGATGTATTTGGTTGCACTGTGAATGACAACATCACACCCCAGTTCAATTGGACGTTGGAGATATGGGGAAAGGAATGTATTATCCACTACGGTATATGCGCCGATTTTTTTTGCCCATTTGGCAACCAGAGACAGATCCACCAGTTCCATCGTAGGATTAATGGGGGTCTCTACATAAATTACTTTTGTGTTTGGACGAATTCCTTCAGCCAGCTTCTCTTCGGTACTCATATCACATAAGGAATAGGAAACATTGTACTTCTCCTGAAGCATGTTGAGGAACCCAAACGTACAACCGTATAGTCCCTTGGAGCAGAGGATATGATCTCCTGTTTTGACGAGTCCCATTACTACGGCTGAAACGGCAGCCATCCCGGAAGCAAACGCAAGACCTGCTTCTGCTTTTTCCAAAGCGGCAATTTTTTGTTCCAGGACAGCAACTGTGGGATTGCCCAGGCGTGAATAAATGAATCCATCAGCTTCTCCGGCAAAACGTCTTGCTCCTTCTTCAATGGTCGGGAAGGTAAAGGTAGATGTCTGATATATGGGAGTAGCCAACGCTCCGGTAGCTGGATCTAATTGTGTACCTGCATGAATGGCTGTGGTGCTTAAGCCGCTAGGGCGTACTTTTTGGTCTTGATACATATCGGTCACCTCTATCAACTATTTTGTAAGCGTATACAATGCAACACTCATACCAATTCATTGCATGTGATTGCACCGCACTTTTTCAGAATGAATAAGCTGAAAAATGGAACGAAAACGTGCCAATGCGGAAAGAAAAGTTGCCGAGTTAATGGATTGTCTTCCTAAAGGGAAAATGGTATTTTTTTTCAAAGGGGAGAAAAGTGATGAAAATTGACTGTCAAGCTGTACCGGCAGAAGATCGTGGCTGGATGACGGAATTCTTCATCCAGCATTGGGGAAGCCAAAATCGAGTTGGAACTGTTGATGAGCAAAGAAAAAATGTAATTCTTAAGTAGGAATTTCCATTCTATGGATAGAATTTTAGTATGAAGTACATTAAGGGAGGTATTATGTATGTTTTTGACGATTCAAGGCTTTGAGCAAACCTGGGGTTATGAATCAAAATCAACTCAAAAGATTCTCGACACATTGACAGATGAATCGCTAAAACAAGAGGTCTCTCCTCACGATAGAACGCTCGGTCGTATTGCCTGGCATATCGCAACCAGCATTCAGGAGATGATGACTCGTACAGGGCTCTCTTTTGAAGCTCCCAAGCATGATCAGCCTGTTCCTACCTCCGCAAAAGAGATCGCTGACGCCTATCGTCAAGCGAGTGAAGCCGTGTTGCAAGCGATTAAAACACAATGGACCGATGCTACTCTTGCGGAAACATCGGATATGTATGGAGAGCAGTGGGCCAACGGTCTGACGCTTCGTATTCTCATCGATCACCAGAATCATCACCGTGGTCAAATGACCGTGCTGATGCGTCAAGCTGGTTTAACAGTGCCCGGAGTATATGGGCCTGCTCGTGAAGAGTGGAGTTCAATTGGAATGGAAGCACCTGAGCTATAATACAATCAAACGTACACGATTAACATCAACCCTTGGCCAGAACAGGTCAAGGGTTTTTTATGGGTTTTATGGATTTTATGGATTTGAGTGATAGAGATGTTTCTTTAATTGGGAGGTTTTGAATGAAGATTTTTAAGTATTTATTTCTTTTTACGCTGTTGTTCAGTTTGTCGTTGCAACCTGTTTTTGCATCTGAACCTGAGGGGGAAGATCTGGAAGTAGACCTGACTGTCACCTCTTCACCTGTACGAATGGGGGAAACAATCAGCTTTCAGGCTGTTTCCAAAAAATTTGGCGACTCCTTTGAGGCCGATTTTACCATTGGAGGATCAGATGAACCATTGGAGCACAAGTCACGTGTTGAGGGAGATAAATTGATCTTTACTTCTGAGTGGTACGCGGAAGGACATGGTAACACTACAGTTCAATTTAAAATCAAGATGACTGATAGTAGGAATGGGGATACATGGGTAGGAGAGGACACCATTACATTGCTTGTGGAAGATGAAATGCCGGAAGTCATTCAACCGGCAAAAACAACCATCCACTTTTCGCCGAATAAACAGCCTTACGATATCGGGCAAAAAATTCGCTTTTCCATTTATACCGACAATAAAGGAGAAATCCTCAATCCGGCCAATATTGTTGCCGTAACCAAACACAAAGGACTGGTAGGGAAGATAACTGACGTGAAGACCGTATTAACTTCCAAAAAAGACCGTTACTTGACGACGGGATATTTCATTCCGACGGTTGGTGGTGAACACGAGTTTGTTTTTCGCTTGGATATGTTGGAAGGAGCAGAGAATGGATATACAGGCCTTGAAGTGAAAAAATTTACTGTGAACCAGCCAGGTATCAAAGTAATTGTTACACCCAACAAAGCCACGATGAAATCTGGTCAGGTTATTTTTCTGGTTGTTCAATGCCATAAAGTTTCGAATGAAGCGAAGATCAGTTGGAATCATGACAGAGTATTCGAAAAGCAAGTTGATTTTTTTCCACCACCAAACGAGTATATAACCTATCATTTATTTGTCTTTGAACCAATGTTTAATAATGGAACATATAATCTGGAAATGACGGTAGAAGATAAGGGAAAGGTTGGGAAGGCAAAGGTTAAGGTCGTCGTTGAATAGTTGTATTACAGAAAACTCAGGCTGTCGACACATTCGGCAGCTTTTTCTTTTGTCTCTCTTGATAGAATAGAGTTATAATATGATGATTGTATCTTTATTAGAAAAGATGATAGACAGAGAAAAGATAAAAGGGAATTGGAGAAAATTGCACATGGGAAATCGATTGCGAGAATTTGACCTGGTACGTGCCTTTGCCGCACTTTCTGTAATAGCGATTCATGTTACTGCCGGTTATGTCACAACAAGCGAGATCGGGTACGTTTGGAACCAGACCATGCGATACGCTGTTCCGCTGTTCGTCATGCTGTCCGGCTTTATGCTGTTTTATGTTGATAGAGGGAGAGAGCCGATTTCATATGGGCAGTTTATCCGCTCACGCTTTCGCAAGATCGTCATTCCCTATGGGCTTTGGACGGCGATTTATTTCCTCTATTCGACCCGAAACGAGTGGACAGGCTGGCTGCAGCACGACCCACTGAAGCCAATTACACTATTCTCCAAGCAGCTTCTCACAGGAACGGGGTATGTTCACCTTTACTTTCTGCTGATTACGGTGCAGCTTTATATTTTGTATCCGTTTCTTAAGCAATGGATGGAGCGTCATGCTGCGTCACTGATTGTCGTATCATTTGGTTTGACCTTGTTCTCTCAAACCATGATTTACCTGCACCAGATACAAGTGCTGGTACTGCCTAGTCTGGGTATTCCTTATGTCAGTCTGTTTCCGATCTGGTTGTTCTACTTTACGTTTGGCATGCTGGCAGCGCAGAAGAAATCGAGTTGGGAAGAAAAACTCCGTGGCAAAGTGATTCCACTCGGGTTTGTCTGGCTGGGCAGTCTCGTACTGTTGATTGCAGATAGTAAGCTGACACTCACCCATGCCTCGTCAATTAAACCATCTGTTATGATTTATTGCTTTACGAGTTATTTTTTCTTTTATGTCGTAGCACTTGCCGTCAAGGAAATGGCGAATACGTTTAGCAAATGGATGGATTGGCTTGCCGTTCACTCGTTTATGATTTTTCTTGTCCATCCGCTCGTCATAAGTTTACTGCTTATTATTACGAAAAAAGCCGGATACTCTTTCTTGTGGAAAGGAGCACCCGGCATGTTGCTGCTCTATGTGATGACAACGCTCTTTACGGTTCTGGCTACTCATTTACTCCGCTTTGTACCATATATCGAACTATTGGGCGGAGTGAGAATGGCCCGCAAGCAAAAGGAGACAAAACAGGTTCCCATGGCGAGTTAACGCCCCAATACAAATCGTTCGATAGCCGTTGCGACTCCGTCCAGATCATCATGTTCTGTGGCGAAGTTGGCAGCGGCTTTTACTGTTTCATTGGACCAGCCCATGGCGACTCCGACACCAGCCCACGAAAGCATCGAGATATCGTTAGCACTGTCACCCAGAGCCAGTACCTCACTTTGTTCGATTCCCATTTGTTGACACACCCAAGCAACGCCGCTTGCCTTGTTCACTTCCGGATGGATAATCATCATCTCAGGAATGCCGTCCTGGTAGAGAAGGGTGTGAACTGCATAGTGGGAGTGGCTTGAAGGAAGTGTTTTTTGCAGAATTTGCACTTCCCGTTCCCCTTTGACAAATAATTGTGTGGGGGAGTCAGTGATCTTTTTGGCTAAATCAGGGACGACAATATCAATCCCTGAGCGAATTTTGTTTTCCCAATCAGGGCGGACGAAATTAAACAGGTTCTTGTCCGGCAAAGAGCAAATCATCATGATGTCGTTTTGCTCTGCGATTGCGAGAATCTCCTGAGCCGTTTCGAGCGGAATGGACCAGCTTTTCACACAGTTTTCATGATTGTCGTACACTTTGGTTCCTGAGCCGCAAACAGCCAGGCTGTTTAACTCCAGTTGCTGATAAAAACTCTTCGTTCCAAACCACCCCCGGGCCGTCGCCAAAACGACTTCAACCCCTTGTTGCTTCGCAGCCTGAATGGCTTGAAAGTTTCGCTCGGAGATTTGCTTGTCTTCCCCCAACAGGGTATCGTCCAAATCGACTGCTATTAAACGGATCATGTCTCTCTTTCCTCCTGTCCCTGTACAAAGTGGACCGTTTTATTTTTCTAACAAGGAAAGGACTGTGCAAACAGAATGTGGTCTGTTTGCTGCCAGTCCTTTTAATTATCTATTTCGATTTACTCCAGCAGATATTTATTTACTTCATCCAGCTCAGTCAGTTTAATTCCCGGATCATCATACTTGAAGAAGGTATACAGCACTTCCTGATCCATGTAGCCTGCGCCCGGAATCGGCAAAATAATCCATGTCTGATACTGATGAATCAAGCGATCTTTTCCTTCTTTTTTATCTTTTTCATCATTGCCAATCCAGAAAGTCATCTTGATGGTAGAGTCTTTCAGGATTTGCTGTAAGTCAGAGCGATTGCCCAATTGTTGTTTGAGTGGGGCAAACAAATCACTGTTACTCTTTGCCAGCCATTCTTCCCCTGTCATTTTGATTTGGAAAGGAGTGCACATGGTTCCCAAGACCTTTTCATCCTCAAGCTGCACTGCTTTATCGAGGAAAGGAAGCCAGTCCTCATAGCCAGCCATGACGTTTACAGGCATTGGTTCTTCTTTGGCAACCAGCCAGTTCTCTTTAATTTTGATAAAACGTTTATCGCCACGCACAAGGTATTGGTACGGCTGAGCAGCAATTCGCCCATTCACCAGATACCCTTCTGGCTTTACAACAATCCCGTCGTACATGCTGTTCGTCTGACGAGAGAGGATAGTCGTTTTCACATAGCCTTTGTACCAGAACTTTTGTGCTTTCGGATTGGTTTCCATGTTCTTGAGCGATTCCTTGAACCACTCGAGACCTGACTCCGTTTGATTGACCGACGCTTCTGCTTTCTCAGGCTTCAACTCATTGGCAAAGCTCTTCACACCCGGCTCATACGTGCACCCGCTTACCAACAGGGCTGCTGAGGTGATAGCAAGTAAACCAAGATGTAACTTACGCATGACGAAACCTCCTTACCACACCGTAACCAACGAGTGCGACGAAGATAGCAATGACAATCGGCAGCACAGGAATTTGATGTCGCTCAAACACAAGCAGTTGGTGAGAATTATGAATCGTTGCTATAATCTCGTTCTCCTGATCACCGTCAATATTGCCGACTTGAACATTGATTAGTGGGAGGTAGATTCTCCAAGTTTGCTCCAATCCCTCTGGAGTGTATTGATAACCAGTCAGGTATCTGCGTTCGTGTTCGCTAACCCAGCTCTTGGCTTTGGCAACAATCTCTGGCTTAGCTTCGTTTCCGATCGTTGCAAAATTGGAGAAACGGAAACTTTTGTCCAAATCATTTTCTGTGTTTTTACTAACCCACAGAATCTCGAATGTTCCTTGCGCTGTAGGTTTCAGGATATACGATGGCGTGTTGGCAATCAGCAGCTCATCGGCTTGATCGTGATCGATATCTGCTACAATCACTTCACTCGTGGCGAGACCATTTACCTGCTTGCGATTGAGCGAGTAGACTTCCTCCATTCCACCATTGGCACTTACTAGGACAGCAAGATGCTCACCCAATACGATTAGCCCTTCTCGTCCATCTATCAACTTCATCGTGTCGAGAATTTTGGTAGCGTCAGTAGGTGTCTGGAACGGTTGAGTGTCGTACGTTCCAGAGAGAATTCCGTCCTTGATCAGGATGTTTTGGAACTTACTTGGTTTTTGGAAACTTTGACGCTGATCCATAGCTCCGTGATTCAAAGTCAACAGATGATCGATATTACCCATGTCTAACAGGAAGGAGCGATGCGGTCCTGTCCCTGTTTGAAGCATGGCTTCTGTGTACGGTTGTCTCTGTACGTTAGCAACCATTTGATTGTCTTTCATTTTATAGAAAGGGAATCCTGGGTAATCAACAGGCATCTGTTCTTTGATTCTGGCAAGGTCAGCTTCTGCCACTGCAGATGTCGGGATGCGCACCATTTTGTTTCCGTCCCAACGGAAAATATATAAAGAGAGGGGTTCCGATTCTAAAGTGACTTGTTTTTCCGCCAATTCCTTCTTTTCGGCATCTGTTTCCGGCACTTTTTCTTCAGGGAGTGGCAGTTCCTCGGCATTGCCGTACGTAATCACTTCCATCTGACCATCGTGATCCACATCGTATAAGGTCGTAGGGAAATAATCGACCCATGTTCCATTGTACAGACGGTCTGATTCCCATTTGACATAGAAATTGGAGAGCGCCATCAGATTATCCCGATTGAAGCTGGCATTGACACCAACTGCGACCAAAACGAGAGCAAGGATCGCATTCCAGGCAACTTTTCCATAAAAGCGGGCAATCAGTGCGATGACAAGAATGGCGAAAGCTCCACCCAGGATGAGTGAGGCAATCGTATTGTCGTCGAGCCGCACCAATGACCGATCAAGCAAAAGAAACCCGATAGTGAAAACTAGAAACGCTTTACGATCATCCCGTTTGACAATGAGGCTGCAAACCAGGGACAACGGAATAAAGATGAGCAGAGCGATCCACGAGCCCTCAAGGAAGGCGATTTTTACGATCAAATGATAAATCAGAAACAAGGCTAGGGCGTAAATGGCCCAATAGAGCGTTTGTAATTTAAAAATCTGGCGCATGGCATTCACCTTTTTTCTGGAAAGGATTTGGTTTTCTCAGCAATTAATCCAGCGACGAATCCGCCGATCAACCAGAAGTAAATAAGCATGAACGGTACTTCGAAAATATTTTCGACCAGGTTGTGCAAGGAGACGGCGAACATGCCGCATAATACACCTAATGCCAGGAAGTAATGTGGTGTGTTCGTCAGGCGTCGCACCAAAGCCAGACAATAGCGAATGATCATGACAGCTAACGTGACAAGCAATCCGATTCCAAGCAACCCAAGTTCAGCGATTGATTTAAAGAAATAACTGTCTGTATAGATTGTTCCAAAATGGCGGTAACCTACAGCACCACCGTGATGACCAAGACCTGCCCCGAACAGCGGTTCGAGTCTCATCTGGTTATAGGCATCGGTCCATCGTTTGATTCGACCGTCAGACGTACTTTTTGTCCAATAATCAGCTGAGAACAAAGTCTCGATTCGATTTTTGACGGAGCCTACCAAAGGCGTACTATCTGGCAGCGCCCATAGAGCTGCGAGTCCGATCATTCCGGCAATCAAGAGATATACCGCTATTTTTCGGTTCCACAAAGAGCATCCGAACAAAACAACAGCGGCAAACGCAAACCATGCGCCACGAGAACCGGTAAAGAGCAGAGCAGCGATGACGATCAACGCCATTGCGCCCCAAATCAAGCGGTCTTTGGTTGTTTTGCTTTGCAAGACCAGACCCATGGCAATCGGAGCAATGAATGCCATATAGCTTCCGAGTACGTTCGGGCTTGTGACGATGGAGTAAGCCCTGGTTTTCATCGTTTCGCCTTCATTTACCCAACCTTGGGTCGTTTCAATGCCCAAGGCAACTTGCAGTACTCCTATCAGACCAACAATAAAGCCGACGAACGTAAGTACTTTGATGTACTTGTTCAAGTCATCAGTAGATTTGATCAGATAAAAGCCGACAAAAAAGGCAAGCACGTACTCATAGATGGCACGGAATCCTTCCACACTTACCTTGAAGTTATCCATGTCGCTCACCATCAAAGCGAGCCCCAAAACAAAAAAGGCTGTCAACACATGCTTGATCCCTGGAAGTGGCCGCTCGTTAACAAAGTAGGCGAGCAAAGCGAAGCCAAGGAGGACAACTAGCACGCCGTCATCCCAAAAAGAAGACACGATGGGAATCGGGATTATTTTCCGTAAAACGAAGTCGATGATCGGATAAAACAGAAGCAAGTAGAGCCAATTGGTAGAGTCGGTAAGTAGCGATAGCAATCTTTGCTGTATTGGAAGTCCGTTCTTTGGACGTCTCATTGAGTGTTCCATGAAGACTCGTCCCCCTAGTAAAATGTTTAACTCAACTATTATACGGTATCTACTAAGGTCTCTACAAGAAAAGGGCTAAAAAACTGGTCGACACACGGAAAATACTATATGATACAGATAGTTTTGCAAGAGATGGGAGATTTTTTTCAATGGGTATCGTAAAGACAGCATCAATGATATTGATATTAACCGTAATTGGCAGGTTTCTCGGTTTTATCAGGACGATTTATATGTCTGATTACTACGGAACAGGGATGGAAGCGGATGCGTATTTCACTGCGTTGACCATACCGATGACATTGTTTTTGGTTGTGCCAGGCGCACTGAATGCGGTGTTGATTCCAACGATGCGCGGCTTGCTGGAAAAAGCGGATACGAACAGGGCCAAGCTTCTGTACAACCAGCTTCTCATCATTATCACGTTTCTGTTTATCGCGTTGACTGCCCTCGGTATCTGGGCTTCCCCATGGATCATTTCCATACTGGGACTTACTGGAGCCAAAGGTGCTTTAGCGACTGAACTGCTTCGCTGGATGTGGCCATCTGCCATTTTTATTGGACTAGCAGGGGTATGGACCAGTTTTTGTAATGCTCACCAGCATTTTTTCACACCGACGCTTGGCAGTGTAGCGAATGGTGCGATTGTTATTCTAGCCTTTTACCTGTTCGTGCCTATTTGGGGGATAGACGGGATTGCCATCGGGACAACACTTGGATTCGTGGCAACGGCACTCGTAATGCTGCCGACAGTGCGTTCATTTGGCTATCAGTTGAAAACAGGGACACGGTTTCAAAATGATGAGATATTGCGCAGCATGGGTGAGAGGGTCGTGCCGATTCTGATCGGTTCTGCAATCAGCCAGGCTACTACCTTTTTGGAGCGGTTTTTGGCGAATGACCTGGGGGACGGGAAAGTAGCTGCTCTTTCCTATGCCAAACAGATCGCACAGCTTCCGACGGTTTTCTTTGTAGCAGCATTTACGCTTCCGCTTTTTCCTTTATTAGCGAGTTATGTGAAGCGTGGAGAACTTGGGCAAATGAAAGCCGTACTGGAAAAAGGGATTGGCTACTTGTTTATTCTGCTCCTTCCAATGACAGTCGGGATGATTTTGTACGGAGAACAAATTATTCGCCTCTTCTTTGTTCGCGAGGGGGGGAATTTTAACGAGTGGGATGTCTCTTTGACAACATGGGGATTGGTCATGTACAGCTTTGGGATTTTTGCACTTGCTGCTCAAGACATGCTAACCCGTGCTTTCTACGCATTGGAAAATACACGTACTCCGGTGATCATCGGGGCGTTCGGCATTGGGTTGTACCTTTTAACTGCGATAATTAGCACACCGTATTTGGATCACGGCGGTGTTGCTCTCAGTTATTCGATCTCGGTCTGTTTTCAAGCGGTAGTATTGTACTTATTCTTATGGAAAAAAGTAGGACAGCCCCTGACCAAATCTTTCTGGGTAACCTCCATAAAAGTATTGATCGCAAGCGCTTTGATGGGTGCAGCGATCATCGGAGGAGAAAGCTTACTCTTGGGACTGCCCGTCTGGTTACATTTATTAATTGGCGTAACCGTTGGTGCAGGAATTTATCTTTTGACGTTACTTGTTCTAAAGGAGCCTTTGTTAAAAGAAATAGTGGCGAAACTGCTGCGCAAAAAACAGGCATCAGGCGCCTCTTAACCGTTCTGTCTTACACATGTGGTAAAGGAAATTCACGAATGGCATAGCGAATTTTCCCTGATGGTGCGGGGGGAATTTCATCCGTAAAAGCAACGCTAACGTGAATGTCTTCTCCAAAAGACTGCTTGATGCCATCGATAAACCGGGCAGCAACATCTGGTCGATAGGTCGATGGTTGTTTCACAAGCTGCAAGGTAAAGACATCCGGGGCATGTTGCACGATTTGGAAGCGGTCAATCCCTTCCAGATTTCTGGCGATATGATTGAAGTAATGACCATGGACATATTCGCCATTTGGTTTGACAAACACATCATCTTCCCTGCCCTCGATTCTTTCGAGAATGGGGTAAGTCATGCCGCAGGAACAAGCTTTTGGTGATACCGTCACAACATCGTTTAACTGGTAACGCAGGCGAGGCATGGAGTAATTGTTCAGGTCTGTAACCAGAATGAGTCCGTCCTTTCCTGGGGGTACAGGCTCTTTCGTCCGCAAGTCTACTACCTCTACCAGACAGTGGTCAGCAAACATGTGCATGTGCCCATTCGGACATTGATAGGCAATCATTCCACCATCACGTGCCCCGTATTCATTGACAGCAGGACACCCGAACACGTCCTCAATAACTGTTCTTTGCTCAGGTAACAGACTTTCGGCTGTTGAAATCACGGCTTTCAACTTCAGTTGGGGTTGTAAACGATGTTTGCGGATGAGTTGGGCAAATAAGGCAATGGCGGAAGCATAGCCGTACAGATAGACGGGTTTGTATGCTTCCAGCATGCGAATGTACTCTGCAAGCTTGTCTTCCTGAAGATCGTAGGCCGGAATCATTTTACGATTCTTCAGCAGCCGTTCTTTGCGTGCATACTGAACCGATTGTTGCTGATTTAATTCAATCGGAGAGCCCCAGATCATGACGCTAGGATCTCCAATTCGAATCCCGTGCCAGGACAATCCGACCCAACGGGCAGCCTCATAATGTTCAACTGTGTGTCGATCCAGATAAAACCGAGTCGGCTCGCCCGTCGATCCACCTGTGCGGTTGGGAAGTAACGAAGATCTGTCGATACCTCTGGTAATGAATTCTTCCGGACTTGCATTAAAGTCTTTTTTCGTAAGTACTGGCAGTTTTTGCAGATAGTGAAATGGGTCCCAGTGAGGCTGGCTGACCTCTCGTTCCACCTCATCTTGATAGCGTTGATAGGCAGGAACCGAGCGAGCAGCATGTAAAAGCAGCTTTGTCAATTTATCCTTGCGAATGTTTTCCAGCTCTTGTGAAGGTCGAGAGGAATTTTGGTGGATTTGTTTCATGAAGTAACGTATTTTATTTCCCTTGCGTTTCTCCATAATTGGCCATTGAATATTGCGAATGATCCATCCGTGAACTGACATAGTATTTGATCTCTCCTAGCAGGTGAACTACCTGTGAAAAAGGCGTTTGTTTCCAGTATTTCCAAGCAGGGGAGAGGTGCATTCTTGCGTCAGTCAGAAAATTGGGGTAGTATGGGCTTGGAGTTTAACTCCACGCTAGGATAAGGAGCATTTTCGAATGAGTAAAAAAAGTCAATTTCTTGGTGGAGCACTGATTCTCGCTGCTGCGGGCATATTGTCCAAGATCATCGGGATGTTTTACCGGATCCCGTTACAAAGCATAGTCGGAAACAATGGACTCGGATTGTACCAGGAGGTCTATCCGCTCTATTTGACCTTTTTAATATTGGCTACAGCAGGTGTTCCAGTCGCATTGTCGAGGATGATTGCGGAGGTACTTGCTGACGGAAGAGAGAGCGAAGTGAAACCAATCCTTGCCAGAAGCATGCTGATGATGGGCGTGATCGGTCTGGTATTGTTCACGATTTTGTACGCTAGCTCTCCTTTGATTGCGTTAGCCATGGGAAATCCACATCTCGTTTCACCAATCCGGGCTATTTCGCTTTCTCTTCTTTTTGTACCGCTCATTGCTGTGCTGCGAGGATATTTTTACGGTCATCAGAAGATGATGATGGTAGGCGTTTCTCAGGTAGTTGAACAGAGTTTGCGGGTAGGTTTTATTTTGATTGCTTCCCTGTACCTTGTATCAATCGGAGAAGATACTGACTCTGTCATTACGGGAGTCAACTTTGGTACGATGATCAGTACAGCCATGAGCTTGTTTCTTCTGATCGGCTTTTACTTGTGGCACCAACGTAAAAATCCGGTTCCTGCTCTAGGTAGCTGGCGTAACCGTGACTGGTGGGGAGACCGCTCCTTTTATCTCAGAATGTGGCAAATTTCCTGGCCGATCTGCGTCAGTGCGCTTGTGATTCCGATATTCAGTTTGGTAGATTCCTTTTTAGCGATTAATATTTTTCGGTATATTTGGCATGTGGACGGGATGACAGCCGATTCGTGGTTTGGCATCTACAGCAGGGGTGGCCCGTTACTGCAATTAGCCAGTCTGTTTGGTGCTTCCATTGCGCTTTCTATTGTTCCGGCCATCGCTCGAGCGAAGCAGTCGGGGGATACAGGCGAAGTTCAGGCTCTGACTCGTATTTCCTATCGGTTTGCCTGGCTGATCGGTCTACCGGCTGGTTTAGGACTCACCGCCGTAGCAGAAGGGGCAAATCTTGCGCTTTATGGTGATACGGAAGGCACGAGAGCAATGGCCATTTTGGGAGTGAGTGCCATTACGCTCTCTTTACTGCTCGCGACCAATGGAATTTTGCAGGGGTTAGGCAAGGAAAAGGTGCCAGCACTCCATTTGTCCTGGGGGATTGGCATGAAGGTTGTTGCAACGCTGGTGTTTACCTCTATTCTGGGTATTGACGGGTTGGCTTTGTCGTGGCTCATCTCAACAGCATTCGTCTGCTATCTGAATATCAGAGCAATTCGTAAACTGGTGGCTGTGGAACTCCATTGGAAATTTGATTTTATCTACCCTTTGATCGTAGCCAATGCCATGCTTCTGTTGGCATGGGGCACAACCGAGGGAGTTACGTTCCTGCTCGGTCATGGACAGATGAGTCTACGAATTGTCGGTGCCTTGGAGACGATTGCCGGGGTAGCGGTAGGCCTCATTTTCTATCTGGGAATGGTACTGGTTGTTCCCTTGATCGAGCGAAAAGAAGTAGAGTGGCTGCCAAGCGGCCAAAGATTTCTTCAATTAATGGATTCGTTGCGAAAACGTGGAGTCAGTTTACGGAGATAATCTATAAAAAAACAGCTTGTACTTTTTTGAAAGGAAAAGTGCAAGCTGCTTTTTTTTTTACCAAGTTTTCACTGTAGGTGATTCATATGTATAAAATTTTTCAATCAGTCTTTCTGGATCAGATTCGACGACTGCCATGGAGCGGTATTTTTCCTGCAAGAATTGCTGGTCTGCCATGTGGTTAAAAAGAGTAACAAGCGGATCATAGTAATGATTAATGTTTAATAGACCACAAGGCTTTTGGTGAATTCCTAATTGTGCCCAGGTGAACACTTCAAAGAATTCTTCCAATGTACCAGGCCCGCCAGGTAAAGCGATGAATCCGTCTGCCAATTCTACCATCTTTGCCTTTCTCTCATGCATAGAATCTACAATAAATAGCTCTGTCAGGTTGCGGTGAGAGATTTCACGATCTTCCAGCATTTTTGGAATTACACCGATTACTTCCCCGCCTTCTTTCAGGACGGCATTCGCAATTTCCCCCATAATACCGACGCTCGCACCACCATATACAAGCGTAATTCCTCTTTTTGCCAATACTTTGCCAAGTTGAATTGCACCTTCTTTATATGTGTCAGAAGCGCCATAACTTGAGCCGCAAAAAACCGCTAACCTTTTCAAGAGATGTCCCCCATTCAATTATGCTAAATACCAACTTTTTTATTGTATATTATTTATTGATAAACTAACAGTTAGTCAGAGTGGAGGCAAAAACGATGAATGCTGCTTAACCGTTATTCGAATGGATAAATGGATGCGGTATTCAGACAGGGGCTCGACCTGAGAGTGTTCCGTTAAGCAGGCTTATGTCACCACCCGAAAGTAGAAAAGCAGCTTGTACTTTGAATGAAAAAGTACTAAGCTGCTTTTCTGTTTCTTTACTTATGAGGGAAAACAGACGACTGGCTTAAGAATGATTAACAACAACTCCAGTTACAGCAACGCGGACGACAGCAGCAACGGCGACGACGACGACGGCAACATCCAAAGAACATGGTATCACCACCTCATTCGTTAATATTCTATTTTATGAAATGCAGCCAAAGATGAGTGGACGAACAATCTGCATAAAACGCCTTAATATTTTCGCTCGTTATCACCAATTAAAATAAACGACTACCTAGAACTTGTCTTAGCCCCCATAAATAAGATGGTATCAATTCCTAGTTGAAGGGGCTGAGCAAATGGTTCGTAACTGCAGGTTCAAGTGGACACTTAAAAAGAGATGCTCAAAACAGCAAACTCATGTACATGAATTTCTCGGCAGCACAAAACTGGCAGAGGAAGGTGCTGACAGGCATAATCACCGGTTTGCTGGAGTCACTGGGCAAGTAATTCCAAAAGGCGACAGTCATGTGCATATCATAAAAACGAAAACAGACTTTCTGAATCACTTCCATAGAATTCGTATCATTACAGGACCAGCTATCCAAGTTGGCAACGGAAAACATGTTCATTTTGCAAAAGGAGTAACAACATTCAACGATGGCCATGTTCATAGATTTCAATTAGCAACATTAATTCAAAAGCCTCTGGTCTAAACATAATGAGGCTTTGTCTTAAGGAAGCAGGCGTATTATCCCTGCTTTCGTGGGACAAGCATAATTTCATCAGACTTTTTTTGCTGAGACTGCTATAATCACAGAAAAAGTGTGGTGGAGGGAGAAACATGCAAGTAGATCGAGAGCAGGTTTTGTTACTGGAGGACTTGTGCGTGAAAGCTTGGCCAGCATTAGAACAGGTGCCGCTCGATGCTTGGACGATGAGGGCGACTTATGGGATCACCAAGAGAGCAAACAGTGTCTATGCGATTGGGCCATTCCCACATAATATGGATTGGATGCGAAGAATAGAAGAATTTTATCATAGCCGCAAAATCCCTGCTAGTTACTACGTGAGTGATTCATCTCCAGAAGAGTTGGACGGCATACTAGAGTCACAAGGGTACGAAAAAGTATTCGAATGCTTCATTATGACAGCAGACGCTACGGAGGTTTCAAGCCGTATAGAGAAAGACAATCGGTTCACTTTTGTTTTTGCCGAAGAAGCGGACGAGCAGTGGATACGAGATTTCATCCAATTAGAAGACTTTCCTTCCGTACGCATTCCAGCCTATCAGCATATTTTCTCGGCAATTGAAGCAGCCAAAAGCTTCGTACGCATTTGTGAAAAGGGAGAAACGATTGGACTTGGCACCGTTGTCGTCGATCAAGGCTGGGCAATACTTAGTAACATCATCGTTTCGCCAACACATCGTCGCAAGGGCGTAGGACTTCAACTGGTATGTGCTCTTACTGATTGGGCGGCGGAGAAAGGAGCAACCAACCTGGCTCTTCAGGTCATTCAGAATAATACAGCGGCTGTGAATCTATATCGCCAGATTGGCTTTTCTCCCGTATCGAAGCATCATTATCGTGTATTGACGGCTAATTAATAACAGAACACTGTCCGCAAAAAAAGTCTTTCCCACAGAATACCCATGTTTTTTTCAGGCTGCCGTGATCCTGTACGACAGCCTGTGAGTGGTTTAGAGGGCACACATCTCAATCTCAAACCCTAAATCTTCAATCATTCCCCAATCTTTCGTAGGCTCCTGTCCTTCCGTTGTCAAATAATCACCTACAAAAATAGCATTTGCCGCATATAGACCCAATGGCTGCAGTGATCGCAGATTCACTTCACGACCTCCTGAAATGCGAATTTCCTTCGTTGGGTTGACAAATCGCATCATCGCTAAAAGCCGCAAACAGTGACGTGGATTCAATTCTGTACGATTCTCTAGCGGAGTTCCTTCAATTGCATGTAAAAAATTGCATGGAATCGAATCAGTATCCAAATTTCTTAAGGAAAATGCGATGTCGATCGCTTCTTCATCTGACTCTCCCATGCCGAAAATTGCACCAGAACAGGGAGATATTCCTGCTTCCTTCACCTGCATGACGGTTTCTACTCGGTCTTCGTAGGTGTGGGTGGAGGAAATGTTTTTGTAATTCTCTTTACTCGTATTCAGATTGTGATTATATCGATGAACGCCTGCAGCAGCAAGCTTGGCTGCGTGTGTATCATTTAGAAAACCAAGACAGCAACATATTTTCAGATCGGTCGTAGCACGGATTTCCTCTACAGCACCAATCACGTGCTCAATTTCTTTATCAGTGGGTCTTCGTCCTGATGCCACAATACAATATGTACCTGCTTTTCGTCGAATCGCTTCCTGAGCTCCTTCTACAATCTTTTCCTTGGTAAGCCAGGAGTAGGTGTCAATTGGTGTTTCCGATACAATCGACTGGGAGCAATACCCACAATCCTCAGGGCATAAGCCTGATTTCGCATTAATGATCATATTGAGTTTGACCTTTTTACCAAAATAGGTGTTCCGAATCAAATATGCCGCTTGCAATACTTCAAGAAGCTGTTCATCCGGGGAATGAAGAATGGATAAAGCTTCTTCTCTTGTAATAGGGCGCCCTCCGATCACTTCTTTTGCCAGTCCACTCCAATCCCTTGCATAAACCACAGTCACCACGATAGAACCTCCTTTTATTTGTTAACTTAAAAATAAAATTGGTTGACATTTATTGTTCAGTCTACCATACTAACCCATGAGTTACTATTACATATTTTTAAAATGTTAACCAAAAAGCAAAGAAAGTTGACAAAAAGGAGTTGAAATAACCATGCAGAAAGACCAGACCAAAATGATGATACTAGCCGCTCTTTTTGTAGCTATCACCGCAGTTTGCGCACAAATCAGAATAGCGCTAGGACCTGTTCCCTTTACATTGCAGATTTTTTCTATTAGCCTGATGGGAATGCTATTAGGCAAGAGGTGGGGAGCGATATCTGCTCTTGGCTACCTGCTGCTAGGTGCTTTTGGAGCGCCGGTTTTTTCCGGTTTTCAAGGCGGGCTGCAAGCGATTGTCGGGAAGACGGGAGGTTATCTGCTGGCATTTGTTCCAGCAGCCTATGTGATTGGCTGGATTTTTGAACAGGGCAGGATTACGGTGTGGAAAGCCTTTCTCGCCAATCTGTTGGGTCTTTTGATCATTTATGCGGGTGGCGTTTCACAACTAAAGATTGTGTTGAATGTACCGTGGGAAACAGCTTTTCAATGGGGTGTCGTGCCTTTTGTCATTCCAGATAGTATCAAGCTGGTTCTTGCTTCCATGCTTGGCGTAAAAATCATCCATCATTTAGCCAATACCGGACTTCGACCGATTCAGAAGTTTGAAAACTAGCAATGGTCTTCTCAATATAGAAAAAAAGAACCGTAGAATCTCTCTACGGTTCTTTTGTCATACAAGCAAACGTCCAATTATTGTTTTTGATACACGCAAATGACCATTTTCACAAAATACTCTCTCAGACCTGGAAGCTTGGCCAATCCAGCGACAACGTTACGAAGTGGTACTTCCTGCTGATAAACGGCTGGTTGTGTTACGCCTTTTTGAATACGGCGGAAGCGGGCAATCGTCATCCGGTTGATATAAGAGAAGTACTCGCGGCCATCGGCTTTACGGCTAATGCGGAAGGAGATGCGGTCCTTACCGTCTGGCAAATGATTGACAAGCTGTTTGTACGCATCAATCATGGCTTGCTCAGAAAACAGGGAGTGGACCCACGGTATTCCGATCGCATCGGACAAGTGCGCACCGTACGGATGATAGTAAGGCGGGAAATTAATGTACAAATGTCCACCCTTTTTCAAAACACGGAAACATTCAGCCAACGTTTTTTCTGGTTGATCGACGTGTTCCATGGCATCGTTCATGATAATCGTATCGAATGTTCCATCAGCAAAAGGCATTTGAGAAGCATCACCCGTCATAAACTCAGCAATATCTGCGAGTCCTTTTTCACGGGCAAAGGCATTTCCTTCTTCTGCATAGTGTGGCACAATATCAATCCCGATAATTTTCTTTGGGCGGAATGTGGCATAATAGCAGGTTTTTCCCCCGCCGCCACAGCCGATATCGAGGACCGTTTTGTCTGTGAACATTTGCTCTTGCGAATGATAGGGAAGGAAGAACTGAATGGTTTGTTCTCCTTTGACAAACTGCCATTCCGTATAGCTCATTCTCCCGTCATTCGCCAGATTGAACGGATGCACGGGGAGAGGGAACAGCTTGTTGAGTGAAACTAGTAAATTCGATGATAAAGACAAGATCCATCGTCCTCCTCTTGCTGGATGGATAAGTGCTTAATGTAATCACTTGATTGGTTTTTGTTCCAATGCTTGCAGGACAAGCTCACTGCTTTTCATCGCTTCCCTGGCAAGGAGTTTGGAATTTTCAATAACGATTTGCTTTTCTCGGGAAAGGTTGTCCGTTCGCTCGTGCAACAATGTGATAAAGCGAAGGGAATCCAACTGTGTAATATGACCAGCACAAGGCATACCCGCACGCTGTACGAACCTGTCAATCTTGGGGTCATACGATATTCCCGTGAAAGGAATCTGCAGCATACTGGCTAAAATCAAGGAGTGGAGTCTAAGGCCAACCACATAGGTGCTATGCTTTAACACACTCATAATCTCGTGAAAGGAAATGTGCTCTTCGATAATGGCAGCACCCTTTTCTTTCATTTGAGCAAGTATCTCCTGGGAAGGGGCTACATCACTAGGATAGTGCATAGGAAGGAACAAGACATTCCAGCCTTTTTGCACATAAGAATCAGCAGCATCGGCAATCACTGATTTGAAAGCTTGCTCCTGTTTCCAATCCCGAACAGAAAAAATAATCAACGGGCGAGTTAGGTCGTCGAACAAATCTTGAAGAAGCTCTCTCCCTCTCTCGGCAGGTATATCGGAAGGATGAATCGTCATGGCCGGATCTGCCGTCACATACAAAGGAGCACGAGTGACACCACATCGCTTGAAGTCTTCTCCTGACTCATAATCACGCACAGTGATGACATCGACGAGATTGACAACTTGTTTTATCATAAAGCGACTGAACGATTTGAGAATGGGCCCAAAGCCTTGTGCATAGAAAACCACTGGCTTTCCCAGCATTTTGGCAATCGTGACAATCCCTAAGTAATAGAGAACGCTACGTGGACTCGTCACATCCTGCATCAACGTGCCTCCACCCATCACTAGTAAATCACATCGCTTTAATTCACGAACAATCGTACGCAAGTTCCAACGATCAAATGCGGGAATCCCAAACAAGGATGTCGTGAGTTCCGGGCGATTAGACAGGACAGATAGCGAAATATGCGGTTGTTCCCGTCTAAGCGAGGAGATGATTCCATAGAGTACGACATCGTCCCCGGCATTATTGAAACCATAGTAACCGGAGATGAGAATTCGCGGCATGTGAGAACCTTCTTTCTTCAATAAATCAGCGTGAATCTCTGCTTTAATTTCAAGTTGGCACATCCTCAAGTATAATAGAAAAAAGATAGGGAAGTAAAGAAATCCATCTGCCAAATGTCGAAAGGAGAACGTTTCGTGTCATCAATGTGGGTAAAATACACAGTTGTCATCGCACAAGAGATCGAAGAGGAATTTGGTTATACCATACTGGAAAGTTCCTATACATTGGGGTGGACGGAACCGCAGTTTGACGTCATTTTAACGGATAACGGATATGATTACGCAACAAGAATAGACAAGCCGTATCTAGGGTTTGTTTTCGAGCCGTTATCTGATTCGGATACAGTGGAAGAAGCAGTAAGTCGCTTTCGCCAGTTTCTTTCCCAATGGGGCGAACAGGCAGCCTGTATAGCACATGAGCTGGTTGAAGAAGAAAATGAGTCATGGAAAGCAGAATTCCAATCAGTCACCGTAGATGATTGGATCATTGCTCCCTCATGGACCCCCGAAGATGAGCTGGAACAGGGAAAAAACATCCTGTGGATCGATCCAGGTGCAGCATTTGGTACAGGCTACCACGGAACAACACAAGACATCATGCGCTTTTTGCAAAAAATGAACCTGAACCACAAGCGAGTTCTCGACATCGGAGCAGGCTCGGGTATCTTGTCGATTTTGTGTGCCAAGCTGGGGGCGGCAACTCCTGTCTATGCTGTGGATATCAATCCGGAAGCAGACTGGCAAATCAATCAAAACCTCCAGTTAAATCAGTTATCTCCACAAACAGTCGAAATCATAATTGGCGACCCGCTCTCAGAGGTTGAACCTGTTTTGCTCCCAACAGAGGTTGACCTCGTCATGGTGAACATCGGTGGAGATGAAGACGTAGCGATGCTTCCCGTCGTGCTCCAATCCTTGAAACCAGGCGGAATGGCTATTTTATCAGGAATGGTCACATGGAATCGTGAAATGGTAGAAAAAGCTTATCGTGATGCAGGTTTTGAGCTGCTTGATGAAAAGACAAGTGATGAGTGGGTGACACTTGTAACCAGGTTGTGCGAAAATAAAAAATAATTTGTTTTTCATAGGGGGAGTGACAGGTGGATTCTGTAGTAATCGTCGCTGCTGGCCGAACACCAATTGGTACGTTCGGTGGCTCGCTCAAAGATGTAAGCGCTCGCAAACTGGCGGAAGTGGCTATACGAGGGGTTATTGAACGCTCAGGCATTGATCCGACGGAAATCAACGAAGTGATTTTAGGAAATTGTATTCAGCGGACTGACGAGCCAAACATTGCAAGAACGGCTGCTATCGACGCTGGTCTAGGAAAAGAAGTAACCGGACTCACAGTTCAGCGTCAGTGCTCCTCCGGGATGCAGGCGATCGTAAGCGGAGCTGGTCAAATCTTGCTAGGTGACACTGAGGTTGTGATAGCTGGTGGTGTAGAGAGCATGAGTAATGCTCCCTATGTGCTCAAAAATGCTCGTTGGGGCAAAAGATTGATGCACGGGGAAATGACAGATGCCATGTGGGAACTGTTGACTGATCCGCATCACAACATCTTAATGGGTGAAACGGCTGAACGGCTTGTTGACAAGTACAACATTACGAGAGAAGAGCAGGATGAAATTGCCTACCGCAGTCATCAAAATGCCATCCGTGCCATCGAAAGCGGGCTGTTCCGTGAAGAAATCATCCCAGTGCCTTTGAAAAAGCGGAAGGAGACCATCCTCTTTGATACGGATGAACATGCTCGCAAAGACATCACTCGTGAGAGTCTGGCTGCACTTCGCCCCGCTTTCCGTGATGACGGTTCTGTTACAGCTGGAAATGCATCTGGTCTGAACGACGGTGCATCTGCTGTGATGTTAATGAAAGAAAGCAAAGCGCAAGCCCTCGGACTAACTCCACTTGCACGAATTGTTTCCTATGCCTGGGCTGGTGTAGAAGCAGAATTGATGGGTTACGGCCCCGTTCCGTCCACACAAAAAGCATTGGTGAAAGCAGGTCTTACCCTTGCTGATATCGATTTAATTGAAGTGAACGAAGCGTTCGCAGCACAGTATTTGGCTGTTGAAAAACTGCTAGAGCTGCCTCGTGAAATTACCAACGTCAATGGTAGTGGCATCGCATTAGGACATCCGGTTGGTTCCACAGGTTGCCGAATTATCGTTTCCTTGCTCCACGAAATGAAACGTCGTGATGTTCAGCGTGGCTTGGCAACGTTATGTGTGGGCGGCGGTATGGGAATGACAATGATCCTCGAACGTCCGTGATTTGATCCATTAACTGAATAAAACCTGCCGAATCCGGTAAGAATGGAAGTGACCCCATCATGGACTATGCCAAGATGGGGATTTCTTTCCTTTTTACGAAGGAAGTTTAAAAAGTCCGGGAAACATTGCCGTCGTATCTCGGTTGCGCCGTACAGGATGTGCAAGTGTCGGCATTGCCAACAGGATGTTGGCGCTTTTAGCCGACCGTCGCCGCTCCGCTGCTCACGTAGTCTACCTACGTTCCGGTGCGCCCCACAGGACGTGGTAGTGTCGACGTTCCAACAGGACGTTGGTGTCTTTAGTCGACCTCACGACTTCCGCGCCTTGACCTACGAGGCCCTGTTTGTCCTCCTTTTTAAACTTGATTATAACTTACCGTTATCCGGGAGGTTGGTTACTGGTAATGAGTCGTTCATTTTTTTCGAATCGCACCCGACGTATTCTCGGATACATCTTCCTGTCTGTGGGACTAACCATTTTTGGCATCGCAGCCTATACTGCATTTTCATTTAATCAAATGACTCGTGACTGGTATGAACCGCTCACAGGTAATTCAGAGCCATTGCGAGCTCAGGCAGAAGAACCACCTCGCACCATTACGAAGCAGCCGATTTTGGAACTACTCAAAAAGCCGGCACCACTCAAGCCCTTCACTCTCCTGTTGATCGGGATTGACAGTCGGGACGGGGAGCGGGCCAGATCCGATACGATGATTTTGGCTACTGTGCATCCGGACAAGCAGCGTGCCTACCTACTATCCATTCCTCGAGACAGTTTTATGCATTTGCCAGGAAGAGGGTACGATAAAGTAAACCATGCAATGGCTTTTGGTGGTCCAAAACTGGTCAAGCAATCATTGGAAAGCTTCTTTCATATCAAGATAGACAAGTACATGACAATTGACTTCGACGGCTTCCGCAAAATTGTCGATGAATTGGGCGGAGTAGAAGTCAACGTCAAAAAGAGAATGAAATATACTGATCCGACCGATGACACATATATCGACCTGAAACCAGGGCAGCAAACCTTGAACGGCAAGCAAGCGCTTGATTATGCACGCTATCGAAAAAGTGACATCGGGCCAGACGACAGCGACTATCATCGGATTTCCCGGCAGCAGGAATTGATGAGAGCATTGGCAAACAAAGGAGATTCTGTTCAGGCATTCGTGAAAGCGTTCAAACTGATGGATGTCATGGGACAGCATGTTAAAACCGATCTGACCGAACAGGAGATTGCCTCCTTGCTGATTTCCTACTATGATCCCAAAGATAACAACCTAGAGACAGACACCTTAAAGGGTGCGGATGAACGGATTTGGAGACATGGAATCCGAGGGTGGTATTACCTGGTGCCTCATAAGGAAAAAGAACGAATTCATGCCAGAATCAAACAGGAAATGGCTGATTAAATTCCAAAACTCGACGTTTCAAAAGAAATGTTGAGTTTTTTGCATTTTCAAACTATTTTTTGTTGGAAAACTTCATATATTTAGACTACAATGAAGGGTAGGAAGATGTTATGAATGTGTATCGTACGGGACAAGTGAGCTATTCAAAGGATTGGAGGGAATTATTATGTCAATTGCCAAGCCTTGGATCGCCAGTTACCCCCAAGAAATCCCAGCGTCATTGGAATACCCCCGTGTTCCTCTCACGCACTTCTTAGAGCAGGCGGTAAAGGAGTTTCCTAACAACATTGCTCTACATTACATGGGTAAACGACTCACATTTTCAGAACTGTTGAATCAATCCTATCAGTTTGCACACGCATTAGTGAAACTTGGCGTGAAAAAAGGTGACCGTGTGGCAGTCATGCTTCCGAATTGCCCTCAGGCAGTGATTGCTTTTTATGGGGCATTGTTTGCAGGTGCTGTTGTGGTTCAAACCAATCCGCTTTACACGGAAAGGGAATTGACCCACCAGCTTGCCGACTCGGGCGCAGAGACAATTGTTACACTCGATCTTTTGTTCAATCGTGTTATGAAGGTAAAGCCAGACACTGCGGTGAAGAACGTCATTGTTACAAGTGTTGGTGATTATTTGCCTTTTATCAAAAAGCTGTTCTATCCGTTTGTTCAACGCAAACAGGGACAAAATCCGCAGGTTCAGTACGGGAATGGTGTTGAATCTTTTCTTTCACTTGTAAAAGAAAGCGCTCCCACACCGATGAAGGTGGATATTGATCCTGAGAAAGACCTGGCTCTTCTGCAGTACACGGGAGGGACAACTGGTGTAGCCAAAGGAGTTATGCTTTCCCACAAAAACCTCGTTGCCAATGCAACACAATGCAAGGCGATTTTGTACAAATTGAGACCAGGAAAAGAAAAAATACTAGGTGCGTTGCCGTTTTTCCATGTGTATGGAATGACCACGGTGATGAACATGGGTATCTTGCTTGCGGGTGAAACCATTCTCATACCTCGTTTTGACGTGAAGCAGATTCTCGAAGCGATTCATAAAGAAAAACCTACGTTATTCCCGGGTGCGCCTACCATGTATATTGCACTCATTAACCATCCTGATTTGAAAAATTATAATTTATCCTCCATTGAGGCTTGTATCAGCGGTTCTGCACCGTTGCCAGTGGAAGTTCAACAGCGCTTTGAAGAGCTGACAGGCGGCAAACTGGTTGAAGGGTACGGACTGACTGAATCGTCTCCGGTTACGCATGCCAACCTGATTTGGGGCAAACGTGTCAGCGGCAGTATCGGCTTGCCATGGCCGGATACTGATTGCCAAATTGTCGATCCGGGATCAGGCGAAGAATTGCCGCTCGGCCAAGTCGGCGAGCTGGCTGTCAAAGGACCGCAAGTAATGCTTGGTTACTGGAATCGTCCAGAAGAGACCAGTGCAACTTTGCGAGATGGCTGGTTGTTGACTGGCGACATGGCCTATATGGATGAACACGGATATTTCTATATTGTTGATCGTAAAAAAGACATGATCATTGCAGGTGGCTACAACATCTATCCACGTGAAGTGGAGGAAGTTCTGTTCGAGCATCCTGCTATACTAGAAGCAGCGGTTGTCGGTGTTCCTGATCCATACCGTGGAGAGACAGTCAAAGCATTTATCGTAAAGAAAAAGGATACTGACATAACCGAAGATGAGTTGAATCAGTTCTGTCGCAAACGTCTGGCTGCATACAAAGTGCCTCGCCTCTATGAATTCCGTGAAGACTTGCCGAAAACAATGGTCGGAAAAGTGCTGCGGCGTCATTTGCAGGAAGAGAGCAAGAAGCAAATGGAGGCAGAACAAGCGGCACATTCTGCCCAATCCAAAGCGGAGTAAGTATAAAAAGAAAGCGGTGTTCTCCGGGAGACACCGCTTGTTTTATTTATGTACTGGTGATCCTGCCATGTGTAACCTCGTCATGGCTGGAGAAATGATTACAGACGTGGAGTCTCCACATCCTCCGAAATCTCGACATCCTCATCATGAATATCGATAGCACCATGAACTCGCAACGTATCGGTGATCGAATCACGCAGTGATGGATTTGGTACAGCGACAGTAAGCACCACCAATCCTCTTTCCACATGGGCTGCCATCTCTTCTGCCCTGTAACGATTAATTCCCAGATCAATGAATCCGCCGGCAATTCCGCCCGCTGTTCCTCCCGCCAATGTAGCGATGATCGGACCGGCTGCCAAAATAGGCCCAAGTCCAGGAATCAAGAGGGTGCTCATGCCGATCGCAAGTCCGATACTTCCACCTACCAGAGCACCGTACCCAATTCCATCCGCCACAGTGTCAGCGCTTAAATCTCGTGAAGTGGACTTGTCATCCGTCATTTGCACGATCGATACATCTTCACGGTTTACATAGGCTTGCAGTGCATAAAAGCATTGCTCTGCCTGATCAGGTGTCCGGAAGGTAGCAATAATATGTGGTTTCATCCCGTGCCACACCTCCTACAGAGTTTTAAGATATTTAAAGATCGCTTCTACCTGTTGTCTATCCAGGCCAAGATTGGGCAATGCTGGCATCGGGCCACGCCCGTTTAACAACACTTTTTGCAACTCGTCGTCATTCAGACGTTGAGAAACTCCTGCCAGACCAGGCCCGACAAGCTTTTCTTTCGTAACGTTATGACACGAAGTGCAATTTTGCTGAAAGAGTGTAGCACCATCATAAGGTGCATTGGTTTTCCCGCCAGGGCCGCTGGTTTCCAAGCGATCATTGATGGGAGTTGCGAAAGTAGCATACCCCAAGCCCCAGATTCCTAAAACGATGTACACGGTGATCAGGAATTTGGGAACTTTTGCATTTCCCATGCGAATGCCAGAAACCTCGTGGTATTTCTCGTGGGTCAAATCCTTCTTTTTCTGTTTGTTTTGTAGATCGTCTTTCTCCGTCGTCATCCATCATCACCGTCCGTTATTTGCTGGTAGAGAAGTGGTTCCTGCCGTGGACGGAGCAGGTTTAAGACTCATTAAATAAGCGATTAGGTCATCTGTTTCCTGTGGCGTCAAATAATTATAGGAAGGCATAATGCTTCCCGGAAGGACGCTGCGGGGATTCTCCAGGTGCTTTCGATGCCACTCGGGACTGGTCCTTCTACCCACCCACATGAGATCGCCACCCGTGCGAATCGTACCTTGCATCACAGGAGAATCATAGTAATAATCCTCAGGTACGGATACAGGGCCTAATGCTGTATCTGCTTTAACTGCACGGACGTATTGGGTATGGCATGTGTGGCAGCCTTCACGAATATAGATTTCCCGACCACGATATTCTGCTGAATCGGGTTTGTAGTGCCGTGCTTCTGCGTTGGCATTCGGTTTTACCATGGTTTCATCGAAAAATGGCAAATATACGGTTGCAAGAGCACCAGTCATCCACAGAATCATCGAGCCGATGATGAAAGGGGTAATACTCGTCTCTTTTTGTGCCAAAGACTACCTCTCCTTTCGCTTGTCGATAGTGTCGATAGAAACATCGAATCTATGCTGTTTTCTGGCTTTCCTTTTCAACAGGTTTACCATCACGTACGGAACGGAAAATGTTATAAACAAACACGACTTGTCCCAGGAACATTAATATCCCACCAACGCCACGGACCATGGAGAATGGACGAAGAGCAGTCATCAACTCAACAAATTGAATGCCGTACTGCTTTCCATCTGCCCACCCGAAACCTTGCATAACCCCTTGGGTCCAGGTGCTGAAAGCAAATAGCAAAAAACCAATGACGGAAAACCAGAAGTGGGTTTCCTGAAGTTTTTTACTATATACTTCTCTTCCGGCCCAGTCCCTCACACCGTAATAAATCAGAGCAAAATTGATAAAGGTGAAACCTCCAAATAATGGCATGTGAGCATGACCAACGATCCAGTTCGTGAATTTGATGACGGCACTGGGGCCCATTAAGCTTTGAAAAGGACCTTGTAGACACGTAATTAAATAAAAGAGGGAGCCAGTAAGCATAAATTTCAGTGGAACGCTATCGGAAACCAGTTGCCACTTGCCTTTCATCGTGCCAAAAACATTGGCAAGCACCGTCCAAACTGGGATAATAAGAAGGATGGATGGAATTGTTCCTGCCTTCATGATCCAGTTGGGAATGGGCCCATTTTGTAAATGGTGAGGGCCGTTCCACACATAAAAGGTAGCAATCGTCCAGAATCCGATGAGAGATAATTTGTGACTGTATAGAGGGTTTTTGGTCAGTTTAGGAAGTAAGTAATATAAGAAACCGACACCCACTGTCGTAAACCATAAACCAACTATGTTATGACCAAAAAACCAGGCAGCCAACGCTTGCGGTATACCTGAAATCACACCATTAGGCAGGTTTCCTACGAGATACAGAAGCGGGAACCAGATGAGCGAGCCCATGAAATACCACAAACTGACGTACAACTGCTTCTCTTTTCGATTGGCAATGGTGCGAAAGCAGATGAACATCACCCCTGCAAACAAAGCGAATAAAACAATATCAATTGGCCACAAGTATTCAGCGTATTCAATTGCTGTTGTGTAGCCCAACATCAAAGTGATGACGCCAACCCCGTTAAATACATTCCAGAGGTGTCCGGCTATTAACGCCAGCCGGGGGTGCTGAAGTGGTGTTCGGGTCAACTTCGGTATGACGTAGAACAACCCGGCTACCTGAGCTGTTGACAGCCAGCCATACAGGACCATCTTGGTATGAACGGGACGAATGCGGCCATATTGCAAATATTTCTGCAAAGGGCCTACCACTAAAAAGTCAGGCCAGACATATTTGATGGCAAGAATCAGTCCGAAAGTCATACCGAGTAACAACCAGACGAATGAGGAATAGTACAAGTAGCGCACGGCTCGGTACGATGTATCTTGATTAGTAGTCATTGACAGAAATCTCCTTTCCTTGGCGCTCTGATGTAAGTATTTCCAATCGACACCAGAGTATGCACAGGATAGGGATTGACACTTTTTTATGACTTGTATTACACTTGATGTGAATGAATAGTCATTCATTTTAAGATCCTTGAGACGATAGCGGAGGTTTGGTATGGCAAAGAAGACGGGGGAAAAGTATGAAGCCATCATTGATGCGGCTGTTCGCGTAATTGCGAGACACGGGTACCACAATGCCCAGGTATCGCGGATCGCCAAAGAGGCGAAAGTAGCGGACGGTACGATCTACCTCTATTTTGAGAACAAGGATGACATACTCATTTCTCTATTTAATGAGAAGATGGGGCAGTTTATTGAAACAGGTCGTGCTCGTATTCAAGAAGCGAAGACAGCGGAAGAGAAAGTGTATATTCTCGTGCAACACCACTTGTCCCATTTGGGCAACAATCCTGAAATGGCAATTGTTACTCAGATCGAGCTGCGTCAATCAAACCCGGATGTAAATCAAGGGATTGGTTCCGTTCTCAAAGGGTACTTCAATTTGATCGAAGAAGTGATCCGTGAAGGGGTAGAGCAGGGAATATTCCGCGATGATCTTGATATTCGCATGGCACGCATGATGCTGTATGGAACAATAGACGAAGCAGCTACATCATGGGTAATGAAACAGTGTAAGTATGAACTCATTTCTCTCGTTGATCCCATTCATAACCTCTTCCTACACGGTTTAATGAAAAAATAGCGAGAGAAAACGCTTTATTTTGGCATTCTCCATTTGATACAATGATCTTGGCACCCTTTTTGAGCGACCGCTCAGTTAGGGGGGTTGCCAAATCGAGGGGAGTGGGAAAGAAACATGCAATTTTCCAATGTATTGGTGGCAGTAGAAGAACGAATTGCCGTTGTATCTATTAACCATCCGCCTGCGAACGCTCTGAATCATGCGACGTTGGAAGGATTACAGGCTGCACTCGATCACCTGGAAAAGGACGAGCAAGTCAAGGTTATATTATTGACTGGCGAAGGCCGCTTTTTCATTGCAGGTGCGGACATTAATGAATTTACTTCTCTATCTGATGCACAAGCTCAACAAATGGCGGAAAAAGGCCAAAGCCTCTTCAATCGTATCGAGACCTTTTCCAAACCAATCATCGCTGTGGTAAACGGTGCTTGCTTGGGTGGAGGTCTGGAGCTTGCGATGGCTTGCCATATTCGACTCGTTGCTGCGGAAGCAAAGCTGGGCTTGCCTGAGCTGAATCTTGGTCTGATCCCGGGCTACGGTGGAACACAACGACTTCCTCGACTGGTTGGTCGTGGGATGGCAACCAAGATGATTTTAACCTCTGAGATGATCGGTGGCGAAGAAGCGCATCGCATCGGATTGGCGGAAGCCGTATATCCGGTCGAGCAATTGCTGGATGAAGCCAAAAAATTAGCATCAACGATCGCTCTGAAAAGCAGCATTGCCATGAAGTATGCACTGGCTGCTGTTCACTCTGGCTACATAAAGGGATTCGAAGAGGGGCTACATCAGGAGGCAGTTCTTTTCGGAGAGGTATTCCGTTCTGAAGATATGAAAGAAGGCGTAAGTGCCTTTTTAGAAAAACGCAAACCCCAATTTAAGGATCGCTAAGGAGGTACGTGTATGAACATTCTTGTAGTTCTTAAACAGACGTTTGACACAGAAGAGAAAATTGTCATTCAAGATGGCAAAATTAGCGAAGATGGCGTTGAATTTATCATTAACCCGTACGATGAGTATGCCGTTGAAGAAGCAATCAAGCTTCGCGATGAGCATGGTGGCGAAGTAACCGTTATTACTGTTGGACCAGACCGTGCCGAAAATTCCCTGCGCACTGCACTTGCAATGGGTGCTGACAAGGCTGTGCTTGTTGATGATGAATCCCTGTTTGGCGATGAGTTCACAACAGCGAAGGTACTCGCAGCAGTTGCGAAAAAAGTTGGCTTTGACTTGATTATTGGCGGACAAATGGCTGTTGATTCCGGTGCAGGTCAAGGCGGCCCACGTCTTGCTGAAGAACTCGGCATCAACCATGTATCGACCGCTGTTAAATTAGAAATCAATGGTTCTTCCGTGCGTGTTGAGCGTGACATCGAAGGGGATTTGGAAGTAGTTGAAACTTCTCTTCCAGTACTCATTACAGCTCAACAAGGCTTGAATGAACCACGTTATCCTTCTCTGCCAGGTATTATGAAAGCGAAGAAGAAACCGTTGGATCGCTTCTCCGCTGATGATCTTGGTTTATCTCTTGATGATGTGAAAGCAAAAACAGCAATCGTAGACCAATACTTGCCGCCGAAAAAACAAGCTGGTCGCGTACTGTCCGGTGACACATCCAGCCAAGTGTCAGAATTAGTTCAACTTCTTCGTAATGAAGCAAAAGTGATCTAGGGGAGAGAGGGGATTCCACATGAAAAAAGTACTCGTACTTGCAGAAGCACGTGACGGTCAACTTCGTAACGTATCTTTTGAGGCTCTTGCAGCTGCCAAAACTATTGCCGATGGTGGAGAAGTAGTAGCTACTGTGTTTGGACCTGGTGGAGATGCTTATGTTTCCGCACTCGCTTCTCATGGAGCATCCAAAGTATATGTGGTAGCAAACGATGCCTTGGCTCAATATACGCCAGACGGCTTCACACAAGCTCTTGCTCAAGTAGTTAATGAAGTAAATCCAGATGGCATCATCTTGGGACATACAGCAATCGGACGTGACCTCGCACCTCGTGTAGCAGCTCGTCTTGGTCTAGGACTTGTATCCGATGTGACAAGTGTAGAAGCGGGCGGAACATTTACTCGTCCGATCTATGCGGGTAAAGCGTTCCAAAAACGCAACTTCACAGATGGCAAAATCTTCGTAACGATTCGTCCAAACAACATTCCAGTGAATGAAGCGGATACTTCCAAAACAGCAGAAGCCGTTGCATTCAACGCTGATATCAAAGACCTTCGTACGATCATCAAAGAAATCGTTCGCAAAACTTCAGGTAAAGTGGATCTTTCTGAGGCAAAGGTTATTGTTTCAGGCGGACGTGGAGTAAAAAGCAAAGATGGCTTCAAGCCACTAGAAGAATTGGCTGACGTATTGGGTGCAGCAGTAGGTGCATCTCGTGGTGCTTGCGATGCTGATTTCTGCGACTATGCCCTGCAAATCGGTCAAACAGGAAAAGTAGTAACACCAGATTTGTACATCGCTTGCGGAATCTCTGGAGCAATCCAGCACTTGGCGGGTATGTCCAACTCCAAAGTAATTGTTGCCATCAACAAAGACCCAGAAGCTCCTATCTTCCAGGTAGCTGACTATGGAATTGTGGGCGACCTGTTTGAAGTAGTGCCACTTTTAACAGAAGAGTTCAAAAAAGTATTAGCATAAATATATAATCTGAATAAGTATGCCGGGGATAAATATTTTATTCCCGGTTTTTTGTTTTGTCAACGTATTGACAGTGATTATCATTTTCATTTATAAATAATAATGAAAATCATTATCAATATAAAAAGAGAAAGTGGGATGAACAAATTCATGTTTCGAAAGGGGATTCAAAAGCTCCATCTCTGGCTGAGTTTGGTGGCAGGTGTATTTATCGTTCTTATTGGTTTGACAGGCAGTATTCTAGTTTTTGAAGGGGAAATTACTAGGGCAACTCACCCCGAACTATTCCAGGTTACGCCAGGCAAGGTAGTTTCCATTGAGCAAGCATTGGAGGCTGTCAAGGCTGGACATGAGAAAAGAACGATTGATCGAATCTATGGTCCCGATTTTCGAGATGCTTACGGAGTGTACTACTTCCGAGCAAAGGATGGGAAAGAAACCAAGTATGTTTATGTAGATCCTGGGACTGGGAAGGTGTTAGGAGAAAGAGGAAGCGAATCATTTTTTAGTTGGGTATTACAGTTGCACAGATACTTACTGTTGAAAGATTTCAGCGGTGCAGAAATTGTTGGTATCATTGGTTTTGTGATTACGTTTATTACCGTTTCAGGGATCTATCTCTGGTGGCCAGGTTTGGCGAAGTGGACGAAGGGCTTTATTATTCGTAATAGTAAAAATCGCTATGCACTTCATTATGACTATCATAAAGTTTTTGGAATTATCTCTGTTCCTTTTTTACTCGTTGTATCATTAACAGGTGCGTTGTTTGTGTTTGATGAACCGATTTTTGCCTTGTTCGGTGCGAAGCCAAATACTTCTCCAGCGAAAGATCTTCTCATCTCGAAGCCGTTAGATAGTGGCAAACTGGCAATTGATCAGCTTATCGCAAATGCGCAGCAAAGTGTGCCAGATGGCAAGTTCATGCAAATCAGAATGCCAGCAAAACCGGAAGAAGGGAAGCCAGAGGGAGCAGTTGATATTCGCATGACTCATGGGTATGATCCTGCGGGAGCGGGCAATGTACAGCTTTGGCTTGATCAGTACAGTGGAAAGATCATTGCAAAACAAGATGCAGTAACCGATGCTGGATTAACCTATCAGACATGGTTGTTTCCGTTACATACCGGATTGTTCGGTGGTATTTTCACAAAAATCATTTACTTCATCGGTGGACTGATACCTACCTTGCTCATGGTGACAGGAACCTATATGTGGTATACCAAACGGGCAAGACAACGACTGGCAAAACGGATGAAAGCAGAAAAGCTCGTCCAACCCAATGTAGCATAATAGCATAATTTGAGGAGCGTATCTTTCGGGATGCGCTCTTTTCATATAATTTTCATTTGAAAAAATCATTTTATAGTTTTATCCTATTATTACGGTGATTAAATAATATATCTATAGTAGACAAAGGTGTGATTTCTCATGTCAGATACAATGGTAAACTGGCTTTCGCATAGTATTGGGATGATCCTGGTAGTAGCTTTCTCTCTTCCAAGCTTTGCGCTGATCTGGATGGCGAAGAAAGTGGCCAAGCATAAAGAATTGAAAATCGAGGAAGTGCAATCTGTGGCACTATCGCTGGAAGGGAATCAAACAAAGTACGCAGATATCCAGCAAAGCGAGATTCTCTCCAGTTTTAATGAGGATATTTTTATCCAAAAAGCCTCTGCTGCCGATATTACCAGAGGCAAGCATATTCTTATTGAAACCTCTACAGAGGACATTGCCATTTTCCCAAAAGACGGCATCGATCTTTATGTAGAACGAATCAACCGCAAGAGTCGTAAGGTAAATGTTTATTGGGCTAGAAGCAGCGAACTTGCTGGTCTATTAGCAAGGTAATGGATTGCCTGCAGGCCATTGGGGCAAAATAGGGATATGTTGTGAAAGTGTCTGATGTCATGGTCAATTCAGAAGCAGGATGGTATACTTTAACCTGAAATAAGTTTAAGTGAATATGAGGGAGGCTTTTTATCATGGCAATTGTAAATGTATCCGATCAATCCTTTGCTCAAGAAGTAGAGCAAGGTGGTACAGTTCTCGTTGATTTCTGGGCACCTTGGTGTGGTCCTTGCAAAATGATCGCTCCTGTCCTTGAGCAAATCGATGGAGAAATCGGTTCTCAGTTGAAAATTGTAAAAGTAAACGTTGACGATAATCCTGATTCTGCTGGACGCTTTGGCGTTATGTCTATCCCTACGCTTTTGGTGTTCAAAGAAGGTCAGCCGGTTGATAAAATCGTGGGCTTCCAACCAAAAGAAGCGTTGATGTCTACGTTGAACAAACACCTGTAAGATAATCAAATTTCTACATACAAGCAGCTAGCTTTCGGGCTATGCTGCTTATTATTTTTTCCAGGTCATTTTTACGTAATAAGCGACCGATATTGCCATGAGCAAAAGGGCTCCCCATGTTTTACTATTCAGGATAATTAAGTGCAGGAGTGCCTGTGGCATTTCCAAAGTTGTGCAGTTATTGGTTTGGTATGCTCCTTCTTGACCTGTATATCTTCCATAGATGATATAGCTTGAGCCAATCGTAAACCGTTGACCACAATACATAGAATAATCATCAGTCCACACCGTTACTTCGTTGTCGAGAGTGCCTTTCCATACTTGATTCACTTCAATCGTAACCTCATAGCGATTCCTCAGTTGTTTCCAATCTTTCACAGCGAGAACTGTTCCAGAAAACGCAGCAGTTGACTCTTTGAGGGGATTTTCTGGAGTCTTGCAGATACATGCTGATGCAGTTGTTGGATAAACCATTATCATCAAAAGTGGCAACAAGAAAAGCATGAGTGCCCGTTTGATAAAAAGCCCTCCCTTGTATCGTTTTTTGTATATTTTACCATATATTGAATATTCTTAAATCTGGATTCAGTTCGTCCCTCTTTCTGCGTGGGTATTCTAGAAGAAGAACATTTGTGCTACTATATGTATGGTTGTAAATCGTTGAGAGGAGGACAACGGGTGAAGACAATTAAAGATAAACTGGCTGTTCTCCCGGACAAACCTGGCTGTTATCTCATGAAAAATGCGACGGGTGAAATCATCTACGTCGGTAAAGCCAAAGTACTCAAAAACCGGGTGAGATCCTATTTCACTGGAAGTCATGACGGTAAGACACAATTGTTGGTTAGCGAGATAACCGACTTTGAATATATCGTTGTATCATCTGCGATTGAAGCCTTGATTCTGGAATGCAATCTGATCAAGCAATACAATCCCAGATACAATATCCTGCTAAAGGATGACAAAACGTACCCATATATCAAAATCACCAATGAGACCCACCCTCGGCTGGAAATTACTCGCAAGGTTCTCAAGGACAAGGCGAAGTATTTTGGGCCGTATGCCAATGCGGGGGCAGCCCAAGAGGTGAAGAAGCTCCTGGATCGTCTCTATCCGCTGCGCAAATGCCAGACCATGCCGAAGCAGGTTTGCCTGTACTACCATCTTAATCAATGTCTGGCACCTTGCGTCTATGAAGTGGAAAGCCAAGAAAACGAGCGTATCGTTGATGGGATCTGCAAGTTTCTTGACGGCGGGCACGAAGCGATGAAGACGCAACTGACAGAGAAAATGATGCAGGCCGCAGAAGAGATGGAGTTTGAACGGGCCAAGGAGCTACGTGACCAGATTCGCAACATCGAAGCCGTTATGGAGAAGCAGAAGGTAACCTTCACGGATACCGTTGATCGGGACATTATCGGGTTTGCGGTGGAAAAGGGCTGGATGTGTATACAGGTTTTCTATATGCGCAAAGGCAAAATGATCCAACGAGAGACGTCGATGTTTCCGTATTACGGAGATGAGACCGAGGACTTCATGTCGTTCGCTGCCCAGTTTTATTACGAAAAACAGCAGGCACTGCCGAAAGAAATATTGCTTCCGGAACAAAGTGAGCCGGAGCTTCTCTCGGAATGGCTGCATGTGAAGGTGGCAACTCCGAAACGAGGCAAAAAACATGAACTCGTCTTGATGGCAATCGAAAACGCCCGTATCGCCTTGCAAGAGAAATTCGCCCTGATGTCCAAAGATGAAGCTCGGACCATTCAGGCTGTTCACAATCTGGGGCATGCATTGGGAATCGGTGTGCCGCATCGAATTGAAGCTTTCGATAACTCCAACATTCAAGGGACAGAGCCAGTATCCGCCATGGTAGTATTCACTGATGGGAAACCTGATAAGAAGGAGTACCGCAAGTTCAAGATCAAAAGCGTGGATGGCCCTGATGATTACGGCTCCATGCGTGAAGTGATCCGCAGGCGGTATACGAGATTGCTAAAAGAAAATCAACCGCTCCCCGATCTGGTTGTCATCGACGGAGGAAAGGGGCAAATCTCTGCTGCCATGGATATTTTGGAAAATGAGCTGGGGTTATTTATTCCCGTGTGTGGATTAGCCAAGGACGACAAGCATAAAACGGCACAACTGCTGTTTGGTGATCCTCCCGAGCCAGTCGAGCTGAAGCGAGACAGCTATGAGTTCTATCTCCTGCAACGGATTCAGGACGAGGTGCACCGCTTTGCCATTACGTTTCACCGCCAGTCTAGAGGGAAGACAATGCTTAGTTCCCAGTTGGACGATATTCCCGGCATCGGTGAAAAGCGGCGCAAAATGCTGTTCAAACACTTTGGGTCGTTTGCCAAAATGCGGGAAGCGAGCGTGGAAGATTTCCGTCAGCTCGGCATCGGCGATAAGCTGGCTCGTGAAATCATTTCAACCCTTCGCAAGTTGGAAAGCGAAAAGTAATTGAACTTCCAAGCCATCACATGCTATAATCCGTTCTAATTGAATATGAAACCTCACTTCCCTTTATTGGAGTGAGGTAGAGGCGCGAAAACCAAGAGTACCCCCCGAGATGCGGGCATCTGTGAAGGGCAAGGGAAAGGGGAATTCGCCGAAGTGCAACAGACTACCCGAAGTCTGCTGTGCTGGGTCTGTGTTGAACAAGCACAGGACTGTCATCGCCATATACATCCAATATTGCGATGGAGAGCTATCTCACCGAGGATGAAAGAACTGCGTTTATTCGACGTAGTCTTTCTCCGACGTGTCCAAGGGAAGGAGGAACTGGTATGTCCAAGATCAGGGCAGCGACAGGTCAATCCTCGTCGTTGCCTTTTTTGCTATAAATACATGATGATTTGCACACTTTACTAGGAGTTACTAAAACGTACGGGGACCCCCAGAGTTGGGTGGTTAACGATAACGATAAGGGAGAGGAACCAGGTGGGATTAATCGTTCAGAAATACGGCGGTACTTCAGTAGGTACAATCGAGAGAATGCAGCGTGTCGCTGACCGAATCATAGAGACCAAAGAACAAGGAAACGATGTGGTAGTTGTCGTTTCCGCCATGGGCAAATCAACGGATGTACTGGTTGATATGGCCAAACAAATTACTGCGCAGCCTTCTGAGCGTGAAATGGATATGCTGCTCTCAACAGGTGAACAGGTATCGATTGCGCTACTTGCCATGACACTACAAACTAAGGGCTATGAGGCTGTATCGCTCACGGGCTGGCAAGCAGGAATCACCACGGAAAGCTACCATTCGAGAGCAAGAATTCAGGATATCGAGCATACACGTCTCAAAAAAGAATTGGCTGAAGGCAAAATCATCATCGTTGCCGGATTCCAGGGGTTCACTCCAGATGGTGAAATTACAACACTTGGTCGTGGAGGTTCCGATACGACCGCAGTGGCGCTTGCCGCAAGTCTTGAGGCAGATAAATGTGAAATCTTTACGGATGTATCAGGTGTATTTACCGCTGATCCACGGGTTGTGCCTTCTGCGCAAAAACTGGACCGGATTTCTTACGACGAAATGCTCGAGCTTGCGAATCTTGGGGCAGGGGTACTGCACCCTCGTTCAGTGGAGACTGCCAAGAAGTACAGCGTGTGTCTAGTGGTTCGCTCAAGCTTTACAAAAGAAGATGGAACGTATGTGGAGGAGGGGTCTTCAATGGAAACAGGAAGAGTAATCAGCGGGGTAGCACATGATGAGGATGTAGCAAAAATTACCGTGGTAGGAATGCCAGCACAAGTAGGCACACTTTCCCGGCTGTTCAATACGCTTGCGTCTGCACAGGTAAACGTCGATATTATTATCCAAAGCTCCTATGAAGCAAAGGTAACGAACATTTCCTTTACAGTTGCCTCCGGGGACCTGGCGAAAACATTGCAAGTGTTGGAACAAAACCGCACCGAACTGGGTTTTGAGAGTGTAGATCACGAGGAAGAACTGACAAAGGTTTCGATCGTTGGAGCGGGCATGGTGACCAATCCAGGGGTTGCTGCCGAGATGTTCCGTCAACTGGCCGAACAACAAATTTCCATTAAAATGGTTTCTACTTCCGATATCAAAATTTCGTGTGTAATTCCAGCAGCCTATACCAACCTTGCTGTTACAACCCTGCATACGGCTTTCGGGTTGGATGTGGCAGAGCAGGCAGTAGTACACGGCGTATAACATCCGCTCTATTTTCTACATTGACAGGTAAGCCCTCCCAATCGTATGATGAAAACAATTGAAAAACTCTTATCAAGAGTGGTGGAGGGACTGGCCCGATGAAACCCGGCAACCCCGCTTCGGCGGAGAGGTGCTAAATCCAGCAGGCGCATGATTCATGGCGTTTGGAAGATAAGAGCGGGTATCTGGCCAACCGGAACATACACCCCCTCTTCTCTTCGCAGAAGAGGGGTTTTTTATTTTTTCGGATGTGAAAAACGTCTCGACGTTTATCATAAAAGTGGATACGACCGCTTGCGGGCACCAAAACGGTCAATACCGTTTTGGTGTGAATCGTACCATCCGGGTCAGGGGGGATAACTTTGCAAAAAATAGGAATTGGTGACTTGCAGTTGGAATCGGGAGAAGTGCTCAAACAGGTAGATATCGGTTACAAAACATATGGTGTCTATGATCCTGAACGGGAGAATGCCATCCTTGTTTGCCATGCACTGACGGGCGATGTGTATGCTGTAGGTGATGAGAAGCGTCCTGGTTGGTGGGAAGGGCTGATCGGGCCCGGTATGCCAATCGATACAAATGAATATTTCGTCGTGTGCAGCAATGTTCTGGGAGGTTGTTATGGCTCTACAGGACCGGCAAGTCTCGATCCTGATACGAATCAACCATATGGTTCACGCTTCCCGGTTGTGACGATCCGGGATATGGTACACGCTCAGCGCCGCCTGATTGATGCACTGGGAATAGCCAAATTGTATGCGGTAATAGGCGGATCGATGGGAGGTATGCAGGTATACGAATGGGCCGTCGAATATCCAGAGATGATGGAGTTGGTCGTGCCGATTGCCACCTGTTCCCGTTTGTCTGCGATCAGTATTGCTTACAATGATGTCGGACGCCAAGCGATCAAAAACGACCCGGAATGGAATCGGGGAGATTATTACCCTGGTGCAGGGCCTACCAGAGGACTGGCGGTTGCCCGCATGCTCGGAATGATTACCTATCGCACGGCCGAGTTGTTTGAAGAGCGCTTTGGGCGAAGTTATCAACAGGAAACAGGGGCATCTTCAGCGGATATCACCTATCAGATAGAAAGCTATCTCCGGTATCAGGGAGAAAAACTTGTTGACCGGTTCGACGCCAACAGCTATCTCTGTCTTTTGCGGGCGATGGACTCGCATGATATCGGGAGAGGCCGAGGCGGGATTGAGCAGGCCTTGTCCAGAATTGCCGCCCGTGTACTGATGATCGGAATTACAAATGATTTGCTCTATCCGATTGAACATCAGGAAGAGATGGCAGGCTGTATCGGCAAGCACCAAATTCCGGTGGAGTTCCATACTATCGATTCCAAGTTTGGCCATGACGGTTTTTTGGTTGAGTTTACTCGCATGGGACGGATTGTTGCCCCGTTTTTTGCGAAAAGGAATGTTACAATCGCTGGTTCGTGAACAATACGTCACCAACAGATATGATAATATGAACATCAAAATGTTTGGATTTGTCAGACGTCAGTAGCTCCAGTTGGGCATTGGCTTCCTTTTGGAGCCAGTGAGAGATTGCTCCTGCGATGATGCCACATTCAAGCAGTAAAGAGCGTTCTAACCGCTCCTGTTCCATATGTGTGAAGACAGAGTGCGTCAGGGAATAACGATACAATTGCTCTCGCTCTTCCAGCAAATCCAATTTGCCAAGCCCAAGCCGGATAAAGGGCAGGATCAGATCGTGGGCAGATTGGAGTGAAATCTGGGACCCGATATCTTTTCCCAACCAGTAGAGAATCGGACCTTCACTGTCGCCAAGCAGCTTCTGTGTTAGACAATTACGGAGCATGTGAAACCCCAGATAAGGCATGTTCATTTGCTCCAGGTGGGCCATGGTTTGCGATGAGAACAGAGTGGCAAGCGGATCGACGATTTGTCTCACGGAATTCTCTCCTTCTCTAGTCAGATTGCAGATATTTCAATCTATGAGAGAGATGAGAGGATCATGACAACTAAATAGTAGATTTTCCTAATAATTATGGAAGAAATCCCCCACTCATATGAAGTGGGGGATTCATTTTTATAGTTGAAAATCAGCTGGGTTTAAATTTAATGTGCGGCAGATATCTCGGACTACCTCTTTTTCCTTACTATCAAAATCTCCGTCTGCTGCCCCGATCGCGCAACAAACACTTACGATTACACGGGCTACCTCGGAATTATCCTTGAACTTGCCAATTACCTTAAGAGCTTCAGCTTTTCCTACACCGTGGTCAAACTCAAAGTTGCCAACAAACTTATTAAATGAAGTAATAACCTCATTCATATCAAAAACTTTTAATTCTTCACTTCTGCCTATGTACCCAGACATTTTTTGTTTTTCTTCTGAACTGATTTGCCCGTCAGCAGCAGCTACTAAAGCGCATCCTGCTACAATAGCTTCCATAAAGTTTTTGTTTTTAAACTTTTTTACCGCATCTAGCAATGTTGACCCCGTTTTGTTGAAAAAATTTTTGACATTCATAGCATAACTCATCTTTTTTCTCCTCCATATTTTTTAATTTTCACACTCTAGTTGTCGAATTCTACCATTTATTCTATCATATCACCTAAATTTGACATAGTTTATCTCCAGAATTGGTTGACTTTGTAAACTTTTATGGTACTTTAGAATTAAAAAAATCATTTTTTGTCACATTTTGGCACAAGAAGTAGGTGCTTTACATTGAAAGTGTTTGATTATAAGGTTGTTTGTTTGGAATGCAGTACCTGTATTATTTATCAGCGAATAACTGAGGTAGTCGTTTTAGGTCCAAAGAAAGAGGTACATTGTACTGGATGTGGACGAGACAAATGTTATCAAAGATTCGAAAGCACTGTAGTAGAAAGCGGAAAACATGTGGAAGAGTACTACAAGCCCGCATCTACCGTTGAAAGAGGGGTATTATTTGTAACTGATACTTATATCCCAGAGTTAATGTCAAACAAAGACGTTGAAGAATATTTAGGATGGAAAAAAGGGAAAGTTTCATCGTACATACATAAGACTCACCGCAAAATACCTAACTTCCCTCAACCTATTCAATATCTCTCATCAGGACCTGTCTGGACCAAAGACCAAATTCAGGAATACGAACAAAAATATAAGGAAAGCAAAACTAAGAGAATGAGCTGACTAGAGGGGAGTATATCATTTGAGATACTTTCAATATTTATCTCTTGAAGATCAACAATCTATCTTTCATGAAATGCCAACCAATTTTACCAAGGATTCCGAAAAAGAATTGTTAGCTCATGCACTTGGGGCAGTTCTCTATATGCCAGCAACTAGAAAACAGATTGTAGAGGATATTGCAATGAATAAACACAAAGGGCTCATCTCCATCGTTCTTTGTTTAGAGGATGCTATTGGAGATAACCAAGTTGCTTTTGCGGAGAATTCTTTGGCGGCACTAATAAACCAACTGGGGTTGCTTATTAAGAATGGCAAGATTCACCTTTCTGATGTTCCGTTAATTTTCGTAAGGGTACGTGAACCTAACCAAATAATGAGGATCTCCCATTTACTTGGTGAGAATTGCAGATACTTGACAGGATTTGTATTCCCCAAGTTTTCCAATGTTAATGGTGATGAGTACTTTGATTACTTACTCAGAGCTAATAAACTCTTGGATACAAAACTTTACGGAATGCCGATTTTGGAGCATTCAAGCATTATTTTTAAAGAAACTCGAATCGACTCTCTTGTTGCAATT